>NZ_JAOARZ010000044.1:0-199712 GCF_025210255.1 Donghicola sp. | reverse complement strand
TGAATAGCCCCGTGTTTTTTAGACGCCTTTGTTGTTCAGTTTCTGCTGCCGTTCGAATTCGATTGGCGACAGCATGCCGTTATGCGCGTGCTTGCGTTTCGGGTTGTAGAACATTTCGATGTAGTCGAACACGTCCTGCCTTGCTTCTGCACGCGTTCGGTATGTTCTCCGTCTGATCCGTTCGCGCTTAAGCAGGTTGAAGAAGCTCTCGGCAACGGCGTTATCGTGGCAGTTACCTCTTCGGCTCATCGAATGCTCCAGTTTGTGGGCGCGTAAAAACACAGCCCATTCCATGCTGGTGAATTGGCTGCCCTGATCCGAATGAATCAGGACCTTGTCGCGGGGCTTTCGACGCCAAATCGCCATCAGGAGTGCCTGCAGAACCACATCTGTGGTCTGCCTGCTTTGCATCGACCAGCCAACGACCCTTCTGGAATAAAGGTCGATGACGACAGCCAGATACGCAAAGCCTTCATGGGTCCGGATATAGGTGATGTCTGTCACCCACACATTGTCTGCTGCGGCAACGTCAAACTGCCTGTCCAGTGTGTTGTCCACGATGATTGATGGCTTGCCACCGTACTTGCCGGGACGGCGCTTGTAGCCAATTTGCGCTTTGATTCCGGCCAGTCGGGTCAGACGGGCTACACGGTTCAGGCAGATGCTTTCACCTTGCTCAAGAAGGTCGTCATGCAGTTTCCGGTGTCCGTAAACCTTGCCGCTTTCCACCCACGCTTCTTGCAGCATCACAGTCTGGCGCTGATCCTCCATAGCCCTGCGGCTCAGCGGGGCCTTCAGCCACGCATAGAAACCACTCGGCTGGACCCGTAGACAGCGGCACATCGCCCGAACCGAAAACAATCCGCGGTGCTCTGCAACGAACGCGTATCTCACTTTGCATCCCTGGCGAAATACGCGGTCACCTTTTTTAGGATATCCCGCTCCTCCGTCACACGTAGCAGCTCGCGCTTCAACCGGCGGATCTCAGCGTCCTTCTCGCTGTCGTCTGACGCCGACTTCGCAAACTTGCGCTTCCAAGCATAGAGCGAATGCTTGCTCACACCCAACCGCTCCGAAACCTCCTTCACCGGATAGCCTCGTTCGGTGATCTGCGCGACAGCGTCACGCTTGAAATCGTCTGTGAAATTCCCTGTGCCCATCATGGCCTCCTTGCCTCAAAATTAGCGAAGAAAGCGTCCACAATACACGGGGCTATTCAAAGCCTGGCCTGACATGTTCTCCGCTCGTTTGCGAACCGTGAAACATGCCACTTACCGTGAATTCATGCTTCCTGAGCTCTACGGCTTTGCCGCATTCAGGGTCAGAGCATTTGCGAGTGCACTCATCTTTGTTTTGGCAGATTGCCGCTCGGTCAAATCCCCGAATAAATTGTTAAGGACGCCTTCAATATGCGCAAAGGCATCCTCTCGGTTCAATCCGCCGATCTGCAAGCCGCATCTCATCCAAATGCCGTCAATCAAAAGGCTCACGACATTCGCGCCGCGCTCTGCTTCGGCTGGGGTCATCCCAGTTTCTTTTAAAGCCGTGACCAAATTACTATGGAGCCGGCGATAGATCACGGTCTGCAGCCTCTGAAACTGCGGATTGTGAGGGACTTCGGCACACATGGAAATCCAGCCGTGAGCCACTTCGGGACGAAATGTCGTCGGCGAAAAATTGGCTTCGAGAATGCCATAAAACTTTTCCCATGGGGTCGAGGCGAGGTTCATGAGGGCGACCGCCTCTTTTCTAAGCGTGGCATTCGCTTGCCGCAGTGCGGTTTCAATCAGGATTTGTTTGTTGGAAAAATAATGTAGCACGCTGGCCTTCGAAGCCCCCGTGTGATCGGCAACGCGTTGTAAAGTCGTGCCTTTCATCCCGTGAATGGATAGAACTTCGAAGGCCGCAGTTGCAAATTCAACGCGCCTGATATCCGCAATGCTCTTTCGGCCCATGAACGTACCTCCCGAAGCAGAGGTAGAATTTATTGACTCGCGGGTCAATGTATCCGTAGGGTCCACATATTGACCACGCGGTCAGTCTATTGGTTTAAGAGGGAAGCAGATGATGAAATCGACAATCCTTGGTGGAACCGCAACCGCCGTGCTTGTGCTTTGTGCCCAACAGGCCGCGGCAAGTTGTGAAACTGTTCGAATGGCAGAACCAGGATGGTCTGATTTGGCGCTGACGACAGGCGTTGCCAGCACCGTGCTTGAAGGGTTGGGTTACACCGCGGAGACCAGTGTCTTGGGCATTCCGGTGATCTATGAATCCATGCTGCGCAGCGACTTGGATGTTTTCCTAGGGTATTGGGATCCGGCAATGGAGACCTATTATCAGGCATACCGCGACACTGGCGAGATCGAGACAATCCACCGAAATCTAGAGGGCGCAAAGTTCACCTTTGCTGTGCCGAAATACGTATATGAGGCGGGCGTGACAGAATTTTCGGATCTCGCAGAACACGCCGAGGAATTTGACAGCCGTTTGTACGGGATCGAGCCCGGATCCAATGACATCATGCTGGATGTCGTGGCTACAGACGCCTTTGGTCTTGGTGATTGGAAGGTTGTCGAAAGCTCTGAACAGGGAATGTTGGCGCAGGTGAAACGGAGCGCGCGAAAGGAAGACTGGATCGTTTTTCTGGCGTGGGCTCCACACCCGATGAATACGGAGTTAGAGATCGAATACCTGAGTGGTGGGGATGATTTTTACGGTCCGAACTATGGCGGCGCGACAGTGCATACACAGGTGCGCAAAGGTTATCTGGATGAATGTCCCAATGTCGGAAAGCTGCTGACCCAGATGACGTTCGATGTGGCCATGGAAAGTGAGGGCATGGGCTATATCCTAGAGGACGGCGAGGATCCAAATGATGCCGCTGCAAAGCTTCTGAAGGCGCACCCCGAGTATCTGGAGAACTGGCTTCAGGGTGTCACCACCAAGGATGACCGAGACGGTCTGTCTGCCGTACGGGCCCATCTTGGGCTCTGACATTCGGATCGACACGGTGCTTTTGCAAAGAACTATTGATGGCCCGTGCCCGATTTATGTCGAAGTGCGCGGGCGCGAAACGGCGCCCGCTATTGTCTTGCTGTTGGGCCTCGGAATGCAGCTGGACGAATGGCCAAGGCCGTTTCTGGACAAACTCGCGCGTCACTTTCGCGTCGTTTGTATCGAGAACCGAGATATGGGGCGCTCGGGCCGATGTGGCCCAGACAAGAATGCGCAGGATGCTGCTCTGGGCGGGCGTGCATCGCAGGTCGCGTATAGTCTGTTCGACATGCGTGACGACGTGATGAGCGTGACGCGCGAATTGAACCTTCCGCGCTTTGCTGTGGTGGGCTTTTCGATGGGCGGCATGATCGCGCAGCTTGTCGCCGCCGAGGCAGGGGATAGGCTAACCGCGTTTGCGCAGATCTGTAGCTCTGCGGGAGAGGCTGAAGCCCCCATTCCCGCCGCCACCATGAAACGGTTTGAACGCGTGGCGAAGGGCTTTGAGAGTGACGCCGAGCTAATAGCGCATCTTGCCGATGACCTTATCTGGTGCGCTGCGCCGTCGCCCGTAAGCCCTTCGGAAGCTGTGGACTTGGCAACGGCGATGCAAAAATCAGGGTTCACAACCGGCGGCTATGGTAGACAATTGTTTGCCATAACGTCTTCCGGTGACCGGACCGAGTATCTGCAAAAGATCACAGCCCCCTCGTTGGTGATCGGCGCGGAGCAGGATCGCTGTATTCTTCCAGAGAGCTCGCATCGTGCTCATGCGTTGATTGAGAGAGCAGAGCTGAAGATGTTCAGCCACACTGGCCACAGTCTTGAGGCGCACATCCTTGATGACCTCGAAATGTGGTTGTTGGGGGCCCTTGGCCGCTCGTCATGAGGTGAGCATAACGCGCGCCAACTCGCCAGCATCGCGTCAGCCAGCGCAACAGTATCTTCGTAGATATGGTAGTCCACCAGTTTGCCCAGCGCAAAACGTGTAATCAGGGCCCAGTCGCTCACAAAGGGTTTGCCGGTCGCTGGGACTTTGAGGCGAAACGTGTCCTCGAGACAGGCCTGAGCCTCGGTTTCGAACGTGTCGCTGATCTTAAATTCGCCTTGCTCGATCACAGCGCCAAAGACATTGAAAAATGCCTGTGCCCCCCAGGTCCGATATGTGTGCCAAAAATCGGGCTTTTTGGCGGAGGGTTCAGGCCTACTTACGACAAAGCGGGCATCATCGCCCACCATTGCCAAGGCTAGGTCCATCTCGCCCGCAAAGACGTGCCCAAGGAATTTTTCCGTAAATGTAACAGCGTTCGTTCTGTTCTCCTGTCAACGCCGATTGCTGTGCCTCTGAATATTGATGGTTAGAAAACGATCCGTAATATGTTGGAATCGAACACTATCCGTTAAGAAATCTCCCGATGAGCCCGTGCAATGAATTGGGGTGATCTGAAACCGTTTCTGGCGCTGTTCCGAGAGTGCAGCCTGTCAGGTGCCGCGTGGTCGTTGCGCGTCGAGCATGCCACGATCGCCCGCCGGATCGATCGGATAGAGGCCGCGCTCGGACTCAAGCTCTTTGATCGTTTGGCACGCGGGTGGCGTCCAACCTACGAAGCGTTGGCCCCTGTCGAGAAAGCTGAAGTCGCAGATGGGACCGTTCCTTGCGAGCCATCCCGAAATCCAACTCGAGGTTGATGCAAATTCAAATCGCGCGGATCTGCAGCGGGCAGAGGCAGATCAGGCTGTCCGCATTGGGCCGGTCGAGGGGCAGGGGATCGCGCTGTTTCCGGACTTTTACGCCCGAGGATTGCCGCCTGTCGGGAATGCAGTCCTGTCGCGACTTTTGTATTTGGCCTTGCACGAAGACAAAACGCGCGTCTCGCGCGTGCGGCCGAATTCGTTGCGGAAGTGTTGACCAAGACGTTTCGATCAGAGCGAAGAGCCTTCCTTCTGAGCGGACAAAGAAATGGCGGTTCCAAATGCCGTTTGACCAAGTGGCGTCAAACCTCTCAGGCCATAGGGATTACGTGGCCATCATTGAACACCTGAACCATCGCGTCGCGCAGGCGTGCAACGTCTTCATCGACCGAAGCTCCCATGTCGCAATGGAACGAAGGCAAAACCACCAGTCTGACACAGCCACTTTTTGGCATAAATTGCCCCCGAGGCAGCAATCTGTCGGACCCCAAGATAACAATCGGCCGAATGCTGCGTCCCGTGGCGCGCGCCGCCAAGACCGCACCTGCTTTAAATTCACCCAGTGAGGCAGTTTGGGTCCGTGTGCCTTCTGGAAACAGGACCACCGATCGCCGCGAAGTCATCTGTTGAACCGCTTCTCGGAGTGTCTCCATGGCGCGTTTCCCGCTCTTTCGGTCGATCTCTACCAAACCCGCACCGATAAAGCCGGTTCGGAGCAACGGGGCGTCAAACAGCTCTTTCTTCGCGGCAAAGGTAAACCACTTCTGATCTGGCGTCGTGTCCATCAGGGTAAACCCGTCTAGATGGCTGCGATGATTAATCACAATAATGCTGTTGGTATCGGTACTCAGGGTGCGCCGATCCGCCTCTGACATCCTTGCGCGGATACTCAGAAGCCACAAAAGCCGCGAGCATGCCCGCTTTACAAGGCGCCAATACCATCCAGTGAAGCCTTTGCGTTTCGCGCAAAACAGCGGCGCGAAAGCGATGATAACAAAGTAAATCGGCCCCAACAGGATCAGGACCGTTCTTTTGGCGAACCTGATAGCAAAGGGGTCCACCGCCGCCTGCGCCGCGTCGCGAGTCTGCATAGTCTCTTCTCCCATTGCCGTCCATTCATGGATTGTCCGCCCCGAATGCCACGTGTTGCCACCACCGAGCCGACGAAGTTGTGAATGTTTTGTAAGGAAAGTTGCACCGCGAAACGAGTCCGTCTGTGAGAGTTAAATCGACGACGGGTTCATTTACCAACACTGCGGCCCCTGAAATCTACAGACGTTGAGATGACTGAACCGCAAAGCTTTGGTCAGAAGCCATTCTTTGATTTGTGGCTTTCGGGCTAAGGTGACACAACTTGCGAAGACATTCGGAGATACCCCATGCTGCCTTTTTTAACATTAATACTCCTCTGTCAGCTTGCGGGTGAGCTCGTCGTTGGCGCATTGGCCCTGCCTGTTCCCGGGCCTGTGCTGGGGATGGTGTTTCTTTTTCTCATCCTATTGATCCGCGGTCAGGTGCCAGCGCAACTGGAGCAGACGTCAAACGGGTTGCTGCGGTCGATGTCCCTACTATTCGTGCCAGCAGGAACCGGTGTGATCTTGCACCTCCAACTGCTTGGCGAGGCGTTGTTGCCGCTCGGGCTCGCATTGGTGATCAGCACTTTGGCGACCATCATCGTCACGGGCTTGCTCATGCACTGGCTTGGTCGGAAAGCATCTGATGGATAATTTACAAGAGACTTGGGTCTATCTCAGCGCGACACCTTTGTTTCACCTGACGTTGACTCTCATCGCGTTTCAGGCCGCCAATTGGGTCTTCGAGAAAGCAGGACGCAATCCACTGCTCAATCCGGTTCTTGGTGCCGTCCTTTTGGTCGTTGCTGTCTTGATCATGACGGGCACCGATTATGGGACCTATTTCGAAGGTGCACAGTTTGTGCATTTCCTTCTTGGTCCAGCGACCGTGGCGTTGGCCGTGCCGCTCTATCGTCAATGGCACCACGTGCGCCGCTCCGCCTTGGCGATCACCGTCAGCTTGATCGCTGGGTCGCTCACGGCCGTTCTGACCGCGATTGCGGTGACTTGGGTGCTGGGGGGCTCTGGCGAAGTGCTGGCCTCTGTTGCGCCCAAATCGGTCACGGCCCCGGTCGCAATGGCCATCGCCAAAGAGCTTGGCGGCTTGCCCTCTTTGACAGCGGTTCTAGTGATCGTGACAGGCATCTTCGGAGCGATGTTCGGCTCGGCCGTCCTCAATCTGGTGGGGGTGAAGGACTGGCAAGCCCGCGGTTTGGCCATCGGCACTGCAAGCCACGGCATAGGCACTGCGCGCGCCCTGCAGGTCAATGAAACTGCTGGAGCTTTCGCGGGTCTTGCGATGGGTCTGAACGCGTTGGCGACGGCGCTGCTGCTTCCCATCATTTGGACCGTTCTGTCGAGGCTCTTTGGGATTTAACTTCTACGCCGTGCCTCTTTGGGATTCCGCGCTCCGTCGGAATACCCGGTTTAAGGGCGCGTCACATCAGGTCGCGCCCATCGCGCCAATTATCGATGCGGGCAGGGCTAGTCGGGGCGACTGTGCTGCCAATCCGTCCTTGATACTGCGGCTTTTCCGCGGCTAGATTTGAGGTACCGACTGAGTGGCAACTAGGGTTCCGGGCGATCAGCCGCAGGACCGAGCGTTGCAGAGACCGGGGTGTTCCTGGCTGCACCCAAGGGATAAAAGCCCAGGGGAGGAGACGTCGAGATCAACCGCGCACTTGCCGCGCATAAGGAGGTCTCAATGACGCTTGGCTCAGTCTTTCTTGTTGTTCTTGCATCTCTCATCCATGCCAGTTGGAACTTGCTGGCCAAACGGGCCGCATCGGTTGGGGCGGTTTTCGTGTTTGCCTAAAATCTGGTGGCCTGAGTTGCTTATGCGCCGTGGGTGATCTGGCTGCTCGCGCAGGGAAACATTACTTGGACACAGACAGGTATCGGCTTCATTGTTCTGAGCGGGCTGCTCCATCTGACCTATAGCCTGTGTTTGCAGCGAGGCTATCAGGTGGCCGACCTGTCCGTGGTCTATCCCGTGGCGCGCGGGACTGGGCCGATGTTGTCGAGCATCGGCGCTTTCGTCATCTTGGGCGAAACGCCCACCGGAATGGGTCTGATCGGCCTTTTGCTGGTTGTGACAGGTATCGTGCTCATCGCCACAGAGGGCAGGCTGTCCGCATTCTCGCGCCCCAGCGGCCTTGTCGGGGTGCGGTGGGGGACGACGATCGGAGGCCTGATCGCCAGCTACACGGTGGTTGACGCCTACGCGGTCAAGACGCTTGGCATTGCGCCAGTGGTGCTGGAGTGGTTCTCGAACCTTTTGCGGTTCTTCCTGCTGTTGCCGCTGGTACTGGCCAATCCACGCCACGCCATCGAGTCGATGCGTGGCTACTGGTGGACCGCGCGCGGCGTGGGCTTGTTGTCGCCGCTATCTTATATCCTCGTGCTTGCGGCGCTGACGGGCGGGGCGCCACTAAGTATCGTGGCCACAATGCGAGAGATGTCGATGATGGTGGGCGCCCTCATGGGGATGCTCATCCTGCGCGAGGCGGTTGGCCCGTGGCGCTTGGTTGGATGCGGTGTGCTTATCGCGGGCTTGGTCTTGCTCTCAGCGTCATAGCGCGGTGACCGGCGACACGGGTCCGCTTCCTAGCGTCCACCGACAGCAAGCACAGCCCCGCTACGTAGCATGCTACTGCTGCGGGCGCTCTGCCCATCCGGCAAAAATGCGTTCCAACAAGACCACGAAGTAATAAAGGATGATCCCGAGCACAGCGAGTGCGATCAGCACGGCGAACATAAGCGGATAGTTCGAGTTCGTCTGACCCGAAAGAAACAACGCCCCCAATCCACGCCCATGAGGCGAGATAATCTCGACCAGATTGGTGCCGATGAACGCGAGTGTGACAGAGACTTTGAGCGCGCCGAAGAACTCGGGCAACGTCTTGGGCAAGGCGATCTTGCGAAAGATCGTAAACCGGCTCGCGCCGAGAGAGCGCAGGATATCGCGGTACTCAGGTTCCAGCGTCGACAGCCCGATGCCAACCGACACGGCGATTGGAAAGAAGGAAATCAGAAACGCCATCAACACTGTATTGAAGTTGTGCTGACCTATGAACAACAGCGCGAGGACGGGCACCAGTGTTGCTTTGGGGATCGCGTTAAACCCCACCAAAATGGGATAGAGCGCGTCGCGGGCAATTCGAGAAAACCCCATGATCATCCCCAGAAGCGTGCCAAACAGGACTGCCAAGGCGAGGCCTGCCACCGTCCGCCAAAGCGTTTGCCAGCTGCCGATCAGGAACAGTTCCCAGAATTTGCTATAGGCGGCAGGCAGGTCAGATGGCGAGGCCATCACATAGTCGGGCCAATTGTTTGCCCACACCAGAAATTCCCACAGAGCCACAAACAGTATGACGGCGGCAAAGGGAACTGCAATCTTTTGAAAGGTCTGCATCAGTGGCCTGCTACGTCGGCGTTGCGCCCTTGGGCGATCTTGATTTGCTCGCGCAATGTCGCGAGCATGTCGGAACACTCGGACGTGTACAGCCCGTCGAGTTTCCGCTGTCCATCCTGACCCGGGTACTGAACATCCAAAACAAATTGGGTTGTCGCGGGACGGCCGGACAGAACAAAAACCTGATCCCCGAGATACACGCTTTCGCGCAGATCGTGGGTGATCAGCACGGCAGTAAAGGGTTCTTTTGCACGCAATTCGTGCATCGTCTGCCACAGGTCTTCGCGCGTGAAAGCGTCCAAGGCTCCGAACGGTTCGTCCATGATCAGAACCTCGGGCTTGTGCACAATGGACCGGCACAGCGATGCGCGTTGCCGCATCCCGCCTGACAACTCTGATGGACGTTTCGCCTCAAAACCTGACAGACCGACCAGCGCGAGGAGTTCTTCGGCTCTTGCGATTTTCTGGGCGCGTGGCATCGACGGCGCGACGATTTCGAGCGGCAGGATCACGTTGTCCAAAATGGAGCGCCATTCCAGCAGAACAGGGTTCTGGAACGCCATCCCTACAGTTTTGCGCGGGGACTTCACGAGATTGCCGTGAAGCCAGACCTCGCCCTGATCCGGCTTCATCAGTCCGGCCACAAGCCGTGTCAGGGTCGATTTTCCGCATCCCGAAGGACCTACAACGGCGGCGAATTCCCCTTCTGGCACTGACAAATTCAGATTGCTCAGGACAGGTAGCAAGCCTTTGGGCGTTTTGTAGGCGTGGGTCACGCCCTTGATGTCGATCAGATTGGTCATGCATATGCTTGACTGCCGGCAGGGGGCCGCCGGCAGTCGATACCTTTACTGGAGCATCCGCAGGTCTGCGGCGGGCAGGTAGCTGCCATCAAAGTACGTAGAGATTGCGGGCTCTGTGCTGAACTCGTAGACCGATTTGGTCTGTTCAATAGCCGTGGTCATCCGCTCTTCATCAATGCCGCCAATGCCGTTTTCCTGCACGTAATCGGTCAGAACATTGGCGTCGATCGCCATTTGCAGGCGCTCTGTTTCCAGATCGGCGTCTGCTGCCGGATTCCGTTCGATCAGGGCTTCGATGGCTGTGGCGGGGTCCGCGATGGCACCTTTCCAACCCGCTGCGATTGCGGTCAGGAAACCAGTGACGACTTCGGGGTTTTCACTAGCGTAGTCGGTGTTGACGATGATCGCGTTGCCATAAAGCGCCACGCCATAGTCGGCCATCAACAGTACGCTCTGATCCTCCATCGGCACGCCAAGGCGTTTGAGGTTCAAAGTCGACGAGAACGAGAAGCCCGTGACCGAAGCAACCTTGCCTTCGGCGAGCATGGGTTCGCGGGTCGGGAAGCCCACAGGCTCTACCGTGATCGCGTCCATGTCGAGATCGTTCTCGGCGGCAAAAATCGGGAACTGTGCCCAAGCGCCATCCGGCGGCGGTGCGCCTAGAACTTTGCCTTCCAGATCTTTGGGCGTTTCGACACCCAGTGACTTGCGCCCAACAACAGCGAAGGGCGGTTTGTCATAGATCATCATGACGGCCTTGACCGGTGCCTCCGGGTTTTGGTCAAGGAAGCGCGTCAGGCTGTTGATATCGGCAAACCCAAACGGGAATGCGCCGGTCGCAACTTTCGGGATCGCATCCAAGGAACCCTGACCTTCCGTAATCGTCACGTTCAGGTCCGCATCCGCGAAAATGCCTGCGTCGATTGCGTGGAAGTAAGGCGCGGAGGGACCTTCGAACTTCCAGTCAAGCGCGAACGGCACATCCGTTTCGGCTAGGGCAACGCTGGAAGTCGCTGCGACGGCGACTGAGGCAGCGAAAGCTGCAGAGATGAAGCGATTGAACAAGATTTCCTCCTGAGAATTACACAACAGGACTGTTCATCACGTATTGCTGAGTGGGAATTCTTAGCGAGGCTTTGGCACTGAAAGAACCGGTTTACGTGGCGCTGTGCTATGGAATTGATCATATGGTCTAAAAAATGTGCGGTGTGGCGCCGAGTGCATGAGGAGGCTCGGCAGAACGATCATTCTTCCACGGTCGCACAGAAAGGAAACGCCTCGTTTTTCGGCACGGCCCACGCGCAATGCGCCAATCGTTCTCGCAGAGTTAGACACTTGGCGGCAATGCTGCATTCTGGACGCGAGTCGACGCGTTGATGGCGTTTTATAGGAATGTATTTGGCGTCGTCTTAGGCAGCATTTAGCAAACGGGTAGCGACATGATTTCAGTCCTTGGAAGCGTTTGGGCACTTCTTCTCGGCACGCTTCTCATCATGCTCGGCAACGGGATGCAATTTACACTGATCGGCCTGCGTGGGGATATTGAAGGGTTCTCTGCGGGGACACTCGCGATCATCACGTCTGGATATTATATCGGGTTTCTTTCAGGCGCGCGGGTCACACCCATTCTTATTCGTAGGGTGGGCCATGTTCGCGTTTTTGCCGCGCTCGGGAGCTTCATGTCCGCAGGTTTGATTGCCCTTCCATTGGCCGCAGAGCCTTGGGCCTGGACACCACTGCGCCTGGTTATCGGTTTTTGCATGGCTGGGGTCTATGTGTCCGCCGAAAGCTGGCTGAATCACGCGGCAACCAACGAGTCCCGAGGAAAGATCCTCTCAGCCTATATGATTGCTCAGACGATAGGGATCATTGGCGCGCAGTGGCTGCTCACTTTGGGCGATGCGGCCACGTCGGTGCTGTTCATTGTCGCCTCAATCCTTGTTTCGATCTCTTTTGCCCCGATCCTGTTATCCGTCACGCCGACGCCTGCCGTCACTGTGACGCAACCGATGTCTTTGAAGCGCCTGTTCAAGGCTGCGCCATTGGGCACTGCTGGGACCTTCTTTCTGGGTAGCATTTACGCGACGCAATCGGGGATGGCTGCGGTGTTTGGGACTCAAATCGGCATGTCCGCACCGCAAATCGCGCTCTTTGTCGCGATGCTGTTCGCAGGGGCGCTGTTCTTGCAGTTTCCGATCGGCTGGCTGTCCGACATCATGGATCGCCGAAAACTTATTTTTGGGTCAGCCTTGCTTGGGGCCTTTGGCTGCGTACTGGGCTTGGTTTCGGAGATGCGTTCAGAGTTGCTGCTGGTTGCTGCATTTGTCGCGGGCGGTGTAACGACGCCCCTATATTCGCTGTTCCTTGCGTACACGAATGACGACCTATCCCCGGATGAAATGCCCGCCGCATCAGGTGGTTTGGTGTTCATCTTTGGTGTCGGAGCAATCGGGGGCCCGCTGCTGTCTGGTTGGGCTATGCAGCTCATCGGTCCCAATGGCTTTTGGCTCGTGCTCACCGCGACCTTTGCCATGATCGCTGCCTACGCTCTATACCGTATGACACAGCGTGCCTCGACGCCGGTGGAAGAGACCGAGGCCTACTTGAACATCATTCCCACTGCGTCTCCGGTTGCCATCGAAGCTGCCACAGCTTGGTCTGTCGAAAATGTCGAGGAGAAGCAGGCTGACGCTTGACGCGATGTCTTCGTGGCGGCGTCATTGGGTGGTCTGCGTTTTTACGCGGCTGAGGGGTGGGGCAGCCATTCATTGATCTCAGGGGCGGCACGGCCTTGATGCCTGGGCATGCGGCTGCAGGCGGACAGAGATCGTGTGCGATTTTTGTCGGTGGCGAGAAGGGCACCGCGTTGCCATCAGTTGCCGAAGGTGAATGTGCGCCGAAGGCTGTCCCGCACGAAGCCGCCTAATTGCTGAAAGCCAACTTTAACCAAGTCGCGAGCCAATTGCCCTCGGTTCTCTCGGCAAACCCAGCAGCGTGGATGAACAAAGCCTTCCGGCTGCCCGAGCGGTCTCAGAGCAAAATCGACCAATATCGAGAGCGCGCCGAGATGTAAGGCGCGCTCTTCATGGATCGTTTTGGCGGGATCAGACGTTCCCCTTGGCCATTTCGGACGCGATGTGGTCCGCCTGACGGATCGCCAGTGCGACGATGGTCAGGGTCGGGTTCTCTGCCGCGCCCGTCGTGAATTGCGAGCCGTCCGAGATGAACAGGTTCGAAATGTCGTGGGTCTGGCCCCAACGGTTTACAACGCCATCCCGTGCATTCGCCGACATCCGGTTTGTGCCCAGGTTATGGGTCGACGGATAGGGCGGCGTCGGGAAGACGCGGGTTGCCCCGACGGCCTCGTACATTGCCATCCCCTGCTTGTAGGCGTGGGCCCGCATGGCCTTGTCGTTGGCGTGGTCGCTGAAGTGGACGTTCGCCACGGGCAAGCCGTGCTGGTCCGTCACGTCGTGGTTCAGGGTCACGCGGTTGGTCTCTTGGGGCATGTCTTCGCCGACGATCCACATGCCAGCCATGTTTTCATAGCCATCCAGAGCGGTCGTGAACTCGCGCCCCCATGCGCCCGGATCCAAGAATGCCGCCATGAACGGGATGCCAAGGCTCAGCGTCTCCAGCTCGTACCCGCCAACAAACCCGCGCGAGGGGTCGTGGCGCGCTTCGTCCTGAACGATGCCGGCCATGGTCGTGCCGCGCCACATGCGCACGGGCTTGTCAAAGACCGCATAGACCGAACCGGTCATGTGCCGCATATAGTTGCGCCCCACTTGGCCCGAGCTGTTCGCCAGACCATCTGGGAACATCGACGAGGCCGAGTTCAGCAGCAAACGCGGGGATTCAAACGAGTTACCGGCAAGGCAGACAATCCGCGCCTTCTGCATCTGCAGATTGCCGTCAGCGTCAAAGTACTCGACGCCAGTGACCTTGCCCGCTTCGTTGTGGAGGATGCGGGCAACGTGGGCACGTTCGCGCACCTCAAGGTTGCCGGTCGCTTCGCCTGCAGGGACCTCGGTGTAAGCGGTGGACCACTTGGCGCCCCACTTACAGCCTTGGAAGCAGAAGCCGGTCTGCTGGCAGGGAATGCGGTCGCCATCGTCGCGGGTCTGGATCGCCATGCGGCCGGTGTGGACCTTTTCGTAGCCCAAGGCTTTGGCGCCCGCTTCGAAGACTTTGTAGTTGTTGTTGCCGGGCAAGCCGGGGCGGTTGCCTGTGCGGGTCACGCCCATCTTTTCTTCGGCTTTGGCGTACCACGGGTCCATCTCGGCCGCGTCAATCGGCCAGTCCAAGAGGTTCGCGCCCTGCACCGCGCCATAGTTGGTCGCAGCCTTCCACTCGTGCTCTTGGAACCGCAGCGACGCGCCAGCCCAGTGGGTGGTGGTGCCGCCAACCGCTTTGACGATCCACGCGGGCAGACCGCTGAAATCCTTCGCCACACGCCAGTCGCCCGACGTGGTGCGCGGGTCCGTCCAAGCCAGTTGGCCAAAGCTTTCCCATTCATCGTTGATGTAATCGTCAGGCAGATAGCGTCCGCCTGCCTCGAGTGCGACGACCTTGATGCCCTTCTGGGCCAGTTCGTTCGCCAATGTGCCGCCACCGGCGCCAGTGCCGATGATGACGACCACGCTGTCGTCATTCAGATCAAAAGGTGCAGCCATAGTTATTCTCCTCCCCTATGGCCTTAAAGCCAGTTGATGTCGTCAAAGCCGCGGTCGATGTAACCACCCTGAGAGAAGCTCTCTCCTTCGTAGCCAAAGATCGGCCACACGGCTTTCTGGTTATAAAGACCGGTCACAAGCCCGCCGCGGATCTGTTGGAAGAACGCGCTTTCCTCCATCCCGCGCAGGATATCCACGCGGTCGCGTTCCCAACCGGCGTCGAGGTAAGAGCCAAAGCCCTTGCCCTGAGCGGCGGCATCCAATGCAGCCAAACCTGCGGTGATTGCAGGGGCGATATCGGCGTTGTCGTAGCCTTTGACTGCGGCGACGTAATTCTCATCGGGGATGCGGTCGTGGGGATAGATATCCCGCGCCATCTGCACCAGCGTCGCGAAAGCCCGCGCGTCCAGATGGGTGGTCTCGTAGGCCCATGCCGCGTTCGGGGCCGCGACAAAGCCGGAGCCCACCACGAATGCCGTCCCCGCCGCGGTCGCCCGCGACAAGAGTTGGCGACGAGTCAGCCCCTGCGGGCGCTCTGTACGTTCCATTCTAATCTCCTCCCTTAGAATGCGTGATGTCAGATGTGCGTCACTGGAAGCGGCCCGATCGTTCGAGCACTTCGATCTGGTAACCGTCCGGATCAGCGACAAAGAAAAACCGCCCCACCAGTTCACCGGCAGGCGCAAATTCAACGAGTTTGCGGGGATTGAGGCCCTCGGCCTCGAAACGGGCGTGTTCGGCAGTCAGATCAGCGACCGACACAGCAAGGTGACCGTAGCCGTCCCCCAGATCGTAGGGTTCGGTGCGGCCCTTGTTGATGGTGAGTTCGACCTCGAACCCGGTTTCGTCATTGCTCATGTAGACAAGCGTGAAATCGGGGAAGTCCAAGCGGTCGGCGACAGATAGACCGAATGCCTTGGAGTAGAACGCGACGGATCGGTCCTCGTCGAGGACGCGGATCATGCTGTGGATGGCTTTGGCCAAGGACACATCTCCTGAATTGGTATCTTTATTTGACCAATTCAGAATGCGCGAATCTGAAACTGCGTGGGTAGTAGCAGTGTACTACACGCCAGATTGGGCGAAATTCAGCCTCTAAACCTTATTCCGCGGCAACGGCCAGGGTTTGCTCTTGATGAGCTGTTGCGCTGCTTTGACCCATAAAAATGAGGCAAGCTGTGCGAAGTAACGAGGTGAAGTTCACGGGCTCTCCGCGTGCCTCCAGCACCTCGGAGTGCAGGCGCGAGATAAACGCGGGCGTCGAAACGCCGTCCGCCTTGGCGATTTGGTCCAGAATGTCCCAAAAGGCGTTCTCGAGCCGGATGCTCGTGCTCTGGCCATTCAAGCGCAAGCGGCGTGTGGTTGATGTGTAGCGAGCTGGGTCTTGTCCTGCAAAAACCTGGCACATGATGCAATCTCCTTCTATCGCAGATATCCACGGTACTCCATTCCGCGCCGATCCGTCTACAAGAGGGCGTTTGCGCCAAGGCGTCGCTGGATGCTTGGAGAATAACGGGCGCAGCCCCGCCCAATTTAGGGCAGGAGCAATATTGCGCGAAGGCTGGTCCTGATTTCGCGCGCCTCAGATCGGCGTTGGGCGCCCGGTGATGTAGACTTGGGTTGCGCCGCCTGTGGCTGGGCCTCTTTGCGCCTTAGGGCACATCAATGTAGTCGGCAGAGACGTATCCGGTGATACGGGGTGCATCGGCCAGCGAGACGCGGCACCAGAGTTGGCCGATCTCAGTCACGCAGTCACGGCTGTTCAGCACTGTGCCGTCTGGCAGGCCAAGCACCACGCGAAAGCCCAAGCCAGGTCCTGCGCGCAGCTTGAGAAGTTCGTCAGGACCCGCGCCCCGGACAACGGTGCGATCATAGGTAACGCCCCCACAACTGGCGAGAAGCGTCAGGGCGAGAAGAACGGTAAATTTGCGTGAAACCATGCTCGGACCTCTTTTGTTTTCTTTCTGACTACCCGATCTGCCGTGACTTCGCTACCGCAGCAAACGGGTAGGGCACAGGTCCAAGGGGTTTTACATCCAGCGATCCAGCAGTCTGTACCAGATGGTCGCTCCGACGATCCCAGCACGGTGTGTGAATTTTGGCGGCAGGTCTGGGGCGGGCCCGACAGGCACCGGCAGCGTGCTGGTCAAACGGTCGGCCGCAATCGCTTCTCCCATCAATAGGCCAAAGGCTGTGCCCATCGCGACACCGCGCCCCGAGTAGCCGTGCGCTGTCCAAAGGCCAGGTTCCGGCTGGTCAATGCGTGGCATGAAGTCCCGCGTTAGCCCGATCCGGCCGCCCCACCTATGGGTGATCTTTGCACCTTTGAGCGCTGGATAGAGCGCGACCATCGCCTTTTCGACATGGGCGAAGTCGCCGTCTGTCTTGGGCCCGTCCACCTTGCCACGGGTGCCAAAGACGATCCGGTTGTCTGGAGTTTTGTTCCAGTAGAGCAGGATCCTGCGACTGTCCGATGCACAAGGGCCCTCGGGCAACAGGCTGTCTGCGATGGACGGCGGCAATGAAGCGGTTGCAACGATCTGTGAATGGGTGCTGACCATGCGGTCGGACATGCGCGGCTCTAGTTTGTCCGTCCACGCATCGGTGGCGATCACGACAGTTCTGGCTTTGATTTTGCCCGCAGGGGTCTGCAGGTACCAGTGCCCGCCACTGTAGGTTTTGTGCGTCACGCGGGTCTGGCCATACACCCGCACCCCAAGGGATTGCGCCGCCCGCGCCAAGCCTCGGGCATAGGAGAAGGGCTGCAGAACCCCGCACTCTCGGTCGATCAGCCCGCCGATATAGGCGTCAGAGCCCACAGCTTTAGCGGTCTCTTCTCGGTCCAAGAGTTCGACGCCGGTGACGCCATCTTTGACCCATGAGGCATGACGATCCTGTACACTGCGCAGGCCCGCCGCGTTATGGGCTGGCAAAACCCAGCCCGTCTTGCGCAGTTGGCAGTCGATTCCGAAACGTTCGATCAAGCCATAGAGCATCTCTGCATTGCGGGTGCCGAACTCGAACATCGCATCGCCTGTTTCGCCAAAATGTTCGGAGAGGGCCGTGCGGCCCATTTTGAACCCGCGAATGACAGCCCCCGAATTGCGCCCTGATCCGCCCCAACCAGGTCCTCCGCCATCGATCAAGACCACGTCACGCCCCGCATCCGCCAAAGATATGGCGCAGCACAGGCCAGTGAACCCTTCGCCGACGATCGCGATCTCGGCAGAGGTGTCTTCGTCCAAAGGAACCGAAACATCCGGTTCGGACGCGGTCTCCATCCAGAGCGACGGGAAACGGTGAATGCAGTCCTTGTCGATATCCATATCAAAGGCCTTTGGGGAAAATGTCAGGAAAGGCCGGGCCCTGTAGACTGGTCATGCAGGCGCACGGTCGTGTCGTAGTGGTAGTCAAGTTCGGCCTTTGCCGTGTTCGCATCGCCCCGTTTCAGGGCGTGTAGAATCCGCAGGTGGTCCTCATAGGCCGCAGAGGGGCCGTTGTCCTTGCCGATCTCGTCCGACCGGATCAGGCGCACGCGGTCCAGCAGCTTGCCCAGTTCCTGCACCAGAGTGGGGTTGCGGCCCATGCGTGCCAGCGCAAGGTGGAATTCGGCGTCACTGGCCGAGAAAAGCGCGCGATCTTCAGCCTCTACCAGTTCTTTTTGATGCTCCAAGAGACGGGCCAGCGCTTCGAAATCCTCTGGCTCTCCATGTGCGATCGCCAGATCGACGGATAAATGTTCCAGCGCTGCGCGCATGCGGTAGGTCACCTGCACGGCCTTGTAATCATAAAGACGCACGCGATAGCGCCGCCCATGACGTTCTAACAGGCCTTCATGCTCTAGTTGGCGCATCGCATCTCGGGCGGGCAAGCGGCTGGCCCCGAACCAAGAGGCGACCTCTTCTTCGCGCAAAATATCGCCCATGCGAAAGCGGTGGGACAGCAGGCGGTCTTTTAGTTGCGCATGGATATCCGCCGCACGAGTCGGGGTTTGGGTCGGTGCAGGCTGAGTGAGCGAATGATCGATCATATCTTGATTCGGTATACTGAGTTTGAGGTTTGGGCAAATTTAAATGCGAGTGGCGCCGCGAAGGGGCGAATTATCCCATTTCAGTATACCCAATGGGGTGATGTTTTGTGCATTGCCGCGTGGGTGTTGCTGAATGCATATGCAACAGCCAGATTAGATGATCCTCATATTCGCCATTATTTTGAATAGCCTGACGCATGCTCAAAGCTGGCGTGCAGAGGGCATGTTCAAGCGTAACGCTGATCCCGCCGCCCTTTGATGAATGGGGTCGGCCATCCAGCAGGGTATACTGAAATAACATTCACCAAGATTGCACTCACCGCAGCCGCTCTGGCGTTCGGCGCCCTACCGGCCATGGCCGAAACGCTCAAGGTGGGGTCTACCCCGACCGGCGTGCCTTTTACTTTTCTGGACGTGTCCAGCGGCGAGATCACAGGCATGATGGTCGATGTGGTCAAGGCGATCGGCGATAAGGCGGGGTTCGAGGCCGACGTGCAGTCCACCGACTGGGTGTCCTTGCTGCCTGCGCTGCAATCGGGCCGGATCGATATCATCTCGGCTGCGATGTCGATCACCGAAAAGCGTAAAGAGGTCGTCGATTTCTCGGACCCGATCTTCCCATATGGCGAGGGGCTGGTGGTTCGTGCCGATGATGACACCATGTACACTGCCGGTCTGACAGAGACGGCGGGCAAGACCATTGGTGTCCAGCAGGGCACCAAATATTTGACCGATCTTGAAACGCTCGAAGGGATTGGGGACATCAAGGTCTATGAGAACATCGCCGACATTATGAAAGAGGTCGAACTGGGCCGCATTGATGTGGGCTTTGCCGACCAGCCGATCATGGCCTACCAGATCGGGCAGGGGAAATTCCCTGAGCTCAAGATGGCCGAAGGCTACGAGCAGCAGTTCGTCGCGCCCTTGGGTCTGGCCATCGCCAAAGAGCAGCCTGAACTCCTAGAGCGGATCAACACTGGCTTGGCCGAACTCAAGGAGAGCGGAGAGCTGGATGCCTTGATCGCCAAGTGGAATCTGGATTGATCGCTGGACACCCCAGACCATGATGAATTTTTTGACGGATGCGCAGGCTTACCTGCCCATCCTCCTCCGCGGGGCGGCGACAACGGTTGGCATCGCGTTCTGCGCGTTGGTGATCGCGACGCTCTTTGGCCTCGTGCTGGCGCTGATGCGGTATTCGGGCAATCCGATCCTGTCGTGGACCTCGCGCAGCTTTGTGAACGTGGTGCGCGGCATCCCGATCCTTGTCCAGTTGTTCTACATCTACTTTGTCTTGCCCGACTGGGGCATCGACCTGACCGCATTTCAGGCTGGGGCCATCGGCCTCGGTCTCGCCTACTCCTGCTATATGGCGGAAAACTTCCGCGCGGGCCTAGAGGCCGTAGAGGATGGCCAGATCGAGGCGGCACAGTCGATTGGCATGGGCTGGGGAATGACCATGCGTCGCGTGATCCTACCCCAAGCCTTCCGCACGGTGCTGCCGCCCTATGGCAATACAATGATCATGTTGCTCAAGGATACCTCGCAGGCCTCTGTCATCACCGTGGCCGAGATGACGTTTCAGGCGAAAATGCTGGCAGCGTCCACGTTTGAAAACCTGACCGTCTACACGCTGGTGGCAGGGCTCTATCTGACATTGTCGGTGCCGCTGTTCATTCTGGCATCCTGGCTTGAACGGAGGTTCGGCAAGAAATGATCGACATCCAAGGATTACACAAAAGCTATGGTGATCTTGAGGTCCTGAAGGGCATCGACCTGACCGTAAAAAAGGGCGAGGTCGTCTGCCTGATCGGCGCGTCGGGATCCGGAAAATCAACGCTGCTGCGCTGTGTCAACGGGCTGGAAGTTTACCAAGGCGGGGCGATCCGCGTGGATGACAGATTGGTCGAGGCAGAGCGCAAGTCCATCCGCGACATCCGCACGCGCGTGACCATGGTGTTCCAACGGTTCAACCTGTTTCCGCACCGCACAGCGCTCGAAAATGTCACAGAAGGTCCGATCTACGTCAAAGGCGAACCTCGTGCCGAGGCCGAAGCTTATGGCCGAGAGCTTTTGGCGCGTATCGGATTGGCGGACAAGGCTGATGCCTATCCTGACCGTCTGTCCGGCGGACAACAACAGCGCGTCGCCATTGCGCGCGCGCTGGCCATGCGACCCGAGGCGATCCTGTTTGACGAGCCCACTTCGGCTCTTGATCCGGAATTGGTAGGCGAGGTGTTGGCCGCCATGCGCCAACTTGCCGAAGAGGGGATGACCATGCTGGTCGTAACCCATGAGATGGGCTTTGCCCGAGAGGTGGCAGATCGGGTGCTGTTCATGCACGGCGGCCTGATCTTGGAAGAAGGCCCCGCAGCCGAGGTTCTCGGCAGTCCGCAACATGAACGCACGCGTGACTTTTTAGGGCGCATTTTGGAACACGGCTAACCTGTTCACGCATCGCGATATTATTGGGCCGCATCGCCGCAAAGGCTTGCGGCCCTTTGCGGCGATGCGGGCTGCAGGGTTGGCCTAATCTAATGATGCACTAGAACGGGAATTAGATAGACCAGCTTTCGATAAGCAGGCTGTCATGGTAGTCCGAACCTCCTGAAAGTGTGTATTTTGCGGGTCACTGTGGCGCGGCGGCTGCATTCGGTTTCATCAGTGCTCTGTTCCCCATTCCGGCGCAGTGCCGGGTCAATGACTTGTCACGATGGAAGAGCGCATGAACTTCGGCAAACTCAAAGCACGTCTGATACAGGGCTTGGCCCTGATCGCAGCGGCGCTTGCGATGGGCGAGTTGCTGGTGATGATGCCGCACAGCGCGCTCGATATTTTGGTGTGTTTTGTCACTATTGCTCTCTTGGTCGCTCAGGCTTTCTGGAAGCCGCAAGAGCATGTGACCAAGAGGCTTGCCGTGCTGCACGCCGCTGCCGCGCTGAACCTTTTGGCCGCGATCTTAATGCTGCTCAGCAAGGACATCGCAGATCTCGAAGACTTCCGCGCCCATTCCATTGTTTTCCCGCTCACGGCGTATTTGCTTTGGTTCTCGCGCCACATGACCACCAAATTCACACGAGTGAGCTTTGCCTTCGGGCTTGGGGTTGCATCCTTGGTGTCTGTGAGCGCCTTTGCCTTGATCAGCATCGTCTTTCATTTCATCGCGCCGCCATCAGGGGTCTTGCAGGTAAGAACCGACGCGATGCCGCTCTTTTCGGCGCTCTTGGTGCTGATCGTCGCGGGAAATGGGTATCTGGATCGGCTGCGCTACCCAGAGGACACCACCCGCAGGACCCTTTTGATCTTGCTGGCTGTGGCCTTGATCACCAGCGCGGGGGCACTGACCGCGCGGCGCGTGTTTATGGACACGATGCTAGACGTAGAAGCCTCTCGCGCCCGCACACTGGCCGAGATTTCCGCGCATCGGATCGAAAACGAACTGGCCAATCTGGCCGAAGCCTTGGACCGGATGGCCGATCGCATCGCTGTGGGCGCCTATCCAGACATTGCAGCATGGCAGAGTGATGCGGACAACTATGTTACTGGCTTCGATAGCCTTTCTGGCATTGGCTGGATGGACGAAAATTTCCGATTTATGCAAGCCTCTCCGGCGGCCCTGCTGCCGATGGTCAAAGAGGTCGGACTGGATTTCAGTCCAGTGCGCAAAGAAACCTTGTTGCAAGCTGCCGAGACCCAAGAGGTCACTGTGTCCGCCCCCTTTGAATTTGGTCTGACGAAGGCGCAAGTCGCTATGGTCGCGCCCATCGTCAGGGATGGGCAGACTATCGGACTTCTGGGGAATGCCCTGAATCTAGAAGCCCTGTTTTCTGAGATTTCCAGAGAGGTGGGAGACACGTTTGCCTATTCCGTCACAGAGGGCGAGCAGTTGGTTTTCGCCAAGGGCAACGCGCAAGACTTCCACGTTCAAAGCACCATTCGTGCAATCAGCCGCGATTGGACACTGTCAGTGCCGATTTCGGGTGAGGCGTTGATTGAAGCCTACGTCTGGGGGCAGCGATTTGCCTTTACGCGTATTCTAGCATTCATCGTGATCGTTTTCGCGGTGGAGCGGGCACGACTGGCACAAAGCAAAAACCAGAAACTACAGGCGCGGAATTCGGATTTGGTCGCGGCGCAGACAATCATGGAATCCCAAGAAGCCGAGATTTCGCTGATGCGCTCGTCCTTGGCCCATGATCTGAAGTCGCCGATCCGAAATGTGCGAACTGTCACCAAGATGTGGGACCAGTTGAAAGAGGCCAAGGGTCTGACCGATCAGGATCTGAAGGACCGCATTCTGGACAACCTGACTCGCCTCGAGAAGCTGAGCCTGTCGTTCACGGACTTCCTCTCGGCCCGTGTGGCCTTGGTCCAGAAAGAGCCGATGGCCCTGACCGATTTCCTGCATGACGTGGAACGGCGGTTTGCGGATCGATGCCGGATTAACGTGCAGACAGATGGTCCGATGGTGATCGAAACCGACCGTCTGCTTTTGGCCCGTGTGTTCGACAATCTGGTCGAGAACGCGATCAATGCGTCCGAAGATGGCAATGTGCAGATCACAGTCTCGGTAACAGAAGCTGCCGGTCTTTACAGCATCCACTTCCGCGACAATGGGCGGGGCATCCCCGCAGCGCTTCGAGAGCGGATATTCAAACCTTTTGACACAGGCGATGGCAAGCGGCGTCCGGACTCTTCGGGGTTGGGTCTGACCATTGTGCGCCGCTTGATCGGTAATCTGGATGGGACAGTTACGTGCGTCGATCCGGGCGGACAGGGCGGTGCGGTCTTTGTTATCGAATTGCCCAAGGCCTGAGGCGCGTCACGCTCTGTGCAGCAGGCGGTCCGCTATTACCGCCGCAGAGGTCCGGTTGTCCACGCCCATCTTGTAGAAAATCTGCTCTAGATGCTTGTTCACCGTGCGGGCGCTCAGGCTAAGTATTTCTGCGATGTCCTTGTTCGTTTTGCCCTGACTGAGCCAAAGCAGCACTTCGGCCTCGCGTTCCGTCAGACCATGCGCTTGCATCAATGGCGCGACGGGCGAGGAGCCCTGAGCTTCGTGCACCTCGATCAGCGTTTGGTCATTGGCGGTGCCTACGTACTTCAGGACCAAGGGGCCCAGGTGCAGGGGAGCCGAGTGAGAGAGCGCCGTATGGCCCAATGAGAGAAGCCATTTCCTGAACACATCTGGCGGGGTGTCGGCCAGCAGGTGTCGGGCCTCTTCGTTTGTGTCGGCCAGCCCCAGTGACTTTGGCGTGCCCCAACTGAACCGCCCCGATTTGTCAAAGGCCAGCAGCGATTGCCCTGTCTGATCCAGCGCGCGCCGTGCCGACGAAATAGCCCGAGCATTCAGCACATGCGTGATGATGCGGGCGATCAACTCATCCAGAACCACAGGCTTGGTGATGTAGTCGACCCCGCCCGATTGTAGCCCCTTGAGGATGTATTCCGGATCGGTCAGCCCCGTCATGAAGATCACAGGCGCATCCGTCGATCCCGGACTGGATTTCAGGGCGCGGCAGGTTTCGAACCCGTCCATCTCTGGCATTTGGGCATCCAGCAGGATCACGTCGGGCTGCACACGGTGGGTCAGCGCGATCCCTTCGGCGCCACTGCGCGCCACCAAAACCGTCATGCCGTTCGCCTCGAGCGCTTCGGAAATCACCCCTAGGGTTTCGGGGGCGTCGTCGATCACCAAGGCGATGGCGCGGGTTCCAAAAGCGTTGGCCTGAGCGGTTTTAAGCGTCATGAGACAGCGCCTCCTCTGCGCATTGAGCGATCCCCGCCATGTCAAATTCGGACATCATCTGACGGAGCTTGCGAGCGGTACGGTCCGTTCCGCCATCCAGATCGTCGATGATGCGTCGCAAGGGGGCGGCGTGCCCCAAATGGGCCAGATCGCGAATGCGTTCGTAGGTTTCCGTTGGAATTGCGGCAGGGGGCGGGTCAGCCGTGACGGGTGCGGTATCGTTGAGCAAGGGCACGCGCAGCAGCTCTGCAATGCGCAGCAGCAAGTCCTCGAGCGAGTAGGGTTTAACGATGAACGCGTCAAATAGACCCTCGCGCTGTACCTGACGTCGCGCCTCTAGGGCATGGGCGCTGACCATCAGGATCGGGGTCGACCGGAATTTCGGATCGTCCCGCAGCTTTTGGGCGAGGCTCCAGCCATCCATTTCTGGCATGTCGATATCTAGAATAAACAGATCGGGCACCACGTCCTCTAGGCTGGCCAGCGCGGTTACGGGACTGGGCTGGCATTGGATCAAGAAGCCCATCGGTTTGAGCAGTGTTTCCAACAGGGCAAGGTGATCCAGATCGTCATCCACCGCCAGAATGGCTTTGCGGGGACCGACGTAGCCGGTTGCGTGAACGCGTGGTGTGTCTGGGACATCAGGAAGATGAGAGATGACCGAGGGCTGGACCGATGGCAGCATCAAGCGCAGTGTGAAACGGCTGCCAACGCCGACTTCGCTCTCGACTTTGATCTCGCCGCCCAGAATTTCGACCAAGAGGCGCGTGATCGTCAGCCCCAGACCGGAGCCGCCCGCGCCCGCGCGCGATAGCCTCTCAAAGGGTTTCCAGATGCGGTGGATTTGGTCTTCGGGGATGCCGATGCCCGTGTCAGAAACGGTAATCGTGGCGACCTCGTTGCGGTAGGCGACTTCTAGGTCCACACGGCCCTGATCGGTGTAACGAAAGGCGTTCGAGAGTAGGTTTATGATGATCTGACGCAGACGCTTTTCATCGCAGTCGACCCATGTGGGGATGTTGCCACGGGTTGTGATGCGGAAATCCAGCGCCTTGGCCTTGGCTTGCCCTTCGAAGATCGAGGTCACCTGCGCCATGAAAGACCGCAAGTTGATCCGGTCGCGAGAGATTTCCAGACGGCCTGCCTCGATCTTGGAGATATCCAGCAGGTTTTCAATCAGCCCCGCCAGATGTTCAGAGCTGCGGCGGATGGATTTGGCCGCATCGCGGCGACGGACTGGGAGGGAGCTGTCGCCCTCTAGAATTTGCGCATAGCCATAGATGGCGTTTAGCGGCGTGCGCAACTCATGGCTGATCCCGGCCATGTAGCGAGTCTTGGCCAGATTGGCGGCCTCTGCCTTTTCCATCGCGCGCTGGAGTTCGGCGTCCGTGCGCTCGTGGGCGCGAATTTCACGCAGCAGGCGTTGGGTTTGCAAGTCTGCCTCGTCCCGCGCTTTGTGCTGGCTTTCGCGTGCTAGAATGAGCGTCCACGTGATAATTCCGATACAAACCAGCACTGAACAAAAGATCAGCGTCATGATCGCATCTAGATCGGGACTGGCCGCATGAGAGCGTATGATCAGCAGCAGCCCGCCAAAGACCGCAGCCGGGACCGATGCGGCAAATAGGAACAATGACAGCCGGGAGGTCAGGGCGCGAAATAGGTGGTCCGGCAAGATTGATTGCATGGTGCCGCTGACCATGGTGTCCAGCCGCCCGTGGGGTTTGCACGTATCACGGCACGAACTGTCCAACGTGCAGCAGAGCGAACAGATCGGTCCCGCGTAGAACGGGCAGTCAGTCATATCTTCGGGGTCAAAGCTGTATTCACAGACGCAGCAGGTTTGTTCGTGGGCCGAGTGTGCCTCTGGTACGGGGCGCGCGATGTAGTACTTGCCGCGGGTGAGGGCGGCCAGCACGGGCGAGCTGATAAGTGCCGTGACCAAGGCGATGCCGGCAGAATAAGCCTCTGCCATCAGGCCTATCATGCCGCTATGGGCGAGGATCGATAGCACCACCGCTGTCAGCATGGCCCCGACGCCCACGGGGTTGATGTCGTAGAGATGCGCGCGGCGGAACTCGATCCCTTTGGGGCTGAGGCCGAGGGGCTTGTTGATCACAAGATCGGCGGTGATCGCCCCGATCCAAGCGACGGCCACGTGGGAATAGAGGCCTAGAATATGCCCGATGGCGGCAAAGACCCCGAGCTCCATCAGCATGACTGCAATGGCGACGTTGAACACCAGCCAGATCACCCGACCCGGGTGTGAATGGCTGAGACGAGAAAAGAAATTCGACCACGCGATCGAGCCCGCATACGCATTGGTCACGTTGATTTTTAGCTGGCTGAGAATAACGAACAGGCCGGTCGCGCCCACGGCCAACCATTCCCAGCGGAAGGCCAGATCGAACAGAACAAAGTACATGTGGGTGGGGTCGGTGGCGGCCTCGACGGTTTCGCCCTGGAGGATTGCGTAGGTGGTCAGGAACGAGCCCGCCAGCATCTTGGCCACGCCTATGATGGACCAACCGGGGCCTGCGGTCAGTAGGGTGGCCCACCATTGGATGCGGCTCTTGCGGTCCTTGGGTTCTGGCAGGAACCGAAGGAAATCCACCTGTTCACCGATTTGCGCCGACAGAGAGAACACAATCGCCGAGGCAAAGCCGACAGACAGCCAGTTCAGCCCAGAAGCGTCGGGATCGATGCCAAAGCTGGTCCAGTAGGACCAATCTACCCCTTGGGACAGCAGGATCACAAAAGGCAGGATGTGCAGTCCGATCCACAGCGGTTGGGTCCATGTCTGAAATGCCGAAATCTTGGAAAAGCCGTTCAGCACCAGCGGAATGACGATCAACGCTGACACCAAATAGCCCAAGGAGACTGGAAGTCCGAAGCAAAATTCCAGCGCAAAGGCGAGGATCGAAGCTTCGAGGGCAAAAAAGATAAAGGTGAAGCTAGCGTAGATCAGGGATGTGATTGTTGACCCAATGTAACCAAAGCCCGCGCCGCGGGTGAGCAGGTCAATGTCCACCCCGTAGCGGGCTGCGTAGTAGCAGATGGGCAGGCCTGTCAGAAACAGCAGAAGCCCCACCAAGAAGATCGCTGCAAGTGCAGCATCGAACCCATAGGTGAGTGTTATGGTGCCCCCGATTGCCTCGAGCGCGAGGAACGAAATCGAGCCGATCGCTGTGTTCGCGATCCGGTCAGAGCCCCAACGCCGCGCCCGCCGTGCGGTGTAGCGCAGGGCGAAATCTTCCATGGTCTCATTGGCGACCCACCGGTTGTAGCTTCTGCGGCCTCCGGTGGCGCTGTATGGCAAGTGCATGAAAATGCGCCTCTTTCACTCTGTACTCAACAGTGGCGCAGGACACATCCTCGATGCTCTGCATTCAAACGAATTGCCCCAGTGTTACTGGGTGCAAAAAGATGAATTACAAACTTGCGTTTTTGTCCCACGCTCCCTTGGGAGATCAGCATAGGGGGAAAAACGCGCACTCATATACGTTATTTGACGTATACTGCGGCGCAGAAAACTTTGTCAGCCTTGTGGGCAAGAGCGGATCGAAACCCTGCTCAAGAATTAAGCCAACAAGGAGGGCACTGTGACCAAATCCACCAAAAACTCCCCGAATATGAACGTCAGCCGCCGCGCAATCTTAGCCGGTGGCGCCGCTTTGTCGGCCTCATTGTTTCTGCCCAAGAACTTAAAAGCGCAGGATTATCCGACCGATGCGGTCAATACGACCGGACTGGCCGTCACCGATGACACCGTGACTGTGGGCATCCTGCACTCGGTCACCGGCACCATGGCGATCTCGGAAACCGGTTCGGTGCAGGCGGAAAAGCTGGCGATCGACCAGATCAACGCGCAAGGCGGCGTTCTGGGTCGCAAGATCGAATACATTCAAGAAGATGGCGCATCCGATTGGCCGACCTTTGCGGAAAAGGCCAAGAAGCTCTTGGTGAACGACAACGTCGCTTCGGTCATGGGCTGCTGGACCTCGGCCAGCCGTAAGGCAGTTCTGCCCGTGTTCGAACAGTACAACGGCATGCTCTACTACCCCACCTTCTACGAAGGCCTAGAGCAGTCGCCCAACGTGATTTACACCGGTCAGGAAGCCACCCAGCAGATCATCGCAGGCATCGATTGGGTGACCAAAGAGAAGGGCGCAAAGAGCTTCTACCTGCTCGGCTCGGACTACATCTGGCCGCGCACCTCGAACAAGATCGCCCGCAAGCACATTGAAAAGCTGGGCCTTAAGGTCGTCGGCGAAGAGTATTATCCGCTGGGCCACACCCAGTTCAACTCGGTCATCAACAAGATCAAACTGAAGAAGCCCGACGTGATCTACGCGATCGTTGTGGGTGGTTCGAACGTGGCCTTTTACAAACAGCTCAAGGCTGCGGGCATCGATATGACCAAGGAAAGCCCCGTTCTGCTGACCATTTCGGTCACCGAGGACGAAATCCGCGGCATCGGCGGCGAGAACATCGAAGGCGCCTATGCCTGCATGAAGTACTTCCAGTCGCTGGAGAACGAGAACAACCAAGAATTCGTGGCCGCATTCAAAGAGATGTGGGGTGACGACATGGTAATCGGTGACGTGACGCAGGCGGCCTACCTTGGCCCGTGGCTGTGGAAAGCAGCGGTCGAAAAAGCGGGCAGCTTTGATGTGGACAAGGTCCGCGAAGCGTCGCCCGGCATTGAGCTGACATCGGCGCCCGAAGGCTACGTCAAAGTCCACCCAAACCATCACCTCTGGTCCAAGACCCGCGTCGGCAAGGCGATGGCGAATGGCCAGTACGAAGTGGTGTTCGAGACCGATGATCTGGTCGAGCCCGATCCCTTCCCCGAGGGCTACCAGTAAGGGCCTCGCTCCCTGGGGCTCCCGATCCTGAAACGGGGTTGCTGGTTGCACGAACCCCGAACTGCCCGTGCCTTTGGCACCCCGCCAGCAATGGCACGGGCTCTTTTCCCTTGGGTCTCGACTGGAAGGAACCTTGATGTTTGCTGACTACACAATGGGGGAGCTAACCGCGATCTTTGCCATGCAGGGGTTTGCGGGTCTGATCCTCTTTTCCGTTTTCGTCCTAATGGCGCTGGGGCTGGCGATTATTTTCGGCCAGATGGGCGTGATCAATATGGCCCATGGCGAGTTTATGATCCTTGGGGCCTATGTGACCTATTTGGTCTCGAACCTGTTCTCCACCTACATCCCCTTTGCCTTTTCCATTTATTTCTTTGTTGCCATGGCACTGGCCTTTGTGGTCACGGGCGCGCTGGGGATGTTCATTGAATGGGCGATGATCCGGCACCTGTACAAGCGCCCGCTGGATACGCTGCTGGCCACCTGGGGTCTAAGCCTGATCCTGCAGCAGATTTATCGCAGCGTCTTTGGCGCGCGCGAAGTCGGCGTCACGATCCCCGACTGGATGATGGGATCGCTGCCTCTGACAGACATGATCGAAGTGCCTATCAACGGGATGTTCGTCATGGTGCTGGCCGTCAGTATTTCCATCGCGATCTACGTCCTGATGTTCCGGTCCACATGGGGCAAGCAAGTCCGTGCGATCAACCAGAACCGCATCATGGCGGGCGCGGTTGGTATCAACACCGAATGGACCGACCGTCTGACCTTTGGCATCGGTTGCGGTGTGGCGGGCGTCGCGGGCTCTGCCTTTACCATGATCGGGTCCACCGGTCCGACTGCGGGTCAGCTTTACATCGTCGACACCTTTCTTGTGGTCGTCTTTGGCGGCGCGGGCAGTCTGCTGGGCACCATCGCCAGTGCGTTTAGCATCTCTCAGGCGCAATCCATCCTTGAATTCTTCCTCTCGGGCTCAATGGCCAAGGTTCTCACGCTGCTGACCGTGGTCGGCATCCTGATGCTGCGTCCGCAGGGTCTCTTTGCCCTGAAGCTGCGGAAATAAGGAGAGCCCCATGTCATCCAACAGCAAAACAGCTTTCATCACACCCAAAGAAGCCATCGCCTTTGCGATCCTCGCGGCCCTGATCTTTGTGGTCCTACCCATGGCGCTGGACACCTTCCGCCTGAACCTGTTCGGCAAGTATCTGACCTATGCCTTTGTTGCGGTCGGTCTGGTCCTGTGCTGGGGCGCGGGCGGCATTCTAAGCTTGGGGCAGGGCGTGTTCTTTGGCCTTGGCGGGTACTGCATGGCCATGTTCCTCAAGCTCGAGGCGTCGACCCCAGAAAACACCGCGATCCAGTCCACACCCGGCATCCCCGATTTTATGGACTGGAACCAGATCACGGCCCTGCCGTGGTGGTGGGAGCCGTTCCACTCGTTCGGCCTGACCCTGATCGCCATCATCGCTGTGCCTGTCGTTTTCGCCTTTATCATCGCCTTTGCCATGTTCCGGCGTCGTGTGGGCGGGGTCTATTTCGCGATCATCACCCAAGCGATTGCGGCAATCCTGACCATCCTGATCATCGGGCAGCAGGGCTTTACCGGTGGCGTGAATGGCATCACCGACCTGCGTACCCTGAACGGCTGGGACATCCGCACGGACGAAGCCAAAAACATCCTCTACTTCGTCAACGGCATCCTTCTGTTCGCCTGTCTCTTCGCCGCCCACTACGTCCGCAAATCCAAACTGGGCCGTCTGCTGATCGCGATGCGCGACCAAGAGGACCGCGTGCGCTTCTCGGGCTACGACGTGGCCAGCTTCAAGATTTCTGTCTTCTGTCTTGGCGCGGCCTTTGCGGCCATCGGCGGGGCCATGTTCACCCTGCAGGTCGGCTTCATGTCGCCCACGCTGGTCGGGATCGTTCCCTCGATCGAGATGGTGATCTTCTGTGCGGTCGGCGGGCGTCTGTCGATCATCGGGGCGGTCTACGGCACCCTTCTGGTGAACTTTGCCAAAACCACCTTCTCGGAAAGCTTCCCCGAAGTCTGGCTCTTGGGCCTTGGGGCGCTGTTCATCGCGGTCGTCATGGCCTTCCCCCGCGGTTTGGCAGGCATCTGGGCCGATTGGGTCGCGCCCCGTATCGACGGGCTGTTCAGCCGCCAGAGCAGCAGCTCTGCCGCCCCGAAAACCCCTGCGGAATGAGGTGACATCATGGTCCAGAACAACCCCAACTTTGTCCTGATGGTCGAGGATCTGACGGTCTCTTTCGATGGCTTCAAGGCGGTCAATGAACTCAGCTTCTACGTCGAGCCCAACGAATGCCGCGTGATTATCGGCCCTAACGGGGCGGGCAAGACTACCGTGCTCGACCTGATCTGCGGGCGGACCAAAGCCACCGGCGGGTCGGTCAACTTCAAGGGGCACGAGCTCTTGAACATGCGCGAGGATCAGATCGTCCACGCCGGTGTTGGCCGCAAATTCCAGACCCCGTCGGTGTACGAAGACTTGACCGTCTTCGAGAACCTCGAACTCAGCTATCCCAAGGGGTACAACGTCTTTGGCGCGCTGTTTTTCCGCCGCGACGACGCGGTGAAGGCCCGCATTCAAGAGATCGCGGAGATGATTTTCTTGCAGGACCTCTTGGAAGAGAAGGCAGCGTTCCTGAGCCACGGGCAAAAACAATGGCTCGAGATCGGGATGCTGCTGATCCAGGACCCTGAGCTCTTGATGCTGGACGAACCCGTAGCGGGCATGTCCGTGGCAGAGCGCAAGAAAACGGCAGAGCTACTCAATCGCATCATCGCCGACCGATCGGTCATCGTGATCGAGCACGACATGGGTTTCGTCGCCGATATCGCCACCCGCGTCACGGTTCTGCATCAGGGCAAAGTCTTGTCCGAAGGCTCCATGGAGCGGGTGCAGAACGATCCCAAAGTCATCGAAGTCTACCTCGGCCACTAAAGGAGCACCTCTATGCTGAACCTGACAAACCTGCGTGCGGCCTATGGGGAATCCGAGGTGCTGCACGGTCTGAACCTGAACGTCAAACCCGGCGAGATTGTCGCCATCATGGGCCGGAACGGGATGGGCAAGACCACCCTGATGAAAACGATGATGGGGATCGTGCCGACCTCGAACGGGTCGGTCACTGTGGGCGGCACGGATGTGACCGCGATGAAGTCCCACAAGCGCGTCGCCAACGGCATCGCCTATGTCCCGCAAGGGCGCATGATCTTTTCGGCGATGACCGTGCAGGAGAACGTGGAAACAGGCCTGACCGTCACTGGCAAAAAGTCTGTGCCAACGGACATTTACGAGCTGTTCCCCGTGCTCTTGGAAATGAAGGGCCGGCGCGGGGGGAACCTGTCCGGCGGGCAGCAACAGCAGCTCGCGATTGCTCGCGCGCTGGCCTCTGACCCCAAGGTGCTGCTGCTGGACGAGCCGACCGAAGGCATCCAGCCCTCCATCATCCGCGAAATGGCCCGCACCCTGCGCCGCATCCGCGACGAGAGGAACTTGTCGATCATCGTCTCTGAACAGGTGCTGAGCTTCGCCCTCGACGTGGCGGACCGCGTGATGGTGATCGAAAACGGCCAATTCGTCCACGACAGCCCCCGCGACGGCATCGACGCGGACCGAGTGTCGAAATTCCTGTCCGTCTAAAAAATTTCAAGCAAGGAGGTAATACCCATGGCTGACACGCTCATTTCCGTTGATCTTAGCGAAAGCCCGCACACCAACGAGAACGTGCACAACCGTTGGCATCCGGACATTCCGATCAACGTCTGGGTCGAGCCCGGCGATGATTTCAAGATCGAGACCTATGACTGGACCGGCGGCCAAATCAAGAACAACGACGACGCTGCCGACGTCCGTGATGTGGAGCTAGAGCAGGTCCACTATCTGTCCGGCCCCATCGGGGTCAAAGGCGCAGAACCGGGCGACCTGCTGGTGGTCGAAATTCTGGATATCGGCGCCAAAGAGGAGATGAACTGGGGCTTTAACGGCTTCTTTTCCAAACAGAACGGCGGCGGCTTTCTGACCGAGCATTTCCCCGAAGCGCAAAAATCGATCTGGGATTTCCATGGCATGTTCACGTCTTCGCGCCACGTGCCTGGTGTGAACTATGCCGGTCTGATCCACCCCGGCCTGATCGGCTGTCTTCCTGACCGCAAAATGCTGGACATGTGGAACAGCCGCGAAAAGGCCCTGTTTGACACCAATCCAGAGCGTACGCCGCCTTTGGCTGCTCTGCCAAACACCCAGTCCGCCCATATGGGCGCAATGAAGGGCGAGGAACGTGACAAGGCTGCAGCCGAGGGCGCTCGCACCGTGCCGCCGCGGGAACATGGTGGTAACTGCGATATCAAGGACCTGAGCCGCGGCTGTAAGATCTATTTCCCCGTCTATGTCGATGGCGCGGGTCTTTCGATGGGCGATCTGCACTTCAGCCAAGGCGACGGCGAGATCACCTTTTGTGGTGCAATCGAGATGGCGGGCTGGCTGCATCTGAAGGTGTCACTGATCAAAGAGGGCGTCAGCAAATACGGCGTGAAAAACCCGATCTTCAAACCATCGCCCATCGCGCCGAAATACGATGATTATCTGATTTTCGAAGGCATCTCTGTCGATGAGGCGGGCACCCAGCATTATCTGGACGTCCACGTCGCCTACCGTCAGGCCTGTCTAAACGCGATCGAGTACCTAAAGAAGTTCGGATACACAGGCGCGCAGGCCTATGCGATCCTCGGGACCGCGCCCGTCCAAGGACATATTTCGGGCGTGGTGGATATTCCGAACGCCTGTGCAACTCTATGGCTCCCGACGGACATCTTTGATTTCGATGTCAAACTGGGGCCCGACGGGCCGACCAAGTATCTCGACGGATCGATCGACATTCCGTTGGCGCCGGATCTCTGACCACCACTCCAAAGCCAAGGTTGCTGCGCCTCGCGCGCAGCAGCCACCAACCGTCCCGAAAGGAATTCAGATGCCCTATTATGATTACCTCTGCGAAGATTGCGGTCCCTTTACCAGCCATGCGCCGATGTCTGCGTTCGATCAGCCCTGCAGCTGCCCCACATGCGCGGCAGACGCGCCGCGCGTTCTTTTCACAGCGCCCAAGATTGCTGGCATGGACAAAGGCCGCCGTACCGCATTCGAAACCAACGAACGCGCGCAGCACGAACCCAAGCGCAGCGGTCATGGGGCTGGATGCTCGTGTTGTTCTGGATCATCCAAAAAGTCGTCCGGTACGCTCTACCGGCCTGATGGGTCCAAGAGTTTTCCGGCCAAGCGGCCTTGGATGATCTCGCACTGACGCGGTGGGCCACTTCACGATCCCGAGATGACGGGGGCGAGCAGCGCGTTTCGGGCTTAGAAAACAGGCCCCTGCCAAGGACGCGATATAAAATGTGAAAAAGTGCTGGAACTATCCGCTCTGCGACACGTTCGACCGTAACATACTGTGCAGACAAGGTTTTTGTCCTCACCGTTTGATTTGGTTTGAACTCTGTTCAAAGGCACTTTTCATGTCGATTACACAAAATTCCTACCGCTTCGGGGCCGTGCTGACGGTCGCCGGCGGACTGGCTGGGGCTGCGATCGCGCTCTATGCCTATCTCACCCCTTTGACTGGTATTAATGGCTCGGCTGGCGCGCTGCTGGTTATTGTCTCGTCGTTGCTCGTGGCCGGAGCGGGGCTGATCATTGCTCTCATCGCCTCGCGATTTGGCCGGAATGTTCTGCGTGTTCTGACCGGTTTGGGTATTCTTGGTACCGCGCTAGCGGCGGGCTTCTTGCACCAGCCGATGTTGATCCTTGCTATGGTCGTCGCGGCCATCGGTCTGATCTTGGACTGCATGCGTCCCGCGCGCCGCGCAAGCCTGATGGAAGGAGCTTTGCTGTGATCCGTTTCACCTTGCTCCTGACAAGCGCGCTGGTTGCGGGCGTTGCTGCACAAGCGCAAACCGAGCGCACTGCCCCGCTGGTGCCCGAAACCGCCACATGGGACGGCTTCCATGGACAGCTGAATGCGCAGAAATATTCGCCTCTGTCGCAGATTACGGCGGACAATGTGGATCAGTTGGAAAAGGTTTGGGAGGTGCACACCGGCGACCTCTCCGACGGCACCGGCGATCTGGCTGCGACCGTTTGGTCTGCGACGCCGGTTTTCGCCAATGATACTCTGTATATCGGTACGCCCTTTTACCGCATTCTGGCGCTTGATCCTGCAACGGGCGAGGAAAAGTGGAGCTTTGACACCAAATCCACGCTAGAGCCGCTGACCCAGCCTGCCATCAAGAACCGCGGTGTGGCCTATTGGGAGGCCGATGAACCCGCCGAAGGCGAGGCCTGCCAGAAGATCGTATACCTTGGCACGATGGACGCGCGCCTCTTTGCTGTTGATGCAGACACGGGCGAGCCCTGCGCCGATTTCGGCGAGGATGGCGTGTTCGACACCAACCAGTACAACACCGTCAACGCGCGCTTCCCGACCTCACTGTTGCAGCCCCCGACCGTGGTGGGCAACCACGTGGTGCTCGGCTGGGCCGGATCGGACTGGGATTGGGCCGAAGCTCCTCCGGGGGCGGTCTTTTCGCTGGACCCTCAGACCGGTGAGTTGCAGTGGACTTTTGAAACACTGCCCGAGGATATTCGCCAGCAGACCGGCACAGCGAACGTCTGGACGGCCATGTCTGCAGACGAAGGGGCAGGGCTGGTCTATCTGCCGGTCGCATCGCCCTCGCCAAATTATTGGGGCGGCAATCGGACCGAAGAGATCCCCTATGCCACATCGACCACCGCGCTTGATTTAGAGACCGGAGAGGTTGTCTGGTCGCGCCAGTGGGTGCACCACGATATCTGGGACTATGACATCAACTCTGCCCCGACATTGATGGACATTACCGTTGATGGCGAAGACATCCCCGCATTGATCCAAGCGACCAAGCAGGGCTTTCTCTTTGTCGTGAACCGCCTCACTGGCGAAGATGTCTGGCCCATCGAAGAGCGCCCCGTGCCCGGTGGGGACGGCACGATTGAGGGCGAGGTTTACGCCGAAACCCAGCCCTTCCCGACCAAGCCTGCGCCCCTTCTGGACCAGTCGCACAAACCGGACGTCTGGTGGATCGCGGACGCGGTTAGCCTAGGGGGCTGTTCCAAGCTGTGGGACGATCTGTGGTACGAGGGCATGTATACCCCGCCGACGCTCAACGGCAGCGGTGTGTTCACCTATCCCGACAGCTCGGGCGGCGTGCAGTGGGGCGGTGTGGCGTTTGACCCCGAAAGCCAGACGGCCATCGTGAACTTCTCGCACATTGTTCAATACATCCAGCTTTACACCCGCGAGGATTACGAGCAGCAGACCGAAGGGGCCACCAACGGCGAAGGCGGCTTTCACCCACAGACCGGCGCGCCCTATGGGATGTCTTTGAAAACAGCGTTGAACTGGGCCGGAATGCCCTGCTGGGAACCGCCTTATGGCGAGATTGCCGCCATCGACATGGGCACCGGCGACATCAAATGGCGTAGGCCCATCGGGTCCTCGCAGCGCTATGGGTTCTACATGCCCGAAAGCATGGGCTCGCCCACCATCGGCGGTCCGGCTGTGACGGCGGGCGGCGTGATCTTTATCGGGGCAACCATGGACGCCAAAGTCCGCGCCTATGACGAGGCCACTGGCGAAGAGCTGTGGGAAGACATCGTCGAGGCCCCCGCCGTATCGATCCCCGCAGTGTATGAGTACGAAGGGCGCCAGTACGTTGCCTTTGTCGCGGGCGGAAACACGATTCTAAAGGATCAGGTCGGCGACCAGATCGCGGTGTATGCCCTGCCTGAGTAACGCGCGTCTGATGCAGGCGACAGGCCCTTGCCCGCGACGTAGGGCAGGGGCTTCTTCGTTTGATCAGGCTTTGAAGTAGAATTTCGGCGTTCCGAACATGCTTTTCAGGCTGCGCGTGACCGGGGTTTTCTTTTCTTGACGCTTCAAGAAGAATTCGATGTCCGGAGGTTTCGGCAGCCCGACCTGCGGCAGTTTGGCGTCCAATTCCTCGGAGCTTTGGGCGTTGACCACATAGGACTCCAGATCAGCGGCTGAGATGGGTGTGTCGCCCTGCCGGATCAGGCCCACCAACAATACGCGTTCTGCGTCGGAATAGGCGGCATAGTCCGCGTGTTGATTGCGTAGGATCAGGTCAGCCATCATCGCACGGTTGGCTGTGTCCACCAACATGCTGCGCAGGCTGAGCCCCGTGAAATTGGACCAGGCGGTCTTGAGAACAAACCCCATGGCTCCCTTGGAGGACAGCTTGTCGATCTCGACTTTCCCCAGCTTCTTCAAGCGTGTGTCCAGCTGAGCAACCATTGCGTCAAATCCTGCCCCTGCCATCTGCGGCCATTCATGTAGGTGGATCTCGGGGGTCAGGTCGCTGTCCGGCCCCGGATCAATGATGCGGACAGATTCAGTCGCGCTGCTATCCGACATGCTCAAGACGGCATTTTCTGGGTTCAGAACAAAGTGGCGTTTCAGAAACCATTGGCAGTTGCGCTGACCCAGAACGAAGTCGTGCTTGCGGAAACTTTCGTCCAAAAAGCCGCCGAATCCACCGAGCAATCCGCAAGAAATCGCGCCTGCACCAATGCCGTCGGTCCTGCCGTCCGAGCCGCGCCGCGGCGTGATCATGAACCGCGAATGGACCTCGGGGTCTTGGGCTTGCACAAGTTCAGCAGGTTTGAAGCGCGCTTGACCGACCAGCGTCTTTTGTAGTCGTTTTCCAACGGCGGCGATCCCCAGCATCTTGAGCAGGCGCGGGGGGTCCAACACGCTAAAGGTATCGCCCTCGGGGAAGGGATCGACCATCAGAACCGCGCGGTGCGCCTCTTTGGCCGTGCGGGGGTTCGGGTCCAGTTGTAGCGCGCCGCTCGCGTCAGGCCCGCCCTTGCGGATCGCGTAACGGGCATAGGCAAAGGGTTCGTTGTCCACAGCGCCGCCATCCAGCGCAACATAGGGTGCACGCGTCTCGACCGCATTTAGGCCGAAATAGGGGCGGGCCGTGTATCGCGCGTCCAGATCGTAGGGCAGGGCGCCGCCTTGGCTGGTGCGATCAGGGCCGCCAAGCCCACCCATTTCCCAAGGGGTTGTGTCGATGACGCGCGGCGCGAGCGCCATTGGAAACGCCCCTGTGGCAAGGCTCGACACCGTGAGCTTTGTCCAACCGCCGCCATTCGCGCTGTCCAGTGGCAAGGGCGACGTGGCATTGCGCGGGTTCAGTCTGATCCCTGTATCGCGCCAAGACACGAGCCACGGCGAGGGCAGCTGCGGGCCTGACCCCAAGCCTTCGACGCAGAAGTGCCGGACAATGCCGTGCTGCGACATCTTGAAGGGCGCGTTGCCGCCAAAGGTCACCTCGTAGACAGTGGGATTGATCGCTGTCGTGGTCAGAAAGAGTTCGAGTTCTGAAGATAGAAAATCATAGCCGGCATCAGATGTGGTCCACGCCGGAATCCCGCCCACTGCGGCCTTGGCTACATCATCCAGATGGTGACCGTTCAGAGCAGAAATCGCTCCAGCGGCGTCTAGGCCTGCCGCCTCTTGGTCCAGCGTTTTGCGATCGGTCTCGTCCAGATCCTCCATGGCAAGTAGGCCGGTTTTCGACCCTTCGTCCCACATTTTGATGTCTTGAACCCATGCTTTGTAGATGCGGTCCAGAACCAGTTTTGTTTCGCCGCCAGGATACGGTAGGGGTTGTGGCGTGTCCCAGTCCGGCGCGCCATTGCGGCCGACAGCCAACAGGTTTGTCGCAATCAGTCCTGCGCAAATGCCGCCAGCAGAGGCGCCCGAGATCGCTTTGACCATCACTTTGTGTTTGGGGCCGCCGGGCGTACCGACTCGTTTGTTGTGGGCATGCATCGCGCGCATCAGGTAGTCTACGACGCCTGCCGTATAGGCACCGGCAGAGATTGCACCCGCCATGGTAAGCCCGATGACAAAAACAGGCGTGCCCTCCGCGTCGCGGTCAAAATCGCTTTCCATCAGAAAAGTCCTTAAAAATATGGCGGATCAATAGTCGGATGGTGCGGAATTAATCGCCTGTTGGGAAGGATTATTCTGGAATTTGATTGTTGCGCTTTCATGCGGCAGCGCTGCACTTCCTCCACAGAAGAGGCGAGATTGATCGACCAAATAGGCTGGCCTGCGACTCAGCTTTGAGGCGAAACCCACCAGCAAAGGCCCTGTGCTACACTGCATCCTGTAAGTTTTTTCATTTCGCTGCGTTGTCGCTATACCCCTGATCTTGCGTCGCTTTGTGCATGCGGCCATGCGGCGTTATCGCTATCTTGTGCACGAAAAATCTATACATGTTAAATTTTGTATACAAATTTGGTTGTGCTGCGTTACCTTCTTCGGTGTCGGCGGGGCGAGTGGAGGAGACTGGCCCCTTTGGCAAGCAAAGGGAGGAAATCATATGACCAAAGTTACGACACGGCGCGCCGCGCTGCGCACATTGGCGGGCGCAGGGGCTGCGACGCTGGCTGCACCCCATATCGCAGGCGCGCAGGCCAAAGGCACCAACTGGAAGATCCAGACCAGCTGGCCGGGCGGCGCGGGCCTTCAGATTTTCAAGGACTGGTGCGCCACCATCGAGGAAAAGACAGGTGGGGAGCTGTCCTTTACCCCCTTCGGCGCGAATGACGTTGTCGGCGACTTCCAACTCTATGACGCGGTAAAGAATGGCGTGCTCGAGGCGGTGAACCCCTTTACCATCTACGCGCAGGGCATCATTCCGGCGGCGACCTTCTTGACCTCGATCCCACTGGGATTGCGCAATCCCCACGAATTTGACGTTTTCTACTACGGCCTTGGCGGCATCGACATCGCGCGCGAACTCTATGCTGCGCAGGGACTTCACTTTGTCGGCCCCGTCCACCATGGCCCGAACATCATCCACTCCAAAGTGCCGATCCGTTCGATCGATGACTTCGCGGGCCGCAAGATGCGTCTGCCCGGGGGCATGGTCGCGGAAATCTTTACCGCGATTGGGGCCGAGACCACGGTTCTGCCCGGCTCTGAAATCTTCCCCGCACTGGAAAAGGGCACCATCGACGTGGCCGACTACGTGGGCCCCGCGGTAAACTACGCGCTCGGGTTCAGCCAAGTCACCGACTACATCGTCATGGGCCCTCCGGGCTTTATGTCGCTGTACCAGCCCGTGGACATCATGGATATCACCGTGGGCAAGGCCGCGTGGGATGCGCTGTCGCCCCAGATGCAGCAGTTCGTCGAAATGGAAACCCACGTCTACTCCGACATGCACCACGCCGCGATCCAGAAGGCGGACCAAGAGGCTTGGGGCAAGTTCGAGGCCGATGGAACCGAAGTCACCCGCCTCAGCCAGGACGACGTGGAACTGATGACCGAGGTCGCCGTGCCGATCTGGTACGACTACGCCAACCGCGACCCGATGGCGGCCAAGGTGTTCAAAATCCAGCTGGACTACATGATGTCCGGTTCGCTGGGCTACGTAGACCCGGCGTTGACGCAGGGGCTCGAACTGAAGCTCTGATCGCGGAACAGCGCCCGACTTGCCGCCCGGAGATCATCCGGGCGGCCTTTTGTCTGTCTCAATAAACGAGGAACGCCATGCCGGGGCTCAGCTTTACGCTGCCGCATTGGTTGTACTGGATCGGCCTGATCGGCTTTCCGATCATCGCGATGATTTTGTCGCGCCGTCCCCAGCCAACACAGAAACGTTTTACCTTGCCGCTTGGTTACATGATCGCTGTTACGGGCGGTATTCTTGGCTTGCATCGGTTCTATCTCAAAAGCCTGTGGGGACTGGTGTACCTGCCAGTCTTTCTCTTCATTCTCTACGCAAATGCTCAGACCCACGACGCGCGGACCATTCTCTCGGGTTTCGAAAACGAGTTGCGCGTTGCGCAGCGGGTTCTGGACCGCGAAGAAGGTCGCGTTACCGAAGCCAGAGAGGGGCTGGCAGAATTGCAGGCTGCCGTTGCGGCCGCTGAAGAAGGCTCTTTCGCCAAAAAGTCGGCAGAGCGCCGTTTGACCCGCGCAGAAGACACAATTTACAAGGGCGAAGAGCGCCTCGAAGAAGCACGCGCGACACTGGAAACTATGACACCCGAGCGTGATGCCGCAGCGGCCACGCGGCAATCATGGGACAACTCTGCGGGCTACGCGTTCTATTTGCTGCTCGCTCTTTTGGCGGTGGATTTGGTGCTGTTGCCGGGACTGGTGCGCCGCGCCAATGCGCAACTGCCCCCCGAAGAGGAAATCTCGGAAGCAGAGCGCGCCTTGGCCGCTGCCGAGGCCGAGGATGCCCCCAAGCAGGACAAGGACTACGCCGAAAACTGGATCGACCGCCTTTCGCTTTTTTGCGGAGAGTTCGTCGCCTATTGGGCTGTGATCGCGGTCTTTGTGTACTACTACGAAGTGATCGCACGCTACGTCTTTGGCTCGCCCACAAACTGGGCTCACGAGGCGATGTACCTGATGTTTGGTATGCAATACCTGATCGCAGGCTCCTACGCGATGCTGACCGAAAGCCACGTGCGCGTGGACATCTTCTACGCACCGATGTCCAAGCCAAAGAAGGCGTGGGTCGATCTGCTGACCTCGATCTTTTTCTTCATCTTTGCAGGCACGTTGCTGGTCACCAGCTGGATTTTCGCGATGGACGCGATTGCCGTGCCTTCGGGCAACGCGGTGGTGTCGGATTGGGCACGCGGCCAAGTCGGCTTTGGCGAGATGGTGTCAGGCTTTGGCCTGAACCAGTGGACCGATCCGAACATCCGCTGGGGCGAAATCAGCTTCAACGAATGGGAAGTCCCGCTCTGGCCGATGAAGTGGGTCATGGTGATGGGCGGCCTGCTGTTGGTGCTGCAAGGCGTGTCGAAACTGTCGAAAGACATCCGTGAAGTCGCGCGGGGGAACTGAGCTATGGGTATCGAAATCGAGATTGCGTGGCTCACGCTGATCATGTTCGGCAGCCTGTTGGCGCTGCTGATGGCGGGTCTGCCGCTGGCCTTTGTCACGGGCGGTCTGGCTTGTGTGTTTCTGTTCATCCTCGGGGATGCGCGGGCGCTGAATATCGTGCCCTCGCGGATTTTTCCGTTGATGACGAACTATCAGCTCTCGGCCATTCCGCTGTTTATCTTCATGGCGGCCATGCTCGAAAGGGCAGGGATCATCAACGACATGTTCGATGTGATCTACAAGGTCATGGGCGGGCTCAAGGGTGGCCTTGCGGCGGCGACGATCATCGCATCGACCATTCTGGCCGCGATGGTCGGCGTGATCGGCGCGGCGGTTGTGACCATGGGCATCATCGCCCTGCCAGCCATGCTGAAGCGCCACTATGACCCCAAAATCGCTATGGGCTCTATCATGGCGGGGGGCACCTTGGGCATCCTGATCCCGCCGTCGATCCTTGCCATCATTTACGCAGTGGTGGCCGAGCAATCGGTGGGCGAGCTGTTCATCGGCGCCGTCATTCCCGGCCTACTGCTGTCGGGGATGTACATGATGTACGTGGTCGTCCGCAGCTACATTAACCCTGCTCTTGGTCCGGCCATTCCGGTAGACGAGCGCGTGAGCAATGCCGAGAAACTGCGTCTGGTTGGCAAGATGGCCGCACCCATCACGTTGGTGGTGGTCGTGCTGGGGATCATCTTTTCTGGCGTGGCAACTCCGGTCGAGGCTGCGGGGATCGGCACTTTTGGCGCATTCATTGTGGCGGCGATCCATCGCAAGCTGGACTGGCCCACCGTACGCGAAGCTTGTGTGACCACGCTCAAGGCATCTGCCATGGTCATCTGGATCATGTTTGGCGCGACCATCTTTGTGGGACTGTATGTGCTCGAAGGGGGACAGCAGTTCGTGCAAGAGTCATTGGCGGCCACAGGTTTGGGGCCGTGGGGCATTCTGATCCTGATGCAGATCCTGCTGGTGATCTTGGGTATGTTCCTTGATTGGGTGGGCATTCTACTGCTCTGTGTTCCGATCTTTGTGCCTATCATCAAGGCGCTCGGCGCGCAGGCCTTTGGTCTGGAAACGCCCGAGGATCTGGTGCTGTGGTTCGGGGTGCTTTACCTCGTGAACATGCAGATGTCGTTCCTGTCGCCGCCCTTTGGCTACGCATTGTTCTATCTGCGGGGCGTTGCACCGCCCGAGATTCCAATGAGTGATATCTTCAAGTCGGCACTTCCGTTCCTGTTCTTGCAGATCGTGGGCTTGGTGCTCTGTATGGTCTTTCCGCAGATTGTCACGTGGCTGCCACGGTTGGTCTACGGCTAACTGACAGACCCAACAGTATTAGCGAGCGGGGTGCCGAAAGGTGCCCCGCTTTTATATTTCTGCCTCTGCGCCCAACTCGGCGCGAAGCCACTCTAGATAGCCGCTGATCGCGGTCTCATCCCGCTTGCAATAAGACCACTTCATGTGGCGCTGCACGGTGATGAAACCGGCTTGCTTCAGGATGTCGAGATGACGGCTGGCCGTGGGTTGCGAGACGCCCAATGCTTCGGCGATCAAGGTCATGCATACGCCGAACTCCGCAGGGTCCGCCGACCACTGGTCGCCGAAATGGTCTGCCGGACGGGCCAGCAGGTGCAAAATCTTGAGCCGCTGTTCGCTCGCCATTGCTTTGATTTGTGTTGATCGCTCCATGACGGCTATCATATAGTTAATTAGCTAAATGACAATGCGAGTCGTACGATGCTTGATCTGCCCAACACATCCATTATCGAAGGCAACGCTATTCGGTGGGGTCAAATAGGGGCGGGCCCGCCCTTGGTCGCGATCCACGGCACGCCGTTCTCGTCGCAGGTCTGGCGGCGGATTGTGCCGCATCTTTGTGATCGGCGGACGGTCTATTATTTCGACCTCGCGGGTTATGGGCAGTCAGAAATGCGGGCGGATCAGGATGTCTCGTTAGGAGTGCAGAACAGGATTCTGGCAGGTCTGCTGCAGGAGTGGGGGCTAGAGCGGCCCGACATCCTTGCCCATGATTTTGGCGGCGCGACTGCCTTGCGTGGCTATTATTTGGACGGTTTGCGCTATGCGTCCCTGACCATTTTCGACGCAGTGGCCTTGGCGCCGTGGGGCTCGCCCTTTGTCCAGCATGTGCGCCACCACGAGGCCGCGTTTGCGGGGATGCCAGCCTACATGCACGACGCAATGCTGCGGGCGTATCTGCAAACGGCCGCGCACAAGCTTCTGTCCGAAGAGGCATTGCAGATCTACGCCGCCCCTTGGACGGGACCTGTGGGGCAGCCCGCGTTTTACCGCCAGATTGCCCAGATGGATCAACGCTTTACTGACGAAGTCGAAGGTCTTTATGACCGCATGGACTGCCCTGTGACCGTTCTGTGGGGGGCCGAGGATGGGTGGATCCCGATGGCCAAGGGCCAAGAGCTGGCCAGCCGTCTCACCGCCCGCCCGATGACCCCGATCCCAAACGCAGGGCATTTGGTCCAAGAGGACGCCCCAGAGGCCATTGTCGCTGCGGTTTTGCGTACGATTGCCTAGTTGGCGGGCGGGCGAGTTAATTTCTTTGTGATTTGACCAATCGCGGGTCGATGCCGGACGCTTTCACCATGCATCGACATTTCGCCTTTCTATCCGCCGCGTGGCTGGCGCTGCCTGCACAGGCACAAACCATAGAGGTCGACCTAGAGCTGGTTCTCATGGTCGATGTGTCCCGCTCGATGACCCAGAACGAGTTGGAAATCCAGCGGCAGGGATATGCGGCTGCGCTTCGGTCTGCTGGCGTGTATGCGGCGGTGCGCTCGGGTCTTTTGCAGAAGGTGGCGATCAGCTACGTCGAATGGGCTGGATCGCAAAACGTGATCATCGACTGGACGGTGATTGAGAGCCAAGAGGATCTGAACGGTTTTGCCGACACGCTGCTAAATTCCTTTACGATTGGGCAGCGCCGGACCTCGATCTCGGAGGCGTTGTCGTTCGGTGCAGAGTTCATCCAGTCCAATTCATACGAGGGCATGCGCAAAGTCATCGATATCTCTGGCGATGGGCCAAACAATCAAGGCCGTCCGGTCGCCCCAACTCGTGATGCCGTGGTTGCCGAAGGGATCGTAATCAATGGCCTACCGCTCATGACCAAAGAGGGCATGGGCACCCAATGGCATCTCGACAATCTGGATTATTACTACGAAACCTGCGTGATCGGCGGGCCTGGTTCCTTTGTGATCCCCGTCCTGAATTGGGAGGATTTCGCCGAAGCGGTGCGCCGCAAACTGGTGCTGGAAATCGCGTCCTTGCCCATGACCGAGAATGTGCAACCAATCCAGTACGCCTTGCGTGATCCGTCCGATTGCCTTGTCGGCGAAAAGATCTGGGAGCAGCGTAGAATGGATTGGGCACAGCCCTGATCACACCCAGCCAGTCGCGAGCCTTGTCTCCCACCAGCCATGGTCGTTGTCATGCGCCATCGCAATCATGCGGGCCGGATCGTAGGGCACCGAGCGAAAGGTCACGTCCCAACCTTGGCTTGTCTGTTCCGCAATGGCGTAAGAGGCGTTCGGCGAGCCTGTCTGCATTTCGTGATAATACGGCGCGTCGTCCTTATAGGCCGGACAGCCGACGCTGCCGGGGTTCAGTATTGTGCGCCCGTCCGGCAGACGAACGCAGCGCGGTATGTGAGTGTGCGCGCACAGGAACAGGCTTACCTTGATCCCTGCGGCATGAGGTTCGATCTCCGGCAAAGTGGCAGGCCTAACAGACCCGTCAGGGGACACATGCTCGAGCCAATAGGTCAAATCGTCTTTGGGGGTCGCATGGCACAAGAAGATATCCCCAAGCGTCCGTGTCGCGGGCAAGCCACGCAGCCAGTCGACGTGGTGATCCAAGAGTTGGGCAGAGGAAATGCGTTCTAGCGTGTCCATCTCTTCTGCCGGCGTTTCGATCAGCCAGCGGTCGTGGTTCCCGCGGATCGACGGGAAATCACGGGCCAGCAGCAGTTCAGCGGTCCCAGCGGCATCCATCGGTCCGCTGAAGTGGTCGCCAAGGTTGACCGCCTGCGTGATCTCTTGCCGATCCATGTCGCTCAAAACCGCCCTCAACGCGTCTGAATTTCCGTGGATATCGGCGATGACAGCAAGTTTCACATGGGCCTCCTGTGCGCTTGGGACTGCCGGACATGCTAACAGCCCCGCACCAACGGGCCGCGATTATTTGTATCGGCCGCCGCGCTGTAGCACCTCAATCTCGTAACCGTCGGGGTCTTGCACAAAGAAGAAGCGCGCGATCACTTCGCCACCGGGTGCGAAATCGACCAGCTTGCGGGGGGACAGGCCTTCGGCTTCGAAACGGGCGTGCTCTGCGGCAGCATCTTCGACTGACACAGCAAAGTGGCCGTAGCCGTTGCCCAGATCGTAGGGCTCGCTCTGGCTTTTGTTGACGGTCAGTTCCAGTTCGAAGTCGGACTCGGGATTGCTCAGGTAGACCAGCGTGAAGTCGGCGAAGTCCAGACGGTCAGCCACGGTCAGGCCAAACGCTTTTTCATAGAAGGCAACCGAGCGTTCTTCGTTCAGTACGCGGATCATCGAATGGATGGCTTTGGCCATGGGGCGGGTCCTTTGTTTTGGGTCGTGTTGCGCGCACCCTACGCAGACACGCGCCCAAGGGCCACCCGTGCCTCTACGCTCGGGCTATTTCTTTTCTTCGCGATTTCAATAGGCTGCCCTGTGCAGGACGCAATATGATCAAATTGCATGACAAGCGGCGGGCGTCTGTTAGGGTTGCAGCTTGCAAGGGGGGGCTCATGCCATGACCGCACTCACTGAAAAGTCCGTCGATACCACCGCCGCGGGGATCGCCCTGATGACGATCGGCGTGGCCAGTCTGTGTGTCAGTGATGCCATGGCCAAGACGTTGACCCAGTACTATGCACCGATCCAGATCATGTTCTTGCGCAATCTGATTGCGCTGCCCTTTGCCATCCTTATCGCGTGGCGCATGGGCGGTGCAGGAGCCTTGTGGTCGCGCACGCCCATGGCGCATCTTTTACGCGGCATCCTATGGATCGGAGCGACGGTCCTGTTCTTTACCAGCATCCGGTATCTGGGGCTGGCCGAGGCGACGGCGCTCATCTTTGTCGCCCCACTTTTCATCACAGCGATCTCGGCTGTGTTCCTCAAGGAGCAAGTGGGCTGGCGGCGATGGTCTGCCGTGCTGGTCGGTTTTGCGGGCGTTCTGGTGATTGTACGGCCGGGCACGGCGGCGTTCGAACTGGTCATGCTGTTGCCCGTTGCCACCGCCTTTGTCTACGCCCTGCTGATGTTGAGCGCCCGTTTCGTCGACAGCGCCGAGAGTGTGTGGACCCTGCTGCTGTATCTCACTGGTGCTGGGGTGGTGTTGAGTGCGGGGATCGTGCCGTTCTTTTGGCAAGCCGTGCGGGCCGAGGATCTGTGGCTCTTTGCAGGCATCGCGCTGTTCGGCACAGCTGGAATGACCCTGATGACACAGGCGTTCCGGCTGGCCCCAGCGGCAGTGGTGGCACCGCTCGATTATACAGCACTGGTCTGGGCCACGGGCCTGGGCTGGCTGTTCTGGAACGAGGTGCCGGACAGCGTAACCTTTGTCGGGGCGGGGATCATTATCCTGAGCGGTGTCTTTACCATCTTGCGGGAACGGAAGTCGGACAGCGACTAAACGCTTGGCGCGCAAGCCTGCTATTTCATGACTTGCGCTAAGCGGGCCCTGTGCGTGTAGGATGGCCTGAAGCCCCCGCCCGAGGTCTGGCATGCTGTATGTTCTACGCAATCGCACCTATTTGCATCTGTTCCTTTCGCAGGTAGTCACCCTGCTTGGCACGGGTCTGGCGACGGTCGCCTTGGGGCTCTTGGCCTATGATTTGGCGGGGGGCGGGGCCGCAATGGTTCTGGGCACCGTTTTCACAATCAAGATGATCGCCTATGTCGGAATAGCCCCTGTCGCTGGGGCCTTTGTCGGGACGTGGGATCGCAAAAAACTGTTGGTGGGTCTGAGCCTGATCAGAGCGTTGACCGCCGCGTGCCTGCCTTTTGTCACCGAGGTGTGGCAGATTTACGGCCTGATCTTTGTCATGCAATCGGCCTCGGCTGCTTATACGCCGACGTTCCAAGCCACGATCCCCGATGTTCTGCCGGACGAGGCGCAGTACACGCGCGCACTGTCGTTGTCGCGACTGGCCCATGATCTTGAGAATATTGCGAGCCCGACCATCGCCGCGCTGCTGTTGATGGTGGTTTCGTCGAACGGGCTGTTCTGGGGGACGGCGGCTGGTTTTCTGGGCGCGGCGGTGCTGGTGCTGACGACCGCTTTGCCCGACGCTACGGCGACGCCACAGCGCAGCGTTTACGAGCGCACCACGCGCGGTATCAGGATGTATTTGCAGACCCCTCGGTTACGGGGGCTGTTGGCCTTGAATTTAACGGCTGCTGCGGCAGGCGCGATGGTTCTGATCAATTCGGTGGTTTTGGTGCGCGGCGTGCTAGGTTTAGATGAACAGGCGCTGGCGTGGACGATGTTCGCTTATGGGGCAGGGTCCATGCTCGCAGCTTTGGCGTTGCCACGTGTGCTGGACCGCATGGCAGACCGTCCAGTGATGCTGCTGGGGGCTGGGCTAATGATCGCTGCGCTCTTGGCACTTGCTGCGGTTATCGTGATATCGGAGCTGAGCTGGGCCGCGCTTCTTGGCGGCTGGCTGCTAAGCGGTTTGGGCTGGGCCTGCCTTCAGACGCCATCGGGCCGATTGCTGCGCCGGTCGGCGGGATCGGCGGATCGGCCCGCGCTATTTGCGGCGCAGTTTGCGTTGTCCCATGCCTGCTGGTTGATCTGCTACCCCTTGGCGGGCTGGTTGATGTCGGGGTTTGGGGCGGTGACGGCCTTGGTCGGGCTCGCGAGCGTTGCAATCATCGGCGTCGCTTTGGCGCTACGTTTATGGCCTGCCGTGCCGAAGTCTGCGGTGGAGGATAGGCTTTAGGGCGCGTCTTACTCCACCGGTCGCCCGAATAGCACGATCAGCCCCGCCAACACTGTTGCTACACCATACATCCCGGTGCGGACAGTTTTTCGCTGCCGTATAGAGTGGACCGTCGCGATCGCACTTTGCAGAGCGTAATAGGCGGCAAAGGCCCGCGACGCGTAGCTGATGATCTGAAAGACATTCGTCGTCCACGTCAGTACCAGACCAATGCCCACCAGAACCGCATAGCCTTGGCGGGGCGAAATCCGGCCATCAGTCAACTCTTCGACCAAACCGCCAGAGCCGCTGGTATCTGCGACGGCTGCGCTTAGTTGCGCGCTGAGGGCCGCCGCCACTAGCAGAAGCGGCAGGATCGGTGCGACAATCTCCATCGCGTCGATGATCGCCGTTTCGTCCGAAGGCATCGCCATCGCGGGCAGGGCGTAGGTCAGAAGCGCGATGTACACCATGTAGATCATAGTCGAACTGGCCTGCGCGATCTTCATCGAGCGGGTGCAGACCCGCCAGTCGTAGACATGGGTCAGGTAGCGCGAGGTCTCGAACCCTTGGACCGTGACGATCAGGCCAAAACCCAGCGTGATTGCGCCCCAAAGCCCCAACGTTGGCGGGGGTGCTGACAAAGCGCCTGCTTTGGCCTGCTCGCCGAAATATAGCGCAAGCCCGCAGAGCAGACCCATGATGATCGCCAGTTTGATGCCCACAGAGATCTGCTCGAGCCGCTCCATTGCGGCGAACCCTCGGGTCCATCCGACCAGCAGGATCAGGACGAACAGCGCACTCGCCAAGAGGCGCGCATGGTAGGCGTCGTCCACCGTAGTCAGACTGACGCCAAAGGAGCCAAAGAGATTGATGTAATAGGCAACCGAGATCACGTAGGCAAAGGCCAACATCCAAGAGGCGAGCGTCTCTAGTCGCCGCTCGGTTCCGCCACGCGTGCGGGCTGCAAGGCTGGCCATGTTGTACCTGATCGCCCCGCCAAAGAGATAGGCCGCCGCGCAGAGCCCCAGCATGATCAGTGGGGCGTAGGCGCCGTAATTCTCCTTGAGGATCGGTCCCAGCACCAGAAATCCACTACCGATGATCGAGGCAAGCGGCGTGATGGTCGCCCGCCAAAGCGGTGCGTTGGCCACGCGCGGGTGCATCAGCACCGCCGCCGTTGCAACCGTGGTCAGAAGGATCAGAAAGTTCTGCATCGGGGACTCGTCCATAAGGCCTACTGGCCAATCGTTCCAAGGGGATAGCCCCGTGCGCCAAGTTCATGCAAGACCGCGACACGCCCACTGCGCGGGACGCAAAGCCGCAGGGCGGGCAGGAAAAGTTCCCTTTTTCAGAGGCACTTGGTGCACATCCCGTGTGCGGCGTTTGCGCCCCTAAGCGTGATTGAAAGCCTCGTGTCTGTCCACACATACCATCTCAAAGAGCCCAAGGCCGCACGGATAGGAGACTGAGTAATGGCGCAGGACAGACCTTTGACCGAAGGGCCGATCGCCAGCCGACTTCTGCTCTTTGCGCTGCCGACTTTGGGCAGTTCTGTCCTGCAATCTGCCAACGGTTCCATTGACAGCGCGTGGGTCGGCAACCTGCTGGGAGAGGCGGCCTTGGCCGCGACCACGAACGGCAACCTGATCATGTTTTTGCTGACCAGCTTTGTTTTTGGCTTTGGAATGGCGGCCACGATCCTTGTGGGGCAGGCCGTGGGGGCTGGCAATACGGACCGAGCGCGCCGCGTGGTCGGGACGGCCGTGGGCAGCTTTCTGCCCTTGGTCACGCTTGTGGCGGTGGCAGGCTATTTCCTCGCGCCACATCTATTGGATTTGCTGGGCACGGCTCAGGACATTCGGGACTTGGCGCGGGCGTATCTGCAGCTGACCTTTGTCGCGGTGCCCGCGCTCTTGATCCAGACGATGCTGATGATGACCCTGCGCGGGGAGGGCGACGCAACCACGCCTCTGCGCTTCATGATCATAGCGGTGTCGTTGGGGGCCATGCTGAACCCTGTGTTCATCCTGGGCCTCGGGCCGTTGCCTGCCCTTGGGATTGCGGGCTCGGCCTTGTCGACGGCTGTCGCCAATTACCTGACATTGGCGGCGATGCTGGCGTATATCTACGCGCGCGACTTACCCCTGCGGCTACGAGGCAAGGAATTGGCGTATCTGCGCCCTGATCCGGAGATCCTGCGCCTGGTGGTGCAAAAGGGGCTGCCGATTGGCTTGCAAATGATCGTCGTGACCACGGCCGCGCTGACTGTGCTGCGTCTGATCAATGCCGAGGGCGTGGACAGCACCGCGGCCTATGGCGCGACCCAGCAAATCTGGACCTATGTGCAGATGCCGGCCATGGCTTTGGGCGGCGCAGTATCGGCGATGGCGGCTCAAAATATTGGCGCGGGCAAGATGGAGCGTGTCGCCCGCATCACCCGTGCCGGAATAGGTTTCAACTTTGCGCTTACCGGTGGACTTGTGGTGCTGTTGCTTTTGGCGGATCGCTTGGCGTTGGGCGTGTTTCTGACCGGTTCCGAGGGCGCGATGGACCTTGCTGAACACATCCTACGTGTGGCGACTTGGGGCTTTGTGGCATTTGGCGTTAGTCAGGTGCTATTCGGCACAGTCCGTGCGGCGGGGCAGGTGATTGTACCGCTGCTGATCCTGACGGTGTCCCTCTACCCAGTGCGACTGGGCCTGATCTATGCGCTTCAGCCGACCTACGGCGCGGACGCAATCTGGATCAGCTTCCCCGCCGCTTTCGTGGCGACCATGCTGATGGCTATCGTGTACTACATCTTTGGCAACTGGCGCGGGCAGCGCATCGACGAAAGCGGCCTGTCCAGTCCTGCGGATGGCACGGATCCGCGCTGCGCCATCCCTGCCCATGGCGCGCGGGGCTAAGGCTTCGACCAACGTCTCTCTGGCCCGGTCCGCCCGCTTGGTCGAGACTGGCAGAAAGCGCCAAGGATGAGACACCCGAATGCCTGCCAAGACCCATCACTCAAAGATATCGCTCATGATGGGCGGGCGCGTCTGGGCGCTGGTCAGTTTGGCGCTTGTTTTCTTTCTCCTCGCCCATCCGGCCTTTGCCCATGCGGTCGCACAGGGTGACAAAGGTTACATTCAGGAAATTTCTGGCCCACATATTGTGCCGTTCGTCTATTTGGGCGCCAAGCACATGGTAACCGGATACGATCACATCCTGTTTCTGCTTGGGGTGATCTTCTTTCTCTACGGGATGAAGGAGATTGGCCTCTATGTGACACTCTTTGCCGTCGGTCATTCGTCGACCATGCTGCTGGGGGTGTGGTTCGATTTCGGCCTCAACAGCTATATCATTGACGTGATTATAGGATTTTCGGTGGTGTACAAGGCGCTGGACAATCTGGGCGCGTTTCAGAGGTGGTTCGGGGTGCAGCCGGATACGCGGATTGCGACCCTGATATTTGGCTTGCTGCACGGATTTGGTCTGGCGTCGAAAATTCTGGACTACGACATCGCCCCAGAGGGACTGTGGGTGAACTTGCTGTCCTTCAATGTCGGGGTCGAGATCGGGCAGCTCTTGGCCTTGGCGGCTATTTTGGCTGTGATGACGCGCTGGCGGCGCAGGCCCGCCTTTGTGCGGCAGGCGTATGCGGTCAATGTCCTGATGATGACTGCGGGCTTTGCCCTGATGGGCTATCAAATCGCTGGCTACGTGCTGGCCTGAAGCGACGGAGTACGCGATGCCTTCTTCGAAATCCCAAGCCCATATTCGCGGGGTCGAGGCCAGTGGCGGCGGTCTGGTTGGTGCGACTGTGGGCGCTGCGCTGGTGGCGGGCGCGCTGCTGGTTTTGGTGTGGCTGCCCGCAGAATATGGGGTCGACCTGACAGGTTTTGGCCGCAAGATCGGTCTGACCGAGATGGGCGAGATCAAACAGCAATTGGCAGACGAGGCAGAAGCCGAAGCGGCCGGGGACCCACAGGTACTGGCGCGGCTCGCCGAGATTGAAAGCCAGTTGGCGGCCTTGAATGCAAAGCTTGCGGCTGGGGCTGCGCCGATGTCCAAGGTCCCCGAAGCGTCCGCGCCAGAGGCGTGGCGGGATACATGGACCTACACCCTGCAACCGGATCAAGGCATCGAGGCCAAGATGGAAATGTTCAAGGGGCAGACCGCGCAGTTCGAATGGCGCGCAGAGGGCGGTTCCCTGAATTACGATATGCACGGGGACGGCGCTGGCGGTGAAATCAGCTACGACAAGAACCGGAACAAGACGGCGCGCTCGGGCGCGTTAACCGCCGCGTTCGAGGGCATGCATGGCTGGTATTGGCGCAACCGATCTGACGTGCCCGTGACCCTGACGCTGAACCTGAGTGGCGACTACGAATACCTTGCCACGCCGTGATTCAGGCGGTGGCGCGAACGGTCTGTACCACGTGGTTGCGGACCCATTTGTGCATGGCTGACTCGTGGGTGCGGGCGGTCCAAACCATCTGTATTGCGACCGGAGCTTCGACTGGACAAGGGGTGAGAAACAGACCTTCGCCCAAGTGACGCGACAGACGTGCGCCCACGGTCACGGCGAGTTCGGTGCCGGAAATCAGGTTGCGGATGCCCGCGGGGCTCGGCGTCCTCATGGCGATCGACAGAGCGTGCCCCTGCGCCTCAAGCACCTGCATATACCGCGATTTCCAATTGCCGCCGTACGTGATGTAGACATGCTCTAGCGCGAGATATTGCTCTAGGCTGAGTGGTCCTTTGGCCGCCGGATTGGCTGGGTCCATCATGCAGACGTAGGGGTCCTCGTAGAGCGTGCGGCTATAGAACGCCGCCCCAAGCTGTACAAAAGGCCCGATCAGCAGGTCTGCCTCCATCCGCATCAGCTTGTCATGACCTAGATAGGACGCATCTACGATCTCGATCTTGATGTTCGGCGCCTCGGCGCGCATGGCGTGGACAAGATGGGGAATGATCAGCGCCCGTTCATAGTAGTTGCAGGCGATGGTGATCGTGTCCGTGCTGCTGGACGAATTAAACGCACCTGCTGCGGTGATCCCCGCAAATTGGGCCAGCAGATCCCCCGCCGCTATCACGACTTCCTCGCAACGCGGCGTGGGGATCAACTGACGCCCTTCGCGTACGAACAGGGGGTCGTCGAATACCCCCCGCAGTTTTTCGATCGTGTAGCTGACCACCGACTGGTTGAGGTCCAGCTCTTCTGCCGCGCGGGTAAAAGATCCAAGGTGGTAGACACGGACCAGCACCTCGAGCGCACGGAAGTCCGTGGCCATGATATCGACGGGTTTGCGCATGTCCCCTCCTTGCATACGCAGGTGAATCGGAATTTCAGATGCAGCTTATCTAATCAATCGCATTGATTGATAGGCCCATTATTTGGTTCAGTAGATCAACTACAGCTTTGGGAGGAGACCTGTAGATGCTGGATGTTCCCTTGAACGAGGCGGTCACCTTGGCCGACCTCACACGCGACCCTTACCCGATCTACAAGCGGATGCGTGCTGAAACGCCCGTCGTGCGGATGGCGCAGACAGGCCGCATTCTGGTCACCCGCGCCGAACACACCAAGTGGATCAAGGAAAACCCCGAGACTTTCAGCTCGGACGATCCGACCACTCCGATGAAGCCCGCGTTTCAAGCTCACACCCTGATGCGCAAGGACGGGGCAGAGCATCGGGCCGAACGGATGGCTATGCAGCCTGCCTTTTCGCCCAAGGTGATCCGGTCAGACTGGGCGGACCTGTATGCTCGCTTGGCCGACGAATACGTCTCGCGTTTGCCGCGAGGTGAGACGGTGGACCTGTTTGCCGACCTTTGCGCGCCCGTCGCGGCCCGCATTCTGGCCCACATGCTGGGACTGGAGGAGGCGACAGACGAAGAGATGATCCGCTGGTCGCAGGCACTGATCGATGGGGCCGGAAATTTTGGCTACGAGCCCAAGCTGTTCGAAATCTCGGATCAGGCCAATGCCGAGATGAACGCCCTGTTCGAGCGTATCATCCCGCGCCACAAGTCCGAGCCGAACAACTCTGCATTCTCGGTGATGCTGAACGCCCGCAATCCGATCCCGCTGAGCCAGATGTACGCCAACGTGAAAATCGCCATCGGGGGCGGGATCAACGAGCCCCGCGATGCTTTGGCGACGATAGTGTACGGCCTGCTGACCAACCCTGACCAGTTCGAGGAAGTGAAGCGGCAGGAATGCTGGGACGATGCCTTTGAAGAGGGGGTGCGCTGGGTGGCGCCCATTCAGGTCTCTGGTCGCCGCGTGACACAGGATGTCGAGATCGGGGACGTCGCTGTCGCCAAAGACGAGCGCGTTCTGACCATTCAAGCCTCGGCCAACCGTGACGAGGCGATTTACGGCGACACAGGCGAGGACTTCAACGTTTTCCGCGAAAAGCACCCGCATCAGTCTTTTGGCAGTGGGCCGCACCATTGCGCGGGCGCGCAGGTGGCGCGCCGGACCTTGGGGCAGATCATGTTGCCGCTTCTGTTTGACCGCTTTCCGAACATGACGCTCGAGGACCCGTCCAAAGTGGTCTGGAGCGGGTTCGGGTTCCGCGGTCCGCTGAACCTGCCGGTCACACTGAACTAAGCGGGCCAGCACACCATTCTTTGAGGGAGGAATTCATGGCGAAGATTACGTTCGTCCAGCCGGATGGCGCGAGCCAGACTGTCGAGGCCCGCGAGGGCGACAGCATCATGCAAACTGCACTAGCCCACAGCATTGACGGCATTTTCGCTGAATGCGGCGGCGCGATGATGTGCGCGACGTGCCACTGCTATATCGACGACGACCGTACAGGCTCTGCGTCCGAGGGCGAGCAAGATATGCTGGAGTGCGCCGAGGACGAGGTCCGCGACACATCGCGACTGAGTTGCCAGATCACTGTCACAGAGGGGCTGGACGGCTTGATCGTTCATCTGCCGGTTCCGGTCGAATGATCGGCCAGATTGTTATCGTTGGCGCGGGGCAAGGCGGATTTCAGGCCGCAGCCTCTTTGCGGCAAGAGGGTTATGACGGGCGGATCATCCTGATCGGCGAAGAACCAGAGGCGCCCTATCAACGGCCGCCCTTGTCCAAAGCCTATATGAAGACCGGAGACGCAGGCCAATTGGCCCTGCGTCCTGCGGCGTTTTACGACACAAATGCCATTGAGTTGCGCAAGGGCACACGGGTCGATGCGATTGATCGTCGGGCACAGCGCATCCAGATCGCCGACGAGGATCTGGCCTATGATCATCTGATCCTCGCGACAGGGACGCGCAACATGCGCCCACCCATCAGCGGTCTGGAGCATACCCGCGATCTGCGGACTTTGGCGGACGCAGCCGCGCTGAGGGATGCTTTGGCGCGAGCAGAGAGGATCGGCGTCATCGGCGGCGGGTTCATCGGTCTGGAATTTGCGGCTGTTGCCCGAGCGGCAGGGCACCATGTCACTGTCGCAGAGGCTGGCGCACGGCTGATGGGCCGCGCAGTGTCATCCCAGATGTCAGACCGCTTTGCCCAGAAACACCGGGACATGGGGACCGACATTCGCCTCGCCAGTCCTGTGGCAGCTGTCACGCCGGACGGGATGACCTTGGCGGACGGCACGCAGATTTCCGCAGATTTCGTTTTGCTGGCTGCTGGCGTCGTCCCGAACGTTGAACTAGCGCTGGACGCGGGGCTGGACGTGGATAACGGGATCGTCGTTGGGAGCACGCTGTTGACCAGCGACCCATCAATCTCGGCCTTGGGCGACTGCGCCTGTTTCCCCGATCCCGCGACAGGGCGGCTTGTCCGCCTCGAGAGCGTTCAGGCCGCAACAGACCACGCCCGATTGATCGCCAAGCGCCTCGTGACAGGGGACCAGAGCGCGTATCGGGCCGTCCCTTGGTTCTGGTCGGACCAATCCGATTGGAAATTGCAGATTGCGGGGCTTGCCGAAGCGACCGATGCAGCCGAAACTCTGCCTGATGGCACCGTGCTGCGCCTGAAGGGAGATCAGGTGACAGCGGTTGAGACCGTCAACAACGCCAGAGCGCATATGAGGACGCGCAAGGCGATGGGGCAGGGGAGCATCCTGACCAAGGAGGATTTTGTTTCGGCGCAGGTCTGACCAGCGCCGACGCAGAAGGGTTTATGCCCATAACAATGGGCCGGCAGGGAGAGCCGGACCAACACGGAGGAGAACTATGACCATGAACATGACACGCCGGACTGCCTTGGCCAGCTTGGGCGCTTCACTCGCCGCCCCCGCTTTTGTGCGCCGCGCCAATGCTGCAGAAGTGACGCTCAAGCTGCACTGCATGCTGCCCGCGCCCGCACCGATGAACTCGGTATTCTTTGCCCAGTGGATCAACGATATCGAAACCGCGTCCGAAGGCGGGATCAAGATTGACCTCTATCCATCGATGCAGCTGGGTGGCAAACCCCCGCAGCTGGCCGATCAGGTCCGTCAGGGCATCTGCGACATCACCTGGACGCTGCCCGTTTACACGCCCGACCGCTTCCCCGTCGCGGAAACGCTGGCGCTGCCCTATATGGTCACTAACGCCGAAAAGACTTCGGTCGTGATGCACAAGCTGATGGATGAGTTCGGTCAGGACGAGTATCGCGGCACCAAGACTCTAGCCTTCCACACCCATGATGGCGGCAAGATCCACACCCGCGAGGGTCTGATCCAGACCGCTGATGACCTGAAGGGCCTGAAGCTCCGCGCCCCGAACCAAGCGACCGGTAAAATGCTGGAAAACATGGGAGCAGAGACTGTGTTCTTCCCCGTGACCGACATGGTTGTGGGCCTGTCCAACGGCGTGATCGACGGTTGCTGTCTGCCCTACGAGGTTGTGCCTGCCTTCAAGCTGCAAGAACTGACCAAGTACACCTCGGCGCCGGCGCCTGCGGGCCGTGGCCTTTATGCCAACACTTTCTCGCTGTTGATGAACGAACGCGCCTACGAGGGCATGCCCGACGATCTGCGCAAGGTGATTGACGACCACTCCGGCATTGGCTTGTCCGAGCGTATCGGCAAGCAGTTCGACGCATTCGAAGCCAAAGGCAAAGAGGTCGTCGTCAACAACGGCAACACCATCGGCGAAATCGCAGCCGAAGAGATCGAGAGCTGGCGCGAACTGGCCGCACCGGTCCACGACGAATGGGTGCAGAAGCTGAACGATCGCGGTCTGGATGGCGCGGCCATTCTGGCGCGCGCAAACGAGCTGCTGGACGAAGGACAGTCTGCCTGATCTTTGTCTTAGTGCATGAGCAAGGGGGCGCTTCGGTGCCCTCTTGTTTCATGGCGCAACGAAACGAAGGGATCTTGCGCCCTTGCTGGACAGAGCACCATCCATCAAAAGTGCTTTAAAAATATTGCTTTCGATGGACGTTTTGGATTATATCCTGTCCCCACGATGTAAATAGGCTCTCAAAAGCGCCAGTAAAACAGGCAAATGCGACTTTTTTGCAGGAAGTTACAGGGGGTTAACTAGTCCTTTGTCGGACTCCGCCTATTTGAATGGTATGTTTGTTGCTTCAGACGAGCAGGTAAAAATGAACAATAAGAAAGGCCAAGATTTGAATAACGGCATCGCCGCACTCCTCAAGAGCTCTTTTAACGACTACGTCCTTCCGATGATGCAGCGGCCAAGCCAGCTGCAAACAGCAGCGCTGTGCTACCGCGAGGCCGAGGGTGAGAAGCAAGTCCTGCTGATCACCAGCCGCGGCACGGGGCGTTGGGTGATCCCAAAGGGGTGGACGATGCGCGGGCTCAATGCAGGGCAGGCAGCCGTGGTCGAAGCATGGGAAGAGGCGGGCGTGCGCCCTCACGCCGAACCTGACGAACCGCTCGGGTCTTTTAACTACAAGAAAATCAAAGGCAGCGGACTGCCTGTCGATGTCGAAGTTCTGGTCTATCCGGTGCGCGTCACTAAGCTGGAAGACGACTTCCCTGAGGCGACGCAGCGCAAGCGCGCTTGGGTCCGCCCCCGCGATGCGGCAAACATGGTCGATGAACCCGGTCTTCAGGAAATCCTGCGCGATTTCTAATTAATTGGGATAGGTCCGCAGGGCCATTGTTGTAAAACTGTCATAATTCCCCTAACGCCCTCTGGAACCAAGGAGGGCAAAATGTCGAACAACGATATTGATCCGCGCCATCTAGAGACGCTGGATCGCGATCTGGGGCGTCTAACGACGCTGGAACAAGCCACCGGCTACGTGAGCCGCCCATTGATCGGCCTTGGCGCCAGTCTTTTGTTTGTCGTCTTCGCTGCGATTGTTGCTGCCGTCCTGTTTGGCGGCGCGGACCACTCTCTGGTCGTGGTCATTGCTGCGGCCTTTGGCGCGTACATGGCGTTGAACATCGGCGCGAACGACGTTGCGAACAACATGGGCCCCGCCGTTGGTGCAAATGCATTGACCATGGGTGGCGCCATCGCCATCGCTGTTGTCTTTGAAAGCGCGGGTGCGCTGATCGCGGGCGGGGACGTCGTCTCGACGATTGCCAAAGGCATCATCGCCCCCGAAAGCATGGGAACCTCTGGCTCTTTCGTCACTGCGATGATGGCGGCGCTGCTGGCTTCGGCGCTTTGGGTGAACCTTGCCACATGGATCGGCGCACCCGTTTCGACGACACACTCTGTTGTCGGCGGCGTGATGGGCGCTGGCATCACAGCCGCAGGCTTTGCGGCGGTCAGCTGGGGCAAAATGGGCGCGATTGCGGCCTCTTGGGTGATCTCACCGCTGCTGGGTGGCGTGATTGCTGCAGCCTTTCTGTGGTTCATCAAGTCGAACATCATCTACCGCGAAGACAAAATCGCGTCGGCCCGTCGTTGGGTACCGGTGCTGGTCGGGATCATGGGCGGTGCCTTTGCCACTTATCTGTCGGTCAAAGGCGTGAAAAAGATCATCAAGATCGATTTCAGCGACGCCCTTCTGATCGGTCTGGCCTCTGCGATTGTGATTTGGCTGGTGATGATCCCGATCATCCGTAAACAGTCCGAAGGTCTTGAGAACCGGAACAAATCCCTGAAGAAACTGTTCGGCATTCCGCTGATCGTCTCGGCGGCACTGCTCAGCTTTGCCCATGGTGCGAACGACGTGGCGAACGCGGTTGGCCCCTTGGCGGCCATCGTGCAGGCGACGGAAACCGGTGATTTCACCCATGCCTTCGGCATCCCGACCTGGGTTATGGTCATTGGCGCGCTGGGGATTTCGTTCGGCCTGTTTCTGTTTGGCCCCAAACTGATCAAAATGGTCGGCAACCAAATCACCAAACTGAACCCGATGCGCGCTTACTGTGTGGCGCTGTCCGCAGCGATCACCGTGATCGTGGCCAGCTGGCTGGGTCTGCCCGTCAGCTCGACCCACATTGCTGTGGGCGGCGTGTTTGGCGTGGGCTTCTTCCGCGAGTGGGATGCGGCCCGCCGGATGCGCGCGGCCAAAGCCGTGGTTGGCAACCCCGAGATCGCCCCAGAAGAGCGCCGCCGCCGCAAACTGGTGCGCCGCTCGCACTTCATGACCATCATCGCCGCGTGGGTGATCACTGTGCCCGCAGCAGCGCTGCTGTCGGCTGGCATCTACATGGCCATCAACGGCGTGGTGGGCGCGGGCTTCTAAGCTCTGCCATCAGGTTAACACGACATGTCACCGTCCTTGGGTCGCCCAAGGGCGGTGATTGTTTTTTGGGCGACTTGGCGTGCGCAACACCGTCTTGCTGGTCCGGCGGAGCAGAAGTCTTTGACAGCGCTGCTTTCAAAATGAACCACTTGGTCAAAACTCAATCACAAAGACCAACTGGGAGCCCAATCGTGTTCAAATCGTCGTTCCAGACCCCGTCGCGCCGGTCGTTTCTGAAATCCTCGATCGCGGGGGCCGCTGTCGCTGTGGCGCTGCCCGCCGGAGCCTTTGCCCAAGACGGCAAAGTTCTGAAAGTCGCAGGTATCTACACGGTGCCCGTCGAACAGCAGTGGGTCAGCCGCATCCACATTGCGGCCACCGCCGCCCAAGAGGCTGGCGACATCGAATATACTTACTCGGAAAACACCGCGAACACCGACTATCCCCGCGTGATGCGGGAATACGCCGAACAGGGCTACGACCTAATTGTCGGCGAGATTTTCGGGGTAGAGGCCGAAGCGCGCGAAGTGGCCGCGGACTATCCCGACGTGGCTTTCCTGATGGGCTCGTCGTTCAAAGAGGACCCAGCCGTTCCGAACCTGTCTGTCTTTGATAACTACATTCAGGACGCATCCTATCTGTCTGGCATCATTGCGGGCGCTATGTCCGAAAACGGTAAGATCGGCATGGTCGGCGGCTTCCCCATCCCCGAGGTGAACCGCCTTATGCATGCTTTCATGGCGGGCGCCAAAGAGATGAAGCCTGACATGGAGTTTCAAGTGTCCTTCATCGGCAGCTGGTTCGATCCGCCCAAAGCCAAAGAGACCGCCTATGCCATGATCGAGAACGGCGCGGACTTGCTTTATGCAGAGCGTTTCGGCGTGTCCGATGCCGCGGCGGAGAAGGGTATTCTTGCCATCGGCAACGTCATCGACACGCAGCCCGACTATCCTGAAACAGTTGTTGCCTCGGCCATTTGGCACTTTGAGCCGACCCTGAACGCTGCCATCGCCAAGGTCAAAGACGGCACCTTCACCGCCGAGGACTACGGCATCTACTCGTTCATGAAAGAGGGCGGTTGCTCACTCGCCCCTTACGGCACCTTCGAAGGTAAAATCCCCCAAGAGGCGCTGGATCTGGTGGCCGAGCGCGAAGCCGCGATCAAGTCCGGCGAATACGTGGTCGAGATCAACGACGAAGAGCCGAAATCCTCGTAAATGACCGCACTGAGAATGGGCGCGGAACGGGGTGATCCCGTTCTGCGCATGCAAGGCATCACCAAGCGGTTCGGCTCTGTCACCGCGAATGAAGACATCAGCTTTTCCTTGCACAAAGGAGAGGTCATCGCGCTGCTGGGTGAAAACGGGGCGGGTAAGACCACGTTGATGAACATCCTTTTCGGCCAGTATTCGGCGGACGAAGGGATGGTCGAGGCGTTTGGGAAACCTTTGCCCGCAGGCGCTCCTCGTGCCGCTTTGGACGCAGGCGTGGGGATGGTGCACCAGCACTTCACGCTGGCCGATAATCTGACCGTTTGGGAGAACATCGCCCTTGGCACGCAAGGACTGGGGGCATTCAGCCTGCGGCCCGCGCGGGTCAAAGACAAAATCCGCGATCTGTCCGCGCGATTTCATCTGACGGTAGATCCCGACGCCCGCGTCGGCGCGCTGACCGTTGGTGAACGGCAGAGGGTCGAAATCCTCAAGGCACTGTACCGCGAAGCAAAGGTGCTGATTTTAGACGAGCCGACCGCCGTTCTGACGCCCCAAGAAACCGAGGCCCTGTTCGCGACCCTGCGAGAGGCGATCAGCATGGGGCTGTCCATCGTCTTTATCTCCCACAAGCTGCACGAAGTCATGGCGATTGCCCACCGTGTGTTGGTCCTGCGCCACGGGCGTCTGGTAGCCGAGCGCGAGATTGGTGGCACCAACGCCGAAGAGCTGGCCAGCATCATGGTCGGCGGCGAAGTCCGAGCACCCGAAGTGCCAGCCTTGCCCGCAGGTCCCGCGCTGCTGACCTTGACTGGGGCCTGCGCCGGAATGCTGCAGGATGTGGACCTGACCCTGAATGCGGGCCAGATCACTGGCATCGCGGGGGTATCTGGTAACGGGCAGGGGGCTTTGTCGGACCTGATCAGTGGCGTTCTGACCCTTCAGTCCGGCGAGATGCAGATCGCAGGCCAAACACCGGCGCAATGGGACGCGCGCACGGCCATCGCCCACGGTGTCGGCCGTATCCCCGAAGATCGGCACAAGACCGGCACAATCGCTGATTTTGACCTGACCGAGAACGCAATCCTAGAGACCTACCAGACTGATTTCGCTCGCGCCGGATGGATGGACTGGACCAAAGCGCGTCGCCACACTGAACACTTGATCCAGACCTACGATGTCCGCTCTCCGGGACCCGAGACCCGCATCCGGCTCTTGTCTGGAGGCAACATGCAGAAGCTTATCTTGGGCCGCGTGCTAGAGGAAAACCCGCAGATCATTGTGGCGAACCAGCCTGTACGGGGCCTTGATATCGGGGCGGTGAACTATGTCCATGCGCGGCTCGCCGCTGCGCGCGAAAGCGGTTCGGCCATCCTGCTGATCTCCGAAGATCTGGACGAGATCATGAAGCTGTCGGACAAAATCCATGTGATCTCCGAAGGGCGGCTGAGCCCTGCGTTCCAACGCGGCGCTCTGACGGTTGCCGAACTGGGGAAATGGATGGCAGGACAAGGGTTTGCCCATGCGTCTTGAAGCGATTTCTCAGCCAAGTGTCAGCCGCCGGATCTTTCCGCCAATGCTGGCCATTGTGGCGTCTTTTGTTATCGCCGCGCTATTAGCGCAGATCGCCGGTGGCAACCCGTTTGCGGTCTTCGGCCTGATCTTCAAAGGGGCTTTGGGTTCCCAATTTGCGCTGCTTGAAACCCTGAACCGCGCGACGCCGCTGATTTTCACAGGCCTCGCCGTCGCCGTCGCCTTCCGCGCCAAGCTGTGGAACATCGGGGCCGAAGCGCAGCTTTATGCGGGGGCAGTGATCACCGTGGTTTTGGGGACTGGCGCCTTGGCGTGGCCAGCGCCGATCTTGTTGCCTACACTTGCAATTGGCGCAGCGCTTGCGGGCGCCATCGTGCTGCTGATCCCGGCTATGCTGAAGACCCGTTTCGGCGTGGACGAAGTCGTCACGACGTTGCTGTTCAATTTCATCTTTCTGTTGTTTGTCTCCTACCTGCTCGAAGGTCCGCTCAAGGACCCGATGGGCATGGGATGGCCCAAGTCCGCCCGCCTGATCCCCGAGGCCCGTTTGCCCCGCATCGTCGAGGGCCTGCGCCTTCACTGGGGGTTTGCGCTGGCTTTGATCTGCGCGGTGGCGGTCTGGGTGATTGACCGCAAAACGACCTTGGGGTTCGAGATGCGCGCTGTTGGCCAAAACCCCGAAGCGGCGCGCTTTGCGGGCATACCGGTCACCAAAGTCATCCTGAAAACGGCGCTGTTGTCTGGCGGTTTGGCGGCGTTGGGCGGCTTTTCCGAAGTCGCAGGGCTCAAGGGGTCGCTGACGCTCGATCTGTCTCCGGGATTTGGGTACACCGGCATCGTGGTCGCAATGCTGGCGCTGCTGAACCCGCTCGGGGTCGTGGCGGCTGCGCTTTTCGTGGCGATCATTTTCGTCGGCGCAGACAGCATGAGCCGCGCTATCGGTGTGCCGACCTATCTGGCTGACATCATGCTGGCCTCGGCGCTGCTGCTCATGGTTCTGGCGATCCTGTTCACCAAATTCCGCGTCAGGAGGGACTGATGGAGCTGCTTGATATCCTGCTCTCAGCGTCCTTTTGGGCGGCGGCGATCCGTATCGCCAGCCCACTGATCTTTGCGACAATCGGCGAGCTGATTTGCGAGCGGGCAGGCGTGTTGAACCTCGGGATCGAGGGGATCATGGTCGCGGGTGCCTTTGCCGGCTGGATTTCTGTCTGGGCCGGTCTGCCCCTGTGGGGCGGGGTTGCGGTCGCGATGTTCGTTGGGATGGCGTTTGGGTTGCTGCATTCTGTGCTGTCCGTGCCGTTCGGGCTGTCCCAACACGTGGTCGGCGTGGGGATCACGCTCTTGGCGACGTCGGTGACATTCTACACCTACCGCGTTGTTCTGCCCGAAGTCTCTTCGCCCCCGAAAATTGAAGCGTTCCAGCCGCTTGAAATCCCGCTCTTGTCGGACATCCCCCTGTTGGGGCAGGCGCTCTTTTCTCAGACGCCGCTGACCTATGCAGCGTTCGTCGTGGCGGCCCTGACGGCGTTTGTGCTGTTCCGCACGCCCCTTGGGCTGGCTGTGCGCGCCGCGGGCGAGAATCCATCTGCCGTCGCGGCCCAAGGTCTATCCGTCACCGCCATCCGCATGGGCGCAGTGGTTGTCGGCAGTGGCTTGATGGCCGTCGGCGGGGCGTTCCTGACCATGTCCGCGTTCGACAGCTTCTTTTTCGATATGGTCGGCGGACGCGGCTGGATCTGTATCGCGCTGGTGGTTTTCGGGGCATGGCGGCCGGGCAAAGCTTTGCTCGGCGCGATCCTGTTTGCCGCATTCGATGCGCTACAAATCCGAGTGCAGCAGACCAGCCTCGGCACGGTCATTCCCTACCAGATTTTCTTGATGATGCCCTATGTGCTGTCCATTCTGGCGCTGGTTCTGATGTCGCGCAGCGCACAGGTGCCCGCCGCCTTGATGGTCCCATTTAATAAAGGAACACGATGATGTTCGATCTCTTGGTTAAAGGCGGGACACTGCCCGACGGCTCTGTCATGGATATTGCGATCAATGGCGACCGGATTGCCGATATCGCCCCTGTGATTGAGGGCGAGGCCGCCGAGGTCATCGATGCCAGCGGTGATCTGGTCTCGGCGCCGTTCTGTGATCCCCATTTCCATTTGGACGCAACGCTCAGCTACGGGCTGCCGCGAGTGAACGCCTCTGGCACGCTTCTAGAGGGCATTTCCCTTTGGGGCGAGCTGCGGGATATCGCGACGGTGGACGAAATGGTCGAGCGGGCGCTGACTTATTGCGATTGGGCGGCGTCGATGGGGCTGCTTGCCATTCGCAGCCATGTGGACACGACGCCCGATCACCTGAACACCGCCACCGCTATGTTGGAAGTGCGCGAAAAGGTCAAAGACTACATTGATCTGCAACTGGTCGCCTTTCCGCAGGATGGCCTTTACCGCGCGCCGAACGGGCGCGAGAACCTGATCCGCGCGCTGGATATGGGGATCGAGATTGTCGGCGGCATTCCCCATTTCGAGCGGACGATGCAGGCGGGCGCGGACAGCCTGACCGACCTGTGCCAGATCGCAGCGGACCGGGGCTTGCGCGTGGATATCCATTGCGATGAAACCGACGACCCGCTTAGCCGCCATATCGAGACATTGGCCTTTGAAACCCAGCGTTTGGGCCTGCAGGGCCGGGTTGCCGGATCGCACCTGACTTCGATGCATTCGATGGACAATTACTATGTGTCGAAACTGCTGCCGTTGATTGCGGAGGCAGAGATTGCTGCGATCCCGAACCCCTTGATCAACATCGTACTGCAAGGGCGTCATGACACCTATCCCAAACGCCGTGGCCTGACGCGGGTCAAGGAGATGCAAGCCGCGGGGATCACTGTGGGATGGGGTCAGGACTGCGTGCTGGACCCTTGGTATTCGCTGGGGACGGCTGACATGCTGGATGTTGCTTTTATGGGAATGCACGTGGCGCAGATGACCCATCCGGCCGAGATGGCGCGCTGCTTTACCATGGTCACCGAAACGAACGCGCAGATCATGGGGCTCTCTGATTTCGGTCTGCGCAAGGGCGCGCTGGCCTCGTTGGTGGTGCTGGATGCAGCAGGGCCGGTGGATGCGCTGCGCTTGCGCCCTGCGCGGTTGGCGGTGGTGTCCAAAGGCAAAGTCATCTCGCGTAGTCCGCGTGGAGACGCAACATTGTCTTTGCCGGGTCGGGGGGCGAGCGTGCGCCGCCGAGCACCGCGCCACGCCTGATCAGGGTGCCGGTGCAGAGGCGGACCAGAGCCTACCGACGCCGTTGGCCTGCTCCAGCAGACCGGCCTGCGCAGCCATATGCCAAGCCAAGGTTTGGTTGGAGCTTAGCACAGGAAGCGCCAGTTCAGTCTCCAGCTTAGGGATGATGTCCAGCGTTCTAAGATTGGTGCAGGACAAGAAAATGCCGTCGATCTCGCCCTCTTGGGCGAGGGCTCGCGCTGCGTCGCAGATGGATGCGGGCGCGATGCGCGCGACGTTGGCCTCTTGCTCTTCGCCAAATGATAGGGTGGCGGGAACAGAGATGTCCCGCCCTTCAAACGCCTCTTTCACCGGCCCCGCAACGGTGTCGATGTACGGCGACACCAGCCCCAATCGACGGATGCCCAAGGTTTGGATTGCGGCGAGCGTTGCGGTCAACGGGTTACTGACATGGTGGGTCGAGACTGCGCCAGACACCAGCTCTGCCACGCGGCCTTCGCCAATCAATGTTGTGCCAGAGGTGCAGCCATAGCCGACGCTCTCGAAATGCGCGGTTGCGGGAAACAGCGCCGCGGCCAAGGGCAGCGCAGCCTCCATCGCGTGGATCGTATCGGGGTTCAGAGCGGTATCTGACGGAATACGCGTCACGTGGAGCCGCGCGACATCTGGCGGGAAAATCCGGCGCATGTCTTCTTCTAGCGTTTCGTCTGCGGCCAAAACGATCAAACCCAGTTTGGGCAATGTGCTGGGGGCCAGCGTGTAGGGAAAGGCCTGCATCCTAGATCTCCGGCAGAGTGCGCGGGGCGCGAGGAGACAGCAGGACCGCGCCTGCGTCGGTCAGATGTATGTTTTCTTCGTGCACAATGTAGGTGCCGTCCGAGACTTGCGCGCCTGGTTCGAGAGTCAGGACCATGCCCGCCCGCAACGGTGTGGTGTCGAGCGGGGTGAAGGACGGCCATTCCGTCAACGTGATCCCAAGGCCATGACCCAGACGTCCCCCGCCTGGGGTAACGCCTTGGGCGGTCAATCCCTGTGCAAAGAGCGCGTGGACATCGCAGGCCAGCATGCCAGGGCGCAAGCGGGTCAGGACATCTTCGGTCGTGCGCCAGAGGGCGTCCTGCACGCGGCGCGCGGCATCGGACGCTCTCCTGACAGCGTAGTTTCGATCAAAATCGCAGAAGTAGCCGTCGCGCACAGCACCCGTGTCCAGCATCAGAACATCACCCGCGGCGAGGGGCGTGGGCGGCGCAGGCGAGATTACGTCGCCGTAGCCGTCCGGACCTGCACCGCCCGCCACGTAGCTGACCCAATCGGCGCCCTCTTGCAGGAGCGCGATTTGAAAGTCGCGGAACACAGCGTCCAACGGGCGACCCACATGGGCAAACTCGGGCACGCGATCATAGGCGCGGCCTGCGATTGCGCAGATCTCTTGGATTTTGACGACTTCGGCGGCGGACTTGATCTCTCTGACCCGCTGGACGGTTGCTGTCCCATCCGCGAAACGGCGGGGCGCAATGCGGCCGGACACACGGTCATAGTCGGAGAGCGGCATCCGCAGATGCGTTTCCAGCCCCATCGGCACGCCGATCCGTGCATCAACGGCCGTCAGGTCACACAAGGTCTGGGCCAGCAGGCTCACGCCATCATCCTCGGGGTGGGGCGCATCCCACGTGATGATGTTCTGCAGCCATGTCCGCCCCATCAGGTCTGCTCCGATCGCCGGAATGACGGCCACGGGGTCGCCTTCTGCAGGTACGATGATGAACCACGGCCGCGCGGGGCTCTCCCAGAAACGGGTCAAGAAACCGGTGACGTAGAACACGTCCGCTGGTGTGGTCAGGAGCAGCGCATCCAACCCATCCTGCGCCATGCGGGTCTGCAGGTTCTGGACACGCGTGCGATACTCGGCAGCTGGAAAGATCATGGACCTTTCAGTCATCGGCAGGCCCTTCGCTAAGGATCGCGAGCACGCGCGCGTCAGGGCCGATTTCCAACCCAGCCAGCAAAGCGGCCAGACCTGCGCCGCCAGACGGAGATGTCGCGACCCCCATCGCTGCCAGAGCCGTGATTCCTTGCGCGGCCTCGTCCTCGGTGATGGTGGCAAAGGTATCGGCATCGCGCGACAGGCCATTTAGCGCGATCATTGACGGGGTTTTGCAATCGAGCCGCCCCATGGCGGACACGGGCCCCGAGGTGTCGACGACTCTGCCGTTCTTGACGCTCTCGACCAAAGCAGGGGCGGCGTCGGGCTCGACCACGATGATGTGCGGCAGCTCCGCCCATTTGGCCCGTAACAGGGCAGCGGCGGCAGCAGCCAAGCCCCCCACGCCTGCTTGCAGCAGAATGTGTGTCGGCGGGGCGGGCATTTGCGCCACGGTCTCTTCGGCCAGCATCAGGTAGCCTTCCATCACGCGGTAGGGCAGGTCCATGTAGCCAGGCCAAGAACTGTCGGACAGAAGGGTCCAGCCGTTCTCTTTGGCAGCATGTGCGGCAGCGGTCATGCTGGCTTCGTAATCGTCGCCTTCAATCACCACGCGCGCGCCCTTGTCCTTCAATCGCCCTGCAAATGCGGCGGGTACGGTTTTTGACAGATACACCACTGCCTGCGCGCCAAAAAGCGCGGCACCTGCGGCCACAGACAGCCCGTGATTGCCCGCGCTGGCCGTGACGTACGTGCGACCCGAGAGTGCGGTAGCAATGTCCCTACCGGCGGCAGCGGCCTCTCGGGCGATGGCGTGGGCGGCCCCCAGTGCCTTGAAACTTCCCAGACCCATGCGCTCGCGCTCGTCCTTGGCGTAGACCTCGGCAACGCCAGCGGCTTTGGCGATTGCGGGCAAGGACAAGAGCGGCGTTTCGGCGTGGGCAGGGCACCGACGCAGCAAGGCCGCAACGCCGCTCGCGTCATCGCAGGGCATCGGCGCGTCCAGAGCGAGCCCCGTGCCGCGGTATGGATTGGCGAAAGTGATGGGCATGCTCGGACCTCCGGGACTTGGTTTTGACCTCAGACTATCGGAAATGGCGCTCATGTCGCCGGATCAATTCGGGTGCCTTGGGCCGATTTTCGGCGTGATTTATCGGGTTTGGTCCGAAATAGGGATCACGCTGCGAATTGGGCTTCGTCAGTGGCCGATATTCAGACATCCTGCAGCTATGGACAGATTCGACGCACACATCCTGAATGCCCTGCAAACCAATGCCCGCCTAACCGCCGAGGCGCTGTCAGAAACTGTGGGCCTGTCACCGGATGCCTGCCGGAAACGTCTGGCCAAACTTCGCGCTTCTGGCGTGATAGAGGCAGAAATCGCGGTTCTATCGCCAGAGGCTGTCGGACGGGGCCTTTTGCTGATTGTCGAGGTGTCTCTGCAAAACGAGCGGATGGCCGATATCGACCGCTTCAAAGAGCTGATGCAAGCCGCACCAGAGGTCATGCAGTGCTACTACGTCACTGGGGCCGAGGATTTCGTGCTGATCCTGTCCGCCAAAGACATGGCGGATTACGAGGCGTTTACACGGCAGTATTTCTTTGCCAACGAGAATGTGCTGAAATTTCGGACAAGTGCTGTGATGGACCGCGTGAAAACGGGCTTTGCCCTGCCGGTCGAGGGCGATTGACCGCGCCCACGGCGTTGTGAACCGACGTTTGTGGACAGGCGCGCCGGGGCAGGCAACCTAAGCGTCATGATACACCGACGTTTTTTCATGATTTCCGCCGCTGCGGCTGTGGCAGCCCCGTCTTTGATCCGCGCGCAATCTGGGGGGCTGGATGCTGCGATCTCTGGGCTGTCCCAGTTGCATTCCCTTCAGGTCCAGCAGGGGGACGAGGTGATTTATGCCGCCGCTCCGCGCGGGCCGGGGCTGGACCGCGCGGCCAACATCAAATCCTGTTCCAAGAGCATTGTGGCGTTGCTATTGGGCTCTGCCATTGATCAAGGGGACATTCCGTCCGTCAACGCCACATTGGGGCAGGTGGCTCCAAGTATTTTGCCAGCAAACGCCACCGACGGTGCGGATGAGATCACGATGGAGGATCTGGTTACCCTGCGTGCGGGGCTGGAACGGACGTCCGGCGGCAATTACGGGGCGTGGGTCAGTTCACGAAACTGGCTCGCCGACGCTCTGAGCCGACCGATGGTCGCAGAGCCAGGCGGGCGCATGCTGTATTCAACCGGATCGACCCACATTCTGGGCGCCGCTTTGGCCGAAGCAACGGGGCAGAGTTTGCTGTCCTTGGCGCGTGACCGGCTTGGACGTCCGATGGGGATCGAGATACCGCCGTGGACCCGCGATCCACAAGGTTACTACATGGGCGGAAACGAGATGGCCTTGCGCCCGCGTGATATGCTGAAAATCGCAGCGATGGTGCGGGATCGCGGCATGTACGACGGCACCCAGGTGATTTCTGAACGCTGGATCGCGGAGTCGGTAAAGCCGCGCGCCCGTTCGCCGTGGTCGGGCTTGGCCTATGGATACGGGTGGTTCTTGTCTGACTCCGGCTACATCCTTGGCCGCGGATACGGCGGCCAGATCATCGCGGCCCATCCCGAGCGGGACTTGGCAGTCGCAATCACATCGGACCCCATGCAGCCCGCGCGATCGGGGGGCTATTTCGGCGATTTGATGCAGCTGCTCGAAGGTCCGGTTCTATCTGTCAGCTAAAATAGTGGCCCGAGGGGATACCTCGGGCCGCTGTTTGACTTGGCTTAGCTCTTCACCAGCATTTTGCGTGGCAGGTCACAAAAGACTTCGGGCGCGCCGTCGGTGATGGCGATGGACTCTGTGGTCTCGTAGCCCCAAGTCTCCATCCAAAGGCCCGTCATGAAATGGAAAGTCATCCCAGGCTGCAACTCGGTCATGTCTCCGCGGCGCAGGGACATGGTGCGCTCGCCCCAATCCGGCGGGTAGCTCAGACCGATGGAGTAGCCACAGCGGTTGTCCTTGACGATCCCGCGCTTCTCCAAAGACTTGAAGAATGCGTCCGCGATGTCGTGACAAGTATTGCCTGCCCGCGCAGCCTCTAGGCCGGCGTCCATGCCCTCGAGCACGGCCTTTTCCGCTTCGATGATCTCTTGCGGCGGTTTACCAAGGAAGATCGTCCGCGATAGGGGCACGTGGTAGCGCTGATAGCAGCCCGCGATTTCAAAGAACGTGCCTTCGTTCTCTTTCATGGGCAGATCGTCCCACGTCAGGTGCGGGGCGGCGGCGTCAGGGCCCGATGGCAGCAGCGGCACAATTGCGGGATAGTCGCCGCCATGGCCGTACCATTCGTCATAGCGCAGGCCTGCATCGTAGATTTCCGCCACGAGATCACACTTGCGCACGCCGACCTCAATCTTGTCGGCAATGCGATGGTGCATCCGCTCGACGATGCGGGCGGCTTGGCGCATGTATTCCAGCTCTTTCTCGGATTTGACCGCCCGCTCCCAGTTGATGAAGCCGGTCGAGTCCTTGAATTTCGCGTTGGGAAGGCCGTTTTGCAGACGCTCGAAGGCGCGGGCCGAGAACCAGTAGTTGTCCATCTCGACGCCGATGGTGCCCTTGTCCCAGCCCATATCGGTCAGGCGGTCGCACAGGTATTCCATCGGGTGGATTTCCGTCGACTGCACGTAATGGTCTGGATAGCCGATGACGTTGTCGCGGCTAACCCAGACCGTGCGATAGGCGCCCTGGGCGTCCTGAGAGCGGCCAAACCAGACCGGATCACCCGTGGGCCCGATAACAACGCACTGGTGCACATAGAAGGACCAGCCCCCATAGCCAGACACCCAAGACATGTTCGAAGGGTCGCTGATAATCAGCATATCGAGCCCTTGCTTTTCCATCTTGGCGCGGATTTTGACCAGCCGCGCGCGGTACTCTTCGGTGGTGTACCGCTCTGGTGTTCGTTGCAGTTTGTTCATGTAGGCCTTTCGTTCAAGTCGTGCCGACCTGCGTTTTGGCAGAGCCAAAAACAGGGCGGGGCATCGCGCCAGAGGTGTCCCAAGGTGGCCTTGCCTGATCGGGTCAGGCGGTCGGGCTTGGTCTCGGTCGGGACCAAATCGGCCCGCCGGTCATGCGATAGCGCGATCCTGTCAATCTCATGAACGCTCGGCAAGTGGGAGAGATGAAAATTCTGGGCCCGCCCATACGGAAGGACAGATTATGTCTTGGATTGACAAATCCTTGCGCCTCGCGGAACAACCTGTGCATGGATCGCACCCGCCTTGATGACCGTGATATCGCCATTCTAGCCACCCTCAGCCGAGAGGGCCGGATCGCCAAAACCGAATTGGCGGCGCGGGTGAACCTGTCGCCGACGCCATGCTGGGAACGGATGAAGCGTCTGGAAAAGGCGGGCCTGATCCGTGGCTACCGCGCCGAAATCGACCTAGAGGCGTTGGGCCCACACGTGCAGGTCTTTGTCACGGTCGAGCTCGAAAGCCACAAGGCAGAGAGTTTTCAACTGTTCGAACGCACTGTGGGCCGGATGGACGCAGTGACGGGCTGTTGGGCGATCGGTGGCGGCTATGACTACCTGATGCAGCTGGTCACGACAGATGTCGCCACTTTCCAAGAGCTTATGGACGGTCTGCTGGAAAGCCGCGCGGGTGTGCGCCGCTACTACAGCTATATCGTGACCAAGCCCATCAAGGCCGATCCGCCAGCTATGGGACTCTTGCGCGGGGACTAGAGATTTCCTCTGGCCAAGGCCGCGGGAAAAGAGAACCTCTCTGCCGTTTTCACTTAGAACAGCGAAAACCTCTCTCTGGGGCGGTCTAGGGTGGTGGTGAAAGGAGACCACAGCCATGACCGAGATGTCGAAGCGTTTGACGCCATGGATTACTGACGCGGCCCTCCTGCGCGGGAACGGAGATTTCGCAGGGCAGGGGCGGCTGGCCGTCCGCGACCCCGCCACAGGTGATCTTGTGGCGCAGGTCGCTCTAAGCGACGCCACTGGGGCCCGTGCTGCCGTGGATGCCGCCGATGAGGCTTTTGGCGATTGGGCGGGGATGCTGCCGCAAGATCGCGCCACCTTGCTGCACCGTTGGCACGACCTGATCCTCGATGCCAAAGAGGATTTGGCCCAGATCATGGTCGCCGAGCAGGGCAAACCGATCAGCGAAGCGCGGGGCGAGATTGACTACGCTGCTAGCTTTGTCCGGTTCTATGCCGAAGAGGCCCTGCGCCCGAATATCGAGGGCGTCACCAGCCATCTGCCCGACGCAGAGATGGAGCTGTGGCGCGAACCCGTGGGCGTGGCCGCGCTGATTACGCCGTGGAACTTCCCCAGCGCGATGATCACCCGCAAAGCCGCCGCCGCTTTGGCTGCGGGCTGCACGGTCATCATCCACCCCTCTGCCGAAACGCCGCTGTCCGCGTTAGCTCTGGCGGAACTGGCCCGCCGCGCAGGCTTCCCCGTTGGGGTCATGAGCACTGTAGTGGGCGACGCCGCGACCATAGTGGGTGAGTGGACCGCCGACGCACGGGTGCGGGCGCTGTCTTTTACTGGGTCAACCGAAGTCGGCAAACTGCTCTATCGCCAGTCCGCAGATACGGTGAAACGTCTGGTGCTGGAATTGGGCGGCCACGCGCCGTTCATCGTCTTTGATGACGCTGATCTGGACCGCGCGGTCACTGAAGCTGTCAAAGCCAAGTTCGCGACCTCTGGTCAGGATTGCCTAGGGGCCAACCGCATATACGTGCAGCGCGAGGTTTACGCAGAGTTTTGCGCACGTTTCACCCAAGCGGTCCAAGCCCTGACCATGGGCAGCGGGCAGAACGACCCCGATATCGGACCGTTAATCAACGAAAAGGCGATCCAGAAGCAGGTCGAGCAAGTCACCGATGCACTTGCCAACGGTGCCAAAGTGCTGACCGGCGGCGCTGTGGACGAGAGCCTTGGCCCGCTGTTTTTCCAGCCGACGGTGCTGGCCGATGTGCCCGACACCGCAGCGATCATGAGCGAAGAGAACTTCGGCCCCGTGGCGCCGGTCACCGCCTTTGACACTGAAGAAGAGGTGATCCAGCGCGCCAATGCCACGGAATACGGGCTGGTCGCTTATGTGCACAGTCTTGACCCGCGCCGCATCTACCGCCTGACCCGCGCCCTGCAATTTGGCATGGTGGCGGTCAACCGGACCAAGGTGACGGGCGCGCCGATCCCTTTTGGCGGGGTCAAACAATCCGGTCTGGGGCGCGAAGGTGCGCGCCAAGGCCTCGAAGCATTCACTGACATTAAATACGTCTGCCGCGATTGGGGCTGACAGGAGAGGACCTATGCTAAGAAACGATATGCTCGAACAGTGGGATCGCGAAAACTTCTTCCATCCCTCGACCCATCTGGGCCAGTTTGCCCGAGGCGAGGCGCCCCAGCGCGTGATCAAAACTGCAACCGGCTGCCATATCGAGGACCGTGACGGCACCAAACTGCTGGACGCTTTTGCGGGCCTGTACTGCGTGAACGTGGGCTATGGTCGCACGGATATCGCTGATGCGATTGCCGATCAGGCGCGCGAATTGGCCTATTACCACTCGTATGTGGGCCACGGGACCGAAGCCAGCATCACTCTGGCCAAAATGGTTCTGGACCGCGCGCCCGACCACATGTCCAAGGTGTACTTCGGCATGTCCGGCTCTGATGCGAACGAGACCAACATCAAGCTGGTCTGGTACTACAACAACATCCTTGGCCGCCCCGAGAAGAAGAAGATCATCTCGCGTTGGCGCGGCTACCACGGGTCGGGTCTGATGACTGGCTCGCTGACGGGTCTGGAACTGTTCCACAAGAAGTTCGACCTGCCGCTGACCCAAGTCATCCACACCGAGGCGCCGTATTACTATCGACGCAACGATGTTTCGATGACCGAAGAGCAGTTCGTGGCCCATTGCGCTGCCGAACTGGAGGCGCTGATCGAGCGCGAGGGCGCGGACACCATCGCGGCCTTTATCGGCGAGCCTGTTCTGGGCACCGGCGGCATCGTGCCCCCGCCCGCAGGCTATTGGGAGGCGATCCAGCCGATCCTGCAAAAGCATGACATCCTGCTGATCGCGGATGAGGTCGTCACCGGTTTTGGCCGTTTGGGCAGCATGTTCGGCTCGCTTCACTACGATCTGAAGCCTGACCTGATCACCATCGCCAAGGGTCTGACCTCGGCCTACGCGCCGCTGTCTGGTTCGATCGTCAGCGACAAGATGTGGAAAGTGCTGGAGCAGGGCACCGACGAAAACGGCCCCATCGGCCACGGCTGGACCTACTCGGCGCACCCCATTGGCGCAGCGGCGGGTGTCGCCAACCTAAAGCTGATCGACGAGCTGAACCTTGTGCAGGCGGCAGGTGAGAATGGCGCTTACTTCCAGGCGGCTCTGCGGAATGCTCTGTCCGAGCATGCAAATGTCGGCGAAATCCGCGGCGAGGGCATGATGGCCGCGATCGAGTTCGTCGCAGACCGCGACAGCCGCACCTTCTTTGATGCATCAGAGAAAGTCGGGCCCGGCGTTGCTGCAGCGCTGCTGGAGCAGGGCGTGATCGGCCGCGCGATGCCGCAGGGCGATATCCTTGGCTTTGCGCCGCCGTTCTGCCTGGCACAGGCCGAGGCGGACGAGGTGGCCGAGAAGACCGCTAAAGCCGTCGCAAAGGTTCTGGGATAACGTCCCACCGGTGGTAACAAAAGAAGCGCGGTCTCAATCGGGGCCGCGCTTCTTTTGCGTCAGGGCAGGGATCAGGCCGTTGCTTTGGCCAGACCCTGATCCAGATCGGCGATAATGTCCTCGACCTCTTCGATCCCGATCGAGATGCGGACCACATTCGGGGCCGCGCCCGCTTTGATCTGTTGCTCTTCTTCCAGCTGGCGGTGGGTGGTCGATGCCGGATGGATGATCAGGCTGCGCGTATCCCCAAGGTTCGCCACGTGGCTGAACAGGTTCAGGCTATCCACCAGCTTGACGCAGGCGTCATAGCCGCCTTTGACCGCCACGGTGAACAGTGCGCCTGCGCCTTTGGGCACGATCCGCTGCGCCTTTTCATACGAGGGCGAGGACGGCAGGCCAGCAAAGGTCACGCCTTCGACGCGAGGATCTTTTTCCAGCCATTCTGCCACGGCCTTGGCGTTTTCGATGTGGCGCTGCATCCGCAGACCCAGCGTTTCGATGCCCATCAGCGTGTAGTGCGCGCCCTGCGGGTTCATAGTCATGCCCAGATCGCGCAGACCCACGGCAATCGAGTGGAATGTGAACGCCATCGGCCCCAGCGCCTCGTGGAACTTCAGGCCGTGGTAGGCAGGCTCGGGCGCGGAGAGCGAGGGGAATTTGTCCGATGCGGACCAGTCGAATTTTCCTGAGTCCACGACCACGCCGCCGGTCACTGTGCCGTTGCCGGTCATGTATTTGGTGGCCGAGTGCACCACCAACGTCGCGCCATGGTCGATGGGGCGGCAGAGGTAGGGTGTCGCTGTGGTGTTGTCGACGATCAGGGGAATGCCAGCCTCGTCCGCGATTTTCGCCATCGCGTCCAGATCGGTCACATACCCGCCGGGGTTTGCGATGGTCTCGCAGAACAGGGCGCGGGTGTCTTCGTTGATGGCCGCCTTGATGGCATCCAGATCGTTGGTGTCCACGAAAGTGGCCGACCAGCCAAAGCGTTTGATCGTCTGGCTGAACTGGGTGATCGTGCCGCCGTACAGGCGCGAGGACGCGACCACATTGCAGCCCGGACCCATCAGCGGAAACAGTGCCATAATCTGTGCAGCATGCCCCGACGAGCAGCAAATCGCACCTGCGCCGCCCTCGAGCGCTGCGACGCGGTTGGCCAGCGCCGACACGGTCGGGTTGGTCAGGCGCGAGTAGATGTAGCCGACTTCTTCTAGGTTGAAGAGACGCGCTGCGTGCTCTGCGTCGCGAAAGACATAGGATGTGGATTGGTAGATGGGAACTTGGCGTGCGCCGGTGGCCGGATCAGGCTCTGTGCCCGCGTGGACGGCGAGAGTGCCGAATCCCAAAGATTGCTCGCTCATGATGACTCCTCCTCATTTCACGCGGAGCCTAGAACAATGAGAGGAGGACCATCAATGGGATTTCATAGGTATCGGTGGTGCCCCTAGAAATTCCGGGGGCAGCCAGCTTAGTCGGCTTGTGCCGTGCGCAGCAGATCCGTGATCCGGCGAACAGTCGCGCGGCGGTTGCGCTCTTCGGCCTCTAGGGTTTCGACCTTCAGATACTCTTCGCCATACCCTTGGACCACGAGGTTCTCTGGCGGTACCTCAAAGTATTCAGTCAATGCCAGAGCCAGCGACTCCGCTCGGCGGTCCGACAGCGCCAAGTTAAACGCGCCATTGCCGACCGCGTCCGTATGCCCTTCGACAAGGAAAATCTCGCGCGGGTTTTCGGCAATACGGTCACGGATCGCGGTGCCCAATTCAGAGAGGGCTTCGGCCTGCTCGGGACGGATTGCTGCCGACCCGCTGGCAAAGGTTACATTCTCGACCGCAACCGAAGGGGCCAGTGCACGCACCTGCGAAATCTGGCGGATCTGACTGAGGCTAAAGCTGCGATCGGTTTGCGCCTGTTGGGCAAGAGCCGCCCGCAGGGCGTCCTGATCATCCGTGGTAATGCTATCGTTCACATCGGCTTCGGGCAGCTCGGTCACCTCGACGGGCGCGGTTTCGCGGCTGTCGTCGACCAGCACATAGCGGTCACCGTTTGGCTCGACCCGCTCTCGGCGGACGATACGCTTTTGGCTGTCGTAAATGGTGATGATCTGCGTCCCGTCCTCGCGGGTCGATATGGTGCGGCTGGAGCCGTCGTCGTAGGTCTGCGTACGAACCGTGGTGCCGGGCTGACGGAGCAGGGCGCCATCATCCTTGATCACGCGGTAGCTGCCGTCGGGTTGTTCCAGCACAACGCGGTCGCCTGAATTCGATGCCACTTGGCTGCCGTTCTTCAGGATCGACCCGACGGCCAGCGCGGCAAGGCCAGCCAGTGCGGCTTTCTCGAAGTTGGTCATGCCCTCTTCATCAGCCTCGTCATCATCGTTGTTGGCATCTTGGCTGACGCGTGTGTTGAAGTCTTCGTCCGAGCTGCGGGCCGTGACCTGAGTGATGGTCTCTTCGGTCGCTTCGGCGTCCATGTCAGCGTTGTCCGCATCGGCCAAGGCCGCTGCAGTCGACGCGCCGCCCTCTTCTTCGGTGGCGAGCGATTGCTCTAGCGCCGCTTCTGCTTCAGCTTGCTTCTGGGCTCTGCGGGCCTGACGCTCTTCTTTGGTCAGTTTGTTCTTTTTCTTGGCTTTCTTTTCAGCCTTGGCTGCCTTTTGGGCGTCAGCCTCGGCCTGGGCGGCTTTGGGTGCGGGGTCAGCTTCTGCTTCTGCTGTTGACGCGTTGGCTTCCGCTACGCCCTGCGCATCGGCTTCCGCAGCTGCTTCTGGCGCGTTTTCCGCTGTTTCGGGCGCGACCTCTGTCTGCGTTTCGGCTTCGACCGAAGCAGTAGACTCAGCCTCGTTTTCGGCCCTCACGTCTGCGTTGGCCTCAGCCTCAACTTCGGCGGCCTGAGTTGGTTCGGTCTGCTCTTCAGCCTCGGCTTCTGCAGCTTGTTCCGGATCACCGTTTTGCAGCGCCTCGAATTGTGAGGTCAGCAAATCGGTGTAACATTGTCCTTCGTCGCCGGTCTCTGCGATGCAGGCTTCGACCTGTTCGCGAATGTCGTCGGGGACATCGTTCAAATCCAAAGCCTCTTGCTGGGCAATGCCGTGCTGGGGGATCGACATGCTGAGCGCCAGAACAAGCGCCGTCGAATTCTTAAAGGTTTTCAAAATACGTCTCCCTAACCAATTGCGGCGTCGCCGCGCGTTGGGGCCTCAACCCTTTCAACGGGCCGAGGTTCCTCAGGGCTCGGAATGCGTGTGGTGTGTTTTGCCCGTTTTGCGTGCAGAAATCGGGGGTATCTGAGCGTCCGCTTGCGCGCGGCTCGGCAGATTGTCCTGTAAGTTCAGATCACTAGAGGTGCACTGGCAATTGTCCGCCGCCTCGCAACTTTGCGTCTGGCGACCGTTGCAATAAAAGACTGAGATTTGTCGTGCTGTTTCAGCGCGTCTGCCGCAATTCGGATATAACCTGTTCTTCCACGTCAGCGCGATATCGCGAGCAATTCAGCTAACGCGGCTGTGATTAGACAGGGGCCGTGAAAGGCAGTTTGGCTGCGGTGCCGATCACATCCAATCCCGCGATTCCGGTTAGCAGGCCTTCTGTTCTCTTTGTCTGAGAGTTTTCATGAGACCCATCCTTCTTGGCTCCTTATTCGCGGTCGCCCTAGGCTCCAGCGCGGCGGCAGAACTGTGTGACTACCGCCCAAGCGCGCTTGTCGGTGCAGGGGCCTCTGTGGCCAAACAGCACTCTGGAGCGGCACTGCAAACGGCTGGCTCTGCGGCCAAGGCTGCGGGCTTTTATACCCTAACTCAAGTTGTCTCCGGCGGCACAGTCACGGCGGCTGGCGCCGCCGGAGCGGGGGCTGCAGCGACAGGCACGACGGGTGTCTTGGGCAGCATGGGCGGCGTTGCGGCGGTCTTGACCGCGCCAGCGACAATCATCGGTGCTGCGATCGTGGGCGGGGGCAGTCTGATTTACGAGGGCTACTGCTATTATGCCGTGGATGATCGTCGCACATCACCCGAAGAGGTGCTGCCCGTGTTGCAGAACTTGTCGGAGAATGCGGATCCGGATTTTCTGCGCGTGGTCGACCTGACCGTTGCAGCAGAGCAGATGGATGCCTCCGTCACTCCCGAGGATCTGGAAACAGGCGAAACGCATCTGCTGAAGCTGGCCAAAAGTTGGAACACCCATGGCCGCCCGATGACATGGACCAGTTATCGGGTCTCGCGCCTGTATATCGTGAATGGTCAGCTGCGGTACAAGGACTTTGGGCGCGACACGCGGATCGGGGATCTGGGCTTTGTGATCCCGCAGCCAGAGGACGCGCCTGCCACATTGCCAGAGACCCCTAGAGAGCCGGCGCATGCTAATCCCGCAACATCGGACTAGCATAAACTGGCTCGTGGAACGGAGCGAAAGTGGTTCGGTTTTCGCGGCGCATATGCTCTAACCCGCCATATGAACCAAGCTGTATGGCGGGAACGCCTTGTCCTCTATGCGCTTCTGACCTCGCTGACCGCGCTCAGCATCGATGCGTTGCTTCCCGCGCTGCGGCTGATCGAGGCAGAGCTTCCCCCGACCGCAATGCTTGATCAGCATCATGTCGTGTCTTTGTTTATCTTTGGCATGGTCTTTGGCGAGCTTTGCTTGGGGCCGATTTCCGACGCGATGGGTCGCAAGCCCGCGCTTGTCGGGGGGCTGGTGCTGTATGGCTGCGGAACGCTGATATGCCTGTGGGCCGGATCGCTGGAATGGCTGATCCTTGGCCGTATCCTCCAAGGAGCAGGGGTTTCTGGCCCCAAAATCGCGACGCGTGCAATGATCCGTGACCAGTATCAAGGCGATGCCATGGCGCGGGTTATGTCGTTTCTGTTCACGCTTTTCATCCTCGTGCCTATGGTCGCCCCTGCTGTCGGGCAATGGATCGCGGGCAGCTTTGGCTGGCGGATGATCTTTGGCGGATACCTTGTCACCGCTCTGCTGCTTGGCGGCTGGCTGGCGCTGCGCCACCCCGAAACCCTGACGCCCGAGCGCCGTGTACCGCTGTCGGTACGGCGATTGGGGCGCAATGCGTTCCGGATTTTGGGCTGTGCCCGAGTGAGCCTGTTGATCGTCGCGACGGGATTGGTCTTTGGCGCGCAACTCACGTTCCTGAGCCTTGCCGCTGATGTCTTCGCGGATGTCTATGGGATCACCCATGGTTTCCCCTACCTCTTCGCGGGACTGGCTGCGGGCATCGGCCTTGCGTCTTTTCTGAATGGCAGACTGGTCCAGCGATTTGGCTCCGATGCGATGGCCCGTGCGGGGTTCATCGGGCTAACCCTGTCTGGGGCCACCATGACGAGTGCGGCTCTGGTTTCGCAGGGCCACCCGCCACTTTGGCTCTTCCTGAGTGCCGGCTTTGCGGCGTTCTTTGCCATCGGCATCCTGTTCGGCAACTTGAACGCCATGGCGATGTTGGATTTGGGGCAGGTCGCGGGGCTGGGGGCATCGCTGATCGCCTCGCTCTCCAGTCTCGTGGCCACGGGCGTCGCCCTCGCGGCTTCGGCGTTTTACGCTGGCACGGTCACACCCATGGGCAGTGCGATCCTGTGTACCGGAGCTGCCGCCTTGCTGCTGTCAGAAATCGCGGCGCGTCGTCCCCGCCGCGCTCCGGTCCCCGCACAGTAGAACTAGCGCATTTTTCCGTTGATCCGGCGCGGGATAGAGTATTCGTTAAGGGCAAATTCGAGCCTTGAAAGGAATTAGAAATGGAACGTCGCTCCCTAGGTCATACCGGCAAAATGGTGTCCAGCATTGGCCTAGGCGGCATGAGCTTTTCCGATTTCTACGGCCCAACCGACCAGGCGGAGTCCTTCGAGGTGATGGAACTGGCGCTAGAGCTTGGCATCAACCACATCGACACCTCGAACATCTACGGAATGGGGCGGTCCGAGACGGTGATCGGCCAGTTTCTCAAGGCCAACGGCGGCGACAGCCCTTTTGTCATTGCGACCAAGGCGGGCATCACCAGCAATCCCGACACGGGCGAGCGCTGCTTTGATAACTCAGAGCAGCACTTGCGCACCCAACTCGAAGGCAGCCTCAAAAGATTGGGACTTGAACAGGTAGATCTCTTCTACGTGCACCGCCGCCAACACAGCATCCCGATCGAAGAGGTCACCGAGACACTCGTTGCGCTGAAGAAAGAGGGCAAGATCGGAGGCTTCGGTTTCTCGGAAATTGCACCTTACTCCTTGCGAGACGCTGCTGCGGTGCATCCCGTTGATGCGGTTCAGAACGAATATTCGCTTTCGACGCGGCTGCCAGAGATGGGAATGAATCAGGAATGCGCGCGGATGGGGACGTCGATGGTCGCGTTTTCGCCGGTTGGTCGTGGGCTGCTCACTGACACCCCGCCCGATGCGGCGCGTGCTGCGGGCAACCCATTCCTTGGGGTGAATCCGCGCTTCACAGGCGAAAACCTGAACCGCAATCTTGAACGCGCGGCCGCCTTTGCCAAGCTCGCGGCGGAAATGGGCGTCAGTACGGCTGGCCTCGCCAACGGCTGGGTCTTGGCCCAAGGACCTCAAATCCTGTCCATCCCGGGCACCCGCTCGACAGGCCACCTGCGCCAACTGGTCGAAGGCGCGCATTTGCAGCTGACCGACAGCGATTTCGCCCGCATAGAAGAGGTCCTGCCCGTTGGTTGGGCCGCAGGCGATCGCTACTCCGAAGCGCAGAACCTCGGGCCAGAGCGCTACTGCTGACCGCACGGCTCCTCGCGTCACGGCTTCTTTTTGCCCAAAATACGCATGTCGGGTGCGTGCCCGGGGCGAGGCCCCACATGCCTCGCCCCGGGCACGCAGGTCAGGCGCCCCGAGGGCGCTTTGCCGGTCCCAATCCAGCGCGCATGACTGTTGCTAAATTCGTGTTCCGAAAGTTAGGTAGCAGAGCCGAGAGTTTACTCTGGTCCAAACCATGGGGCGTCGCCCACAGGTACCGCATCTCTAGAAGTTCCCGCGCCATTTCCCAGACTGGCGCGGCCAATCGCATCTGCCACCAGCCGAATTCCTTGATCCGTAGCGGGCGCCCGAGGGCCTCTGATAGGGTGTCGGCGAGTTCCGTGACCGTGAAATTTGCACCACCAAGGCCGACGTCTGTCCAAACAGGCAACGTGGATCGCTTTTCGGCCAGCCCGACCGCACATCGCGCCCAATCAGGCAGATAGGCATAGGCATGTAGCGTGTCTGGCGGACCAAGAGAGGTGACGACACCGCGGCCCAGTCCGCGCAAGTGCACGTGGCTCATCAGATCGGTATCGCCAGCGGTCCCAGAGATGAAGTCACCAGCCCGTAGAAGGATCGTCTGCACACCTGATGCCGCATAGGTTTGCTCCATCTCTTCGCGGATGCGGCCCTTGCGACTGACAGGGCGATGAGGTGTGGTTTCCGACCAGAGGCCGGGCGTGTCGCCGAACACATAGACGTTGCCCGGGACGATCACACTGGCGCCCGACGATCGGGCTGCATCCAGCACTTGTGCAGTGATCTGCGGGATCAGTTTTGCCCAATTGTGATAGTTCGGCGGGTTCAGCCCGTTCACGATGACCTGCGCGCCCTCTGCTTGGCGGACCATGTCTCCGGCGCGCCGCTGATATGGGCGCACTGTCCATCCCGCTGCGCCGAACGCCGCTGCCGCGTGGCGCCCGATTTTGCCTGAGGCCCCTAGTATTAGCACTGTCTCGTTCATCATCTTCTCCCGAGTGCGTCGATGAGTAGGAGCTTTGGACATTCTACTGTGAATGGGAATTGAATGAATTTGGGTATATGATATCCAATTATGAATGGATGTTTCACTCGACGACTTGGATTGGACCCTGCTGAAAGTCTTTGCCCGCGTAGCGCAAGCGGGCTCCTTGTCCGGTGCGGCACGGGCGATGGGGTCGTCGCAGCCAACGGTGGGCCGACAGGTGCATGCATTGGAGCAGGCGCTGGGGGTCGAGCTGTTCTATCGCCAGCCCCGGGGGCTGGCCCTGACCGAAGCAGGGCGGACTTTGCTGCCCCACGCAAAACGGATGGAGGACGCCGCCACGCAAATGCGGCTCGCCGCTGCAGGGGCGGAGCCTAGCTTGTCGGGCACGGTTCGCATCACGGCGTCTGTGGCAATCTCTCACTATGTGTTGCCCGCAGTCTTGGCGGATGTGCGGCGCAGTGCGCCGCATTTGCATATCGATCTCGTGCCCTCGGACCGGACGGAAAACCTGCTTTTCCGCGAGGCCGATATTGCCTTGCGCATGTATCGCCCGCGTCAGTTGGACATGATCACGCGCCATCTGGGGGATATCCCGATCGGAGCCTTTGCCGCGCGTCGCTATTTGGACCAAAGAGGGAGGCCCACCAGCCTAAGGGATCTGCGCGCTCACGACATGATCGGTTACGATCGCAGCGACCTGCTGTTGCGCGGCATGCGCGCCTTGGGGCTGGAGGCGACGCGGGACAGCTTTGCTCTGCGGACAGACAATCAATCGGTGTATTGGGAGATGGTGCGCGCAGGCTGCGGGATCGGGTTTGGGCAAGTATCATTGGGTGCGGCGGACCCGACGCTGGAACAAGTGCTCCCAGACCTGCCCGCGCCAGCTTTGCCTGTTTGGCTGACTGCACCAGAGGTGTTGCGTCACACGCCCAAGGTCGACCACGTTTGGCGCGCGCTCGAGCAAGCTATGTTGGCCCATATCGCGGGCCCGCCCACGGCGCCTTGAGGCGTCAATCAACGGGTTAGTGTGCCACGCCAAAGATATTCACGTCCTCGCCACACGATTGTTTACCCTAGGTTAGCTTTTCTCAGAGGGGCAACGGTCTCAGCCCCATACGGGAGGGCGAAGAGATGGCAGAGGGTTCAATCGACGACATGGTCTACCAGTTGCGTCACGGCTACTGGGAATGGCGGGGGGGATTAGACGACCACTGGCGCAAATTCAACTTTGACGACGAAGGCTGGGCCTCGAAAGACGGCAAGCTCAAGGTTCATTTTGACGAAGATGATCCGATTTCCCGCGATATGAAGGACCTTGTGAAAGAGGCGTTTCGCTATGTTGCAGACATTTTGGACATCAAAGTCTCTTTCAAGGTTGCAGACGGAGATGACGGAGACGTCAACATTCACCGCGTTGATGACTGGGATTCGTTCTTTGGCGGGACAGAATATGCCGCGGCCTCTGCGGATCTGGGTTTGAGCCTTATTCTCACTGATCGCGACCACTACCAGTACTATCCAGACATCAGCTTCGATAATTCGAAATTTAATTTCGACAACCCTGGTGACGTGATTGATCACAGGACGACGTTTATCCACGAACTCAGCCATCTGCTCGGACTTGGGCATTTGGGAGATTATAACGGGGGCTCGCAGACCGAGAGCGATCTGGTGTTTGACAACGACAGCCGTGGCTATTCACTGATGTCCTATGTGGCACCGAATGAGTACGAGACGGGGCGCTTCCACTTTAACGGCAAGCCGTGGACCTATCGCGAGGTGGATCTGGTTGCGCTGGACGTGCATTACGGCCGCGAGCTCAGCATGGAAGAGCGCGCCACCCAGTGGGGCTTTGACGGGACCGTTTCGCATGATTTCATCAACGAGAATTTTGATATCGTAGAACAAAACCATGCCGCGGGTGGAAGCTATGCGCCGGCTCTGACAATCATCGATACGGGCGGCAAGGATACTCTGAATCTGCGCTCGTCTTTGATTGATTTGGCCGTGCGTTTGGATCTGACGCCGGGGTCGTATTCCGACATTCTGACGGGCAAGGATAATCTGTTTATCCATAGCAGTTCGGTCATCGAAAATGTCTACAGCGATGACGCCAAGGACCATATCACTGGCAATAATGCCAAGAACGAGGTTTTTGCGGGCGGTGGAAACGATACCGTCACGGGTGGCGCGGGCCGCGACACTCTGCGGGGCGAAGACGGTGACGATAGCCTAGAGGGGGAGGGCGGTAACGACACACTGCTCGGCGGCGCGGGTCAGGACACCCTGATTGGCGGTGGCGGCAAAGACCATCTTTATGGCGGAGACGACGCTGATGAGTTGCGCGGAAATTCGGGCAAAGACACGCTAGATGGGGCGGACGGCTTCGACACCCTGTACGGTGATGCGGGGCGCGACTACCTGTATCTTGGGGATGGCGGCGTGTTCGCGGGTGGTATCCACAACGACACCTTCGCGGTCAACGAGGTTGGCGCCTTCACTTATGAAGTCATGGGAGAGGGCGGCAATCGCGACACTCTGAGCTTCGTCACGAGCGGCGCTTTCGGGTTCGGGCTGGATTTGGAAAACGGTCTGCTCGAAGATTTGGGAACGGGGACGAGCTCCGCGATCACCTTGACCGGAATAGAGCGTATCTTGGGATCGCGCGTGGATGACACGCTGTTTATTGCATCGGTTTCCGGCAATGATCTGGATTACGTCGATGCTCGCGGCGGGAGTGACCTAGTCTATGTCCGCACGAACGAGACCAGGGTCACTGGCGGGGATCAGGACGATACGCTTTGGGTGCAGGCGGACGGCGCTGGGGTGTTGGGCGGACGGCACAACGATCAGGTCTATATCGACGGGGTTCACGCTGTTGCCGACGGTGAACGCGGGCAAGATACGCTGACGTTTCAGGCGGATACCTACACAATGGTCGCCGTGGACGCCCATCATGCGCTTTATGGGTACGACGTCTCTTTGACCGCGCTGAGCGAAGAGGAGTCCGGTGCGTTTTCGCGGTTCGAGCGGATCGAGGTCGAAAGTACACTCCAGCTCAACTTCTATGGATCACGCCGCGGCGACCTTGTGGCGGGCGGGGATCAGGATGACTCTTTGCAGGGGGTTCGTGGGAATGACACGTTCTATGGCGGCGACGGGGCTGATACGCTTGAGGGCGGCACGGGAAACGACAGCCTCTTTGGTGACGCAGGCAAAGATACCTTAATCGGCGGGGCAGGGTCGGACACCTTGTTCGGCGGAGAGGGGGCCGACCGCATTGAAACCGGCGATGGCAACGATTGCGCCGAGGGCGGCACGGGCAATGACACGGTCATCTGCGGCGATGGCTTTGAACAGATCCTTGGCCAAGAGGGGGATGACCTATTCCTGGTCGAGGTTGGCGAAAAGCAGATCAACGGCGGACAGGACGAAGACACCCTAGAGTTTATCGGCAAGTCTGACCGGATCGTCGACTTGGGCCAACAGAAATATCAGGACGACTTTGGCCTGACGGTCGACTTCGTCAACATCGAGAATGTCATCACCAAAGAGGGTGACGATAGCATTACCGGAGACGCATCAGACAACCACTTCTGGTCGACCGGTGGCATGGACACCCTGAACGGTGGAGGCGGCGACGACACACTCGAAGGTGGGGCAGCGACGGATTTGGCCGCATTCATTTCTGGCGCTGCGGTTGCTGTGGACCTGTCTGCAGGGACCGCCGAAGGCGAGGGCTCTGATGTCCTGAGCGGGATCGAAAACATCACCACCGCGGGGGGTAATGACACGATCATTGGCGACGCTTCGGACAGTACTTTCCTTGCTTATGGCGGCGATGACAGTCTCTCTGGAGGTGGCGGCCGCGACCACATGTTCGGCGGGGCAGGCAATGATACCGTGCTCGCTGGCGACGGCGTGGACCATGTCTATGGCGAAGAGGGGTATGATACCCTTGGCTTTGACAGCAGCCTGAGCGGAGTCCGATTCAGCTTGGCCAATGTGGGGTCACAAGACACCGACGTTGGCTCTATCACCGCATCAGGGTTCGAGGCGTTGCGGGGCACCAATGGGGCTGACCACCTGACGGGCGATGCCGGGGATAACATCCTGTCCGGCGCAAACGGCAAAGATACCCTGATTGGCGGCAGCGGCAGCGACACCATCGATGGAGGCGCGGATGCAGATATCTTTGTCATGCGCGAGGGCGATGGGGACGACAGCTATGTTGGTGGCGCGGGGTTGGATTGGCTTGACTTCTCTTCCGGAGGCGCGGGTGTCACGTTCCGCTTGGCGCGAGGCAACGACGATCTGGGCACTTATGGCATGGATACCTGGAGCGGGGTCGAAAACGTCGTCGGCACCAAGTTCAACGACAGTCTCGTGGGCGATGCAGCGGGCAACGCTCTGTGGGGCCTCTTGGGCAACGATACGCTGGAAGGCGGCTTTGGAAATGACACCTTAGAGGGCGAAGATGGCGAGGATCAGCTGGTTGGCGGGGCAGACAACGACGTTCTGACGGGTGGCGAAAATGCCGATACCTTTCAGTTCAAGGTTGGGCACGGCCAAGATTTGATCACCGATTTCGACGGAGAGGAAGGAGACAAAATCGTGATCGCTGGTGCACAGGCTTATGAGTTCACGATCATCGATGGCCGCCTCAGCTTGCGGTATGGGGAGACGGACTGGATCAGTTTCAAGAATATCGAGGATCCAGATCAGATCGAACCCTTCGTGGAAATCCTGTAAAACGACGAAGGCCTGACAAAATGTCAGGCCTTTTAGCTTTTGTCGTTATGCGGCTGCTTCGGCGCGCCAGTTTGACATATCGATCATCTCGCGGGCGGTGGGTCCATAGGCGGCCTCGGCACATTCGCGGGTCTCTATCCCTTTGAATTCGGGGAAAACCCTGAGCAAGCTTTCCATCGCCTCGGGGCAGAGCGCGCGCAGCGCTTGCGGGCCGGGATACATGCTCTCGGTCGCGATGCCCTCGGAATAGATCAGTTCGTGCTTTTCGAACATGATGTGGTGGTAGGTGACACGCTTGCGGCCATGGGCGATGCGGACACCTGCCACGTTCATCTTGACCAACTGGATCGCCCGCGCGAGCAAGTCCTCTTCGGGCAAAAGGAAGGCATGCTGACGGGATACGACCAAGTCACGCTCTGCGCCAAAGACACGGGCGCTGACCACGATGGGGCGCAGCTTGGGGTTCTCGATCAGGGCCGCTTCGTCATAGTGCGATGTGCCGATCCACTTGATTGGCTGCGGGCCGCCATCCACCGTTTCGACCAGATCGCCGACCTGCAGCTCTTCGATCGGGCGGTCGCCATCGGGGGTGCGGATGCGGGTGCCGGTGGTAAAGCAAACCACGCCAGTGGTGTCCGTGGTAAAGTCGCTGGTGGACGCGCCCTGAAACACGATCCCGTCGCCGGGCTGAAACTGAGTGTTGTTCGAGTAATCCGCCGCGTTCGACTGGTTGAGAATGCCGTCATCCAAGAAGTCGGCACGCAGCTCGTTCATCGCGTCGTAGTAGGACGACAGATCGATGAAGTCGTTGTTTGTGCTGATCCCGTCGGTGATCGAACCGGTGTTGCCAAAGCCAAAGTCGGCAATGGTATCCATGCCTTCGCCAACGACGTAGTAGAAGGTGTCGTCGCCGTCGCCACCGATCATGCTGTCGTTGCCGAGACCGCCATAAAGGCCGTCGTTGCCCGCCCCCCCGATCAGGGTGTCGTTGCCCGCCTCTCCAATGAGCCAGTCATTGCCGTTCTCGCCGGCAAGATAGTCGTCACCGTCGCCGCCCCAAAGCGTATCGTTATCGTCGCCGCCGAGCAGGGTGTCGTTGCCGCCGTCGCCTGCGAGCAGGTCACTACCGGCCTCGCCAGCAATGGTGTCATTGCCGTCTCCGCCTCGAAGCTCATCGTTACCGTCACCGCCAAGGATCGAGTCGTCGCCGCCTTCGCCAAAAATTAGGTCATCGCCGCCCTCGCCATGGATGGTTTCAGAGACGGAGCCGGAATAGACGGTATCGTTGCCTTCGCCGGCATAGATCAGGTTAAAACCGTTGAGCTGGACCCCATCTTGGTCATCGATCAGGTCGTCGCCTGCGCCACCGTAAATCGTGTCGTTGCCATAACCATAGAAAATGGTGTCGTTGCCGTCGCCGCCGTAGATGACGTCATCGCCGTCGCCTGCTTCGATCAAGTCGCTGCCGCCGCCTCCGTCGACGGTGTCGTTGCCAGCGCCACTGATGATGACGTCAGAGTCGTGAGTGATCACGTCGCCATCCGCGTCGACATAGCCGACGCCCATGCTATCCGCGCCAGCCGTGCCATCTACGGGGCCAGCAAAACTCTGGTTTTCGCGGTACGCATGCATATCGCCGCCGTTGTCACCAGTATATCTGGTCACGGAGTTCAGGCTCAGCGATTGAATGGGCTTGTCTGTCAGCGCCTGCTGATCAGGATTGTCAGAGGTTTCTGGCGCGATAAAGGTGTGGCCAGTGGTGTCTTGGAAGACATAGGCAGTGATGGTGGCGGTCGTGCCATCGATATAGGTCAGCGTAATGCTGTATTCCGCGACGGCGTCAAAATTGTAAGGACCAGTTCCGTTGATCCTGAACCGGTCATAACCACCACCGTTGTCGACATCGTATGTGTCGTTGGCATCTTCGGTTAGGCGGTCAGCCGTCAGCTCGTAGGTATGGTCATACGCGGGGTCATTGCTGTCGTAATACGTCCCGAGGATGGCACCTGCGTTTTCGGCGGTTTCGTCACCTTGGACGCTGTCGATCAGGGCCAATTGGCCTAGGTACAGAACCTGGAACGTGGAAGAAACTGCCATGACACTCTCGCGGTTTACTCGATAACGGGCTGCTCCCGGTAATCTAGGGTCTGATTGAGGCAGGATTAAGTTATAATTACGTATATTATCCGCAATCGTTCCGCGCCGATCAAAGGATTACAACGTCTTTATCTTTGGTATTTAACATTAGTTTTTATTATGCGCGCTTGGATGTATCCGATGGTGTGTAAGTTTATTTTTAGGTTGATTTCTGTTTCTCGATAATGCCAATAACGGGTTTTGCCACAATTTCGCCCTCTTTCATGTTTTTGGGGAATCAGTGAGAATACACGCTTAAGTTGTGTATATTTTCCGGTTTTCCGAGGGGGAGTCCCGATGGTAGTGACGCTCGATATCCAGCAGCCCCAGCCCTATGATCTGGTTACAGATACAATCCTGATCGCGGGCATGGCTGCCGCGTTTGAGGGGACGATGACAGTGCGCCTGAGCGATGGACACGACGAGTTTTCGACCCATATTCAGGTCGGCTCCATGGGCTTGCGGCAGTTCCAAGGGGCGGTGACAGTCCCGCCCGATACAGCCTTTACCCTGAGCCGTGTGTTTCTGACCCTTGCTGATGACACGGGCAATGAAAACGGACCCAAGGTTACGATTCCGATCCTCTATGGCCCGCTTATCCTACCGGGTTATACGGGGTGGCAGCCCTATACAGTACAGCCCGGAGATACGCTGATCGGGGTGGCGCAGCGCATGTACGGCACGCCCGATTATGGCCCGATCTTCGCCGCCAATCAGGATATTCTCGACAATGCGAACGAGATTTATTCGGGCCAAGTCTTGCGGATTCCCCGTAACGACATTTGACCGCAGGGGCATGGGACTAAAGCGGCTGGTAACGGGACAGGCTTTTCGGTATAGGGCGGCCATCTCCTTTGATTTGGCCAACCCGTCCTCGTTGCGATCGTACCGGCGTTTTTCCGGTTTTCACGCGGTGGGGGCGATCAGCACGAGACTCTTGCTATGACCGACCGCCGTTCCGAACTCTTGATGCCCGCAGGATCGCTGGAGCGTCTGAAGGTCGCCGTCCTATATGGCGCTGACGCGGTCTATCTGGGCACGCCGGACATGTCCCTGCGGACCAAATCCAAATTTTCTTTGGAAGAGATCAAAGAAGGCGTCGCTTTTGCCCACCAGCACGGCGTGCGGGTGTATCTGACGCTGAACCTGTTTACCCACAACAAAGACATTCCCAAGCTAGCCGAGTATGTGGAAACGCTGAAAGACATCCAGCCCGATGGCGTGATCATCGCAGATCCGGGTGTGTTTCATTACGTCCGCAAACACGCGCCGGGCATCAACCTGCATATCTCGACCCAAGCGAACGTGTGTTCGTCCCTGACTGTGGATTTCTGGAAGGATCAGGGCGCCGAACTGGTAGTTCTGGCCCGCGAGGTGACCTTTGCCGAGATGGCAGAGATCCGCGAGAAGTGCCCAGACATCCGGCTGGAAAGCTTCGTTCACGGGGCGATGTGCATGACCTATTCGGGGCGCTGCCTGCTGTCGAACTTCATGGCAGAGCGGGGCGCGAACCAAGGGAACTGCGCCAACTCGTGCCGTTGGCAGTACAAGGTGCACCTGCGCCTCAAGGACGGCACCATCAAGGAACTGGAACTGGACGAGCACAACAGCAAGCTCTTCGAATGGGTGCTGGAAGAGGGCGCGCGTCCGGGCGAGCTGATGCCCATCGAAGAGGATATTCGCGGCTCGTACATCCTGAATTCCAAAGACATGTGCCTGATGCCCAAGCTGAACGATCTGCTGCGCATCGGCGTGGATAGCCTGAAGGTCGAAGGCCGGAACAAGAGCCCCTATTACGTGGCCACCGTGGCCCGAGCCTATCGCCGTGCCATCGACGACTACTATCGCGATCCCGAAGGCTGGCGGCCAGACGCGTACATGCGCGACCTAGAGGGCGCAGGCAGCCGCGGCTACACCATCGCCTTCCACGAGGGGCGCTTGCAGAATTACGCCCACAACTACGAACACACCAAGGCCATGGCCCCTTGGGAATACGCTGGCATCGTGCGCGAGGCCCGTGAGGATGGCTTGGTCCTAGAGGTCCGCAGCCGTCTGGACGCGGGCGATGTGATGGAATTCCTGCCGCCCGACAGCCGCGCTGAACCTGTACTGCTGCGGCTTTATGAATACACCACGATCAAGAGCCCCGAGAAGCCGGTCGAGAGTGTCTTTGGCAGCCGTCAGGACGTGATTTTCATCCCTTACAGCGCGTTCGACCACGAAGATCCCGAAACCGTCCGCCGGAACTTCCCCGCGTTTACCATCGTCCGCAAGGAGTCGATTCTGCTGGACGAAGACTGGCGCCGCCTGAAGCTGGACAAGACCGCGCAGCGCATCGAACTAGGCGAAACCGCCCGCGAAGGGGCGTACAAGTCTCAGGTCGGCAAACTGCAAGAAGCCATTGGTTCTGACACCATGGAGAAACGCGCCCGTACCTCGCGCAAGGGTGTCGAAGGCTGCTGCGGGCGTGGGTGCAATGGCTGCCTGATATTCTGGAATGACCCCGAGTACGCCAAGGCCCGCGAACTGCTAAAGCAGAAAAAGCACGGTGAAATGCTGGATCGCGACATGCGGGAGCCCTTGGCCTAAGGGCGCCTCTTAGATCGTGTGCAGATAGAGGTCGAAGTCCACATTGCTGATCGTCCGCGCCACGCGGGCGTATTCGGCGGCTTTGACCTCGGTAAAGGTGCGATGCATATCGGCGCCTAGGGCGGTTTTCAGGAACTCAGAGGCCTTGGCCGCGTCAATCGCCTCGCGCCAGTCGCGAGGGATATTCGCGCGGTCTTCGGTCTCGTAGGCGTTGCCTTTGGTCTGCGGGCCGGGATCGATCTGGTTGTCCAGCCCGTGCAGGATGCCCGCCAGAACGGTCGCCCCCACCAAATAGGGATTGGCGTCCACGCCTGCGGGACGATGCTCGATCCGGCGGGATTTCAGATCACCCTCGGGCACGCGCAGGGCCACGGATCGGTTGTTTACGCCCCAAGCAGTGTTCACGGGCGCATAGCTCTGGTTGGCAAAGCGGCGCCACGAATTCAGGTGCGGGGCAAAAACCAGCATGGACTCGCCCATGGTTTGCCGCAGCCCGCCAAGAGCATGAAGCAGCGTGTCGGTCCAACCCGCGCCAGCCTCTTCGGCAAAGATATTACGACCGGCTTCATCCTGCAGCGAGACGTGGAAATGCATCCCCGATCCGGGATGCTCCTCGATCGGTTTGGCCATGAAACACGCCGTGACCCCATGTGCTCGGGCTTGCTGCCTGACGATCCGTTTCAGGCGCACCAGATCATCGGCGGCCTGCATGATGTCTTTGCGGTAGTTCAGGGTCAGTTCGTACTGACCGGGCGCGAATTCAGAGATCACGGTTTCCGCATTGATCCCCGCCTTTTCAGCGCCCGCATAGATGTCGTTGAACAGGGGCAACATGCCTTGCAGGTGGTCCACGGAATAGACGTCTGTGCGGTAAGTCGGAGCGCGGCCGTCCAGCACATCGCTGGCGGGCTTTACCCGGCCATAGGCGTCCCGTTCGGTTGCTAGCAAAAAGAATTCCAGCTCGAATGCGCCCGCCGGTTTCAGACCGCGCGCGGCAAAGGCATCGACCTGCCGCTGCATCGCGTGGCGCGGGTCCGATCCCATCGGACGGCCATCAAGTTCGTACATCGACAGCAGCACCTCGGCGCGGGAGGGCTGGCTGTTGTGCAGCAGCTTCAGCGATCCGGGGATGGGCCAGGCGCGCAAGTCACCGTCGCCGTGATCCCAGCATAGGCCCGTTTCGTGCACGTCCTCGCTGCAGATATCCAGACCAAGGATCGAGATCGGGATATGCCGACCCGATTTGTACAGAGCCAGCAGTTCGTGCCGCCGGATGATCTTGCCGCGTCCGATCCCGTTGGAGTCGTGCAGCACGATATCGACCGCTTCGACCTCTGGGTGAGCGTCCAGGAAATCTTCGGCTTCAGTCAGGGTCGCGCCGGAAGGGCAGGGCTGGGTCATGAGAGGTCCCGCTTGATCAATGGAATACAGCGCACATTTGCCCGCTACGGGATTTGATCAAATAGAAAACGGGACCGATTGAAAAGCGCGAAATGCGGGGCCGTCAGCGATCAGAGAAAATGGTGACGTAGTAGTAAGGCCGCGCCGATCCAACGCCAATTTTTTCGAACTTCCGGTCCAAAATGTTGTTCCGGTGCAGGCGCGAATTCATCCAATCCGCCACCGTGTAACTTGGGTCCTGCCGACCGTAAGAGATGTTTTCCCCATGTTTGCTGTCATCGTAGCCCGCGGCAGCCATACGCTGTTCGTAGGTCAGGCCGCCCGGTACATCGTGGCTGAAAAAGTCGTTCCGAACCATGAGTTCCGCATGTTCCCGGGCAATCTCTGATAGGTGCAGATCTGGAGCCAGGGCGGCGCGCCCGACCTTGGCCCGCTCTGCGTTAATCAAGGCAATGATTTGGGCGTCATTGCTGGCAGAAGCGACGGGCGCCGCGACTTCAGGCGCGGTTTCGCTTGGCAATGGCGGGGTTGCGACACAGGCAGAGAGCGAGATTGCGGCCAAAGCGCAGAGGGCAAAGCGAAACATAGAGACACCTTCGGGACGGAGCAGACCGCGCCACTATACACGGCCTGCTCGCCCTTGGGGTGTAAAGCCTGCGCGTCCGGCAGCTTTCTGCCTGTTAGGCCGGGATGCCCGCGTGGCCCCCGTCGATTTGTTCAGCCGATGGCGCAGGACCGCGCTTGACCGCATGAACGACCAGAGCCCAGACCGGCGCACCGCGATCTTCGCGCAGCACAGCGCGGGTAATGCGGCTGTCGAAGCCTGCCTGATCTAGCAGATCCTGTAGGGCGTGTGCACTGTGCGCGTAGCGGCAAGTGTCGCGCAGAACGTAAGCCTCTGGGCCGGTATGCTCTTCGACGGTAAAGACGAACTGGCCGCCACTTTCCAAAGCCAGAGCCACCCAGCCGATGATCTTCTCTAGCGCTCCGAGATAGATAAAGACATCTGCAGCGGTGATCACCTGCCAACGCTCTCGGGGCGGGGACAGGCGGTTCAGGTCGCGTTTGCCCAGATGCTCGTAAATGCCCTTGGCCTCGGCGGCGCGCAGCATCTCGGTGGAAATATCCCAGCCTGTGAGTGTGGTGCAGAGGGGGCGCAGCGCTTCGCCCATCAGACCGGTGCCACATCCCAAATCCAGGGCGGCGCCAATGGGGGCCTGAAGCTGCTCGGCCATCAGTTGTGGGGCGCAATAGGCCAACCCCTCGACCAGCGCGGTCTCGAACCGCGGCGCGTATTGATCAAACAAGGCTTCGACAAAGGCAGGTGGCATAGCATCCGTCATTGATCGCTCGCGCAGCATATCCAGACGCAAGCTGGCCCCAAGCCGGTCGGTTGGATCAGTGGCAAGCGCAGCTTCGAACGCTTGATCTGCGTCGGGCAGGTCAAATTTTGCCCGAATGTCACCGAGCCGGTACCATCCGGCCGTCCATGTGGGGGCCAACTCTAAAGCCTGCGCATAGAGATCGGCAGCGGCCGCAGGGTCACCGGGCAAGAGCGCTTCGGCATAATCGGCACGGCGATCAGCAATCAGATCGCCAGAAGACATCAAAACGGGAATCATCGAAGGTTCGGAAATAGTACGGAGCACAGCGTCCGCGATCGCGCATTTACGCCTGATTTTTCCCGCGTCAAGCTGGCATAACGGACAGCGGCCCGGGCGGCTGCCCAATCCGCAGCGGCATAATCTGTCGGAGCGCGCAGGTATTCGGTAGAAAACGCCTCTGGAACCGCGCCATATTGGCAAAGCCCATCAACGGGTGGCCACCGACGGCCCCCGTGACACGAACCAAAAGACGGATACGAAGATCAATGATGCCCGCAACGGACTCGCGTCCCGCCAGCCCCGTGACCCCCTCGGCAGAGCGTCAGGCGGCCTTCATGGCTGGGGCACCTTTGCCCGAAGAGGCTGAGCTGGTGCTCGACACGTTCTCTGCGGTGGTCGAACCGGTGGATCGGTCGCGCGTCGGGCTGCTGCACGAGCTGTCAGTCGGCGTGTTCTGGCCCCATCGCCCCCGCGATCTGGAGCTTTTTGTCGATCTGGGCCAAGGTTATATCGCACTGGACGCGATCGGACGCCCGTTGGGCTCTTCGATGTATTTCCCTGTCGCAGATAATTTCGCGATGCTTGGAATGATGGTCACCACACCGCGATTACAATCGCTTGGGGCGGGGCGCCGCTTGCTTCAACACATCATGCAGGACTGTGCAGGACGCGATCTGCGGCTTAGTGCGACGCGTTCGGGCTATCGGCTCTATGTGGCGGCGGGGTTTGACCCTGTTGGTCTGATTTGGCAGCACCAAGGGATCGCCCGCCCGTTCCGCGCGCCAGAGCCGTTTTCTGGCCTGACCATTCGCCCATTGGAACCAGAGGATCACGCCGCGCTAATGGCGCTGGACGCCCACGCCTACGGCGCAACGCGGACCAAAGTGATCGATGCCCTGCTGGCCGTTTCCAGCGGCGTCGTGGCCGAGCGGGGCGGCGCTGTTTGCGGCTACGCGCTCCGCCGGAGCTTTGGCAAGGGCGAGTTGATCGGGCCTGTCGTCGCCGAAGATGACGCGACTGCCATGCGACTTGTTGCGCCTTTGATCCAAGCCTGCGAGGGCAAGTTCACCCGCATGGACACCCCGCAACAAAGCGAGCCGTTCAAAGCGTTTCTTGCGGCGGCGGGGCTCGGTGTGTTCGACACCGTGACAGAGATGTATCTGGGCCGCCAGCGCCGCGCCGAAGAGGGGCCGCTGACCTACGGGCTCGCGGCGCATTCGCTGGGGTAGCTGAAAAAGGGGCCATAGCGGCCCCTTACGTTTCAGCTCAAGCGGTCTTTCAGCCCGAAATACATACCAACCAGAGGCAGGAACCACGGCTTACCGCTGTGCATCGGGATTTTGGGCCAGTCCATGCCCGCCAGCGGGTTGGTGTCCGTCCGCCCCATCGCCAGATCGGCCAGAGATTGACCCAGTAGGGTCGACATCTGCGCCCCGTGGCCGGAATAGCCCATGCCAAAGATCATGCCGTCGGCTTCGCCAGCGCGGGGATAGCGGTCTTGGGTCATGCCGACGAGGCCGCCCCAGCAGTAATCAATCCGGATGTCCTTGAGATGCGGGAACAGGCGCTCCATGCTGGCGCGTAGGATTTCGCCCGACTTGGCATCCGATTGCTGGTCCGACGTCGCCGAGAAGCGTGCCCGCCCGCCAAAGATCAGCCGGTTGTCCGGCGACAGGCGGAAGTAGTTCCCGATATTCATCGAGGTCACATAGGTGCGGTTCCCGGGCACGGTCTGCGCGATCTCTTGCGCGGTCAGGGGACGGGTGGCGATGATAAACGACCCGACCGAGATGATGCGGCGGCGGAAATAGCCCAAGGGCGATCCCTGCACCCGCCCGCCATAGGCCCCCGTGGCGGCGATCACGCGGTCAGCCTCGATGGTGCCCTTGGGTGTGCTCAGTCGCCATCCGGTCGCGGTTTTGTCCCGCGCGGTGACCGGCGCGTTCTCCCAAATATGCGCGCCGTGACGGGCCGCAGCCGTTCCCAGACCCTGCACATATTTGCCCATATGCATCATCGCGGACTTCTCGTAGAGCATTCCGCCGTAAAAGGCTTCGCCGCCCACTTCGCCTGCCAGATCGGATTTCGACAGCCAGCGGGTGTCGGGATCGACCTCGCGGTGGATCAGCTCGAAATTGGCCTTCAGCCCATCCAAGTGCGAGGGCTTTGAGGCCAGCTTCAGCTTGCCAGAGCGCCGGAAATCGCAGTCGATCGCTTCTTCGCGGATCACATCCTCGATCATGTCGATGGAGCGGTCATAGGCATGGTACAGCCTGTGCGCCTGTTCGGCCCCCAGATGCGCCTTGGCCTCGGCATATCCGTGGGCGACCCCGTTGTTCAGGTGCCCACCATTCCGCCCCGAGCCGCCAGCGCCCACATGGTCGGCTTCCAGAACAGCGACGCTGACCCCTTCGCGGGCCAGCTTGCGGGCGGCACTCAGGCCAGTGAAGCCTGCGCCGATGATCGCCACATCGACCTTGCCTTCGACGGGGCCCTGCATCGCGGCGGCAAAGGGCGCCGCCGTGTCATGCCAATAGGACATGTATTTCATAGCGGCCTCCGCTCACAGGCCCACAACGGCGGGCAGTTCGGATATATCCTTGATCTCGGTGTAGCCATAATAGGAGTTCGCGGGCTCGTGGCCGCGGTTCACCCAGACCTTGTTCTTGATACCCATGTCGTGGGCGGTCATCAGATCGTAGCGAAAGCTGGAAGAGACGTGCAGAATATCCTCTGGTCCGCAGCCCAGTTGATCCAGCATGTATTCGAACGCCTTCATTTGCGGCTTGTAGGCACCAGCGCTTTCGGCCGTAAATACATGCGCAATCGGAGCACCGAGTTTCGCAATATTATGCGGGATCTGCGCATTCATCGAGTTGGTCAGTGCCACCAGCGGAATTTCTGGCGCGATCTTGGCGAGACCGGCGGGCACATCCGCATGAGGGCCCCAAGTCGGCACGCGGTTATAGATATCCTCTGCCACAGCAGGATCAAAGGCGATGCCGTTCCGTTTGCAGGTCCGCTCCAGCGCGTTGTGCACGATCTCGGCATAGGGTTTCCACGCGCCGAGCACCTCGTCGAGACGGTAAGCCGAGAAATCGGCGATGAATGTGTCCATCTGCGCAGGCGTCAGCATCGCGCTGTAATGATCGCGTGCTGCGCCGGCCATATCGAACAGGATCATAGTGCCGTGGCAGTCAAAGGTGATGAATTTGGGGCGGAAGGTCATGTCAGCGGTCCTTGGACGTTCTCTGGATGCTGTCAGTCTGGCGCGGGCGGCTAGGCACAGTGCGCCGCGTTTGCCCGTTTCGCGGCATGAAATTCCGTATCCCCGAGGGTCGACGGCACGGGATGCCGCCAAGGGGCGATGTTCGGTGACTGGCGCGGGGGCGGGCAGGGCACGTTGGTGGCAGACCAATGGAATGGACCTGACATGACCAAACTCTTGCCCGTAAACACCGCGCCGACCTTTGACCCCGTGCACGCGACGGCGGCGCCCGACCGCCTGATCGACGGCAATCCCGCCTATCAAACATGGGAGCTGGATGCCGCCATCGCCGAAGCCTCTAAGTGGGGTAAAATCCGCACTGGCATCTGGGAGTCGACACCCGGCAAGACCATCTCGATGAAGGGCGAAACCTTTGAATTCTGTCACATTCTGTCCGGAAAGTGTGTGATCACCGAGGATGGTGGCGCGGCGCATACCTTTAACGCGGGTGACAGCTTTATCATGAAGCCCGGCTTTGTCGGAACATGGGAAACGCTGGAAACCCTGCGCAAAATCTTTGTGATCGCGTCCTGAGCCATGGCGGATCGGTACACCCCCGAGCAGATGCTGGAACGCCTGGTTGGTTTCCCGACGGTCGTAGGGCAGGGCAACGGCGCGCTGATGGAGTTTGTCAGCGACTACCTGACCGGCCACGGCATCCCGCATCATCTGCTGCAAGGCCCCGAGGGCGACCGGTATAATCTGCTGGCCACCATCGGCGATCCTGCGGTGCCGGGGTACATTCTGTCGGGCCACGTGGATGTGGTCCCTGCGGGCGAACCCGAATGGCTAGCCGATCCGTTCACCCTGCGCCGCGACGGCGATCGCCTGATCGGGCGCGGGGCCTGCGATATGAAGGGCTACGTCGCTGCCGTTTTGGCGATGGCCCCCGATCTGGCCGCGATGCCCCTGACCGCGCCCATCCACATCGCCCTGTCCTATGACGAAGAGGCAGGGTGCAAAGGCGTGCCGCACCTGATTGCCGCACTGCCAGACCTGATCGCTCCGCCCTTGGGCTGCTTTGTCGGCGAGCCGTCGGGCATGACCCCCGTTCTGGCGCACAAAGGCAAAGCCGCCCTGCGCCTGACGGCCAAAGGGATCTCCGGCCACAGCTCCCGCCCTGATCTGGGGGCGAACGCGATCCATGCCCTGCTGCCGGTTTTGCTGGCGGCGGCAACACAGGCAGACGTGCTGAAATCCGGCGACACGGACGAGCGGTTTGCGCCGCCCTATTCATCCCTGCAAATCGGCACGGTGGCGGGCGGCCAAGCCGTCAACATCATTCCCGACCACGTCACGGCTCAGATCGAGGCCCGCGCCATCGCTGGTGTCGATCCCGAGGCATTGCTGGCGCCGATCCTTGCGGCCTGCGGGCCGTCTGTTGGCGCCGAAATCATATCCTCCTATCCCGCCTTGACCTTGGCGTCAGATGCGCCCTTGGCCCAGATCGCGGAACAAATTTCGGGGAATTTCCCAATCGGCGCAGTGAGTTATGGCACCGAAGCAGGCCTTTTCCAGAAAGCGGGCATCCCCTCTGTGATCTGCGGGCCGGGCGACATTTCCCGCGCGCACAAGCCCGAGGAATACCTCACGACCCAAGAACTGCATGCCGCAGCGCAAATGGTACTGGCATTGGGCCGATACCTGTCCGATTAACCCCTCGGGCTGACAGCATTTTCTGCGGCGGAGTAGGGCCCTGCCAGTCCAAACTGCCGCGCTGCCACAGCATCAAACGGATCATGCCGCGGGCGTTCTCCTAATCTGGCCATGAACAGAATGGACCCGATGACGATGGACACCCTGAACACCCCTTCGCCGCAGCAGATCACCTTGGCCCCCTTTGGCCCCGAGCATATCGCGGGGGCCCTACGCCTGTCCCAGCAGGCCGGCTGGCCCCACCGCTTCGAGGATTGGGCCCTGACCCTGACCACCGCCCAAGGGGTTGTGGCGCTGGATGGGGACCAAATCGTCGGCACCGCCTTGTGTTCCGACTTTGGCGACGTGGCGACCCTGAACATGATCATCGTGGACGAGGCCTGCCGTGGCCGCGGCCTTGGTCGCCGCCTGATGGACGCGATTATGGCGCTTGGGCAGGGGAAAACCCTGCGGCTGGTGGCGACCAAAGACGGCCTGCCGCTCTATGAAAAGCTGGGGTTCGTCGCCCACGGCCAGATCCACCAGTACCAAGGCATTGCGCAGGCCCACGCCCCCGAACAGACCGTCAAAAAGGGCAAGGCCGACCTGCACGACCTGACCAAAATCGACCAAACGGCCTCTGGCATGTCGCGCTATCAACTGCTGGAGGAAATCGCCAGCACCGGCACTGTCCTGACCACCGCTGGCGGCTTTGCCATGCTGCGCGACTTCGGACGGGGCATGGTCGTTGGCCCCGTGGTAGCCGAGGATGCCATCGCCGCTCGCGCCCTGATCGACGCCGCCGCAACCCAAGCCAAAGGCAAATTCCTGCGGATCGACCTGACCTCGGACGCCCTTGGCGGGCACATGGAAACGCTCGGCCTGACCCATGTGGGCGGCGGCACGGCCATGCAGATGCCCGCCCACGTGCCTCATCCCACCCCTTTCAAAACCTTCGCCCTCGTGTCTCAGGCACTCGGCTAATTCCGGAGCAAAATTATGCTGACCAATTCCCTTGTCGAGCTGGACCGCCAGCACCTGATCCACCCTGTGTCTTCCTTTCAAGGTCACGAAGCACGCGGCGTCCGCGTCCTGACCTCGGCCAAAGGCGCACGCGTCACCGATGCCGAAGGGCGCGAGTTGATCGACGGTTTCGCGGGCCTGTGGTGTGTGAACGCGGGCTACGGCCAAGAATCCGTGATCGAGGCCGCGACGGGCCAAATGCGCCGCTTGCCCTATGCCACGGGGTACTTTGACCTGGGGGCCGAGGCGCCGATCAAACTGGCCGCTGCGCTGGCCGAACGGGCGCCAGGTGATCTGAACCATGTCTACTTTACCCTTGGCGGGTCGGACGCAGTGGACAGCACCATCCGCTTTGTCCGCTACTACTGGCATGCCAAAGGCCAGCCCGAGCGCGACCAGTTCATCTCGGTCGAGAACGGCTATCACGGCTCGTCTTCGTTGGGGGCCGGTCTGACTGCGCTGAGCGCGTTTCATGACGGCTTTGGCTTGCCCTATCCGTGGCAGCATAAAATTTCGTCGCACTATGTGTATCGCAACCCCGTTGGCACCGATCCGCAGGCGATCATCGACGCCTCGGTCGCGGAATTACGGGCCAAGATCGAAGCCATCGGGGCGGACAAAGTCGCAGCCTTCTACGTAGAACCGATCCAAGGCTCGGGCGGCGTTCTGGTCCCGCCCAAGGGCTGGATCAAAGCCATGCGCGACGTCTGCACCGAATATGGCGTGCTGTTCATCGCCGACGAGGTGATCACCGGTTTCGGCCGCACCGGCCCGCTGTTTGCCTGCGCCGAAGAGGGCATCGTCCCCGACCTGATGACCACCGCCAAGGGCCTGACCTCTGGCTATGTGCCGATGGGCGCGGTGTTCATGTCGGACCACGTCTACCAGACCCTCAGCGACGGGGCAGGAGCCAAGGCGATCGGCCACGGCTTCACCTACTCTGGCCACCCTGTCTCGGCTGCTGTGGGGCTAGAGGTTCTGGCGCTGTACGAAGGCGGCCTATTGGAGAATGGCGAGAAGATGGGCGCGCGTCTGATGGCCGGCCTGAACGGCCTGATGGATCACCCACTGGTCGGTGATGTGCGCGGCCGCGGGATGCTGGCCGCTGTGGAGCTGGTCACCGACAAAGAAGCCAAGACACCGCTGCCCGCCAGCGTCCAGCCTGCCACGCGTCTCTTTGACCGCGCATGGGAGCATGGGCTGATCGTGCGCTCGTTCGCCCAAGGCATCTTCGGCTATGCGCCGCCGCTCTGCTGCAGCGAAGAGGAAATCGATATGATCATCGAACGTACCCGCAAAGTGCTGGACCTGACCCTAGAAGATCCCGAAGTCCGCGAGGCACTGCGCTAATGGCGCTGCTTTACATCTCTTTGCCAGACCGCGCCGCGGTTTGGCAGCCCATCTTCGACGCTGCGGGCGTACCGATGATTATCGGCGAAGAGGCTGTCACCGACCCCGCCGAAGTCATTTATATCGCCTGTTGGCAGCCCCCCGCCGACCTGAGCATTTATCCCAACCTAAAGGCTGTGATCTGCGTGGCGGCTGGCGTGGATCACATGCCCCCGATGCCAGAGGGCGTTGTGCTGACGCGGACCATCGCGAGCAGCATCGCCCCCATGGTGCGCGATTGGGTGGTCATGGCAACGCTCATGCTGCACCGCCAGATGCCCGCCTACATAGAGCAAGCGAAGACGGGAATATGGAAATCCCAGGGCATCCAATCCAGTCAGAGCCGCCGAGTGGGGATCATGGGCATGGGGCGGATTGGTGCCTTGACTGCGCAGACGCTGTCGAGCCTCGGGTTTGATGTCGCGGGTTGGAGCCGCTCGGGGACCCCTGTGGACGGTATTGAGGTGTACGGCGCAGTGGATCTGCCTGCTTTCTTGCAGCGCACCGATTTGCTGGTCTGCCTGCTGCCCCTGACCAAGGAAACGCGCGGTATTCTAGGACAGGATGTGTTCAATCAACTGCCCCAAGGCGCAATGCTGGCTCACGCGGGGCGGGGCAGCCAACTGGATATGAAAGCGCTGAAATTGGCGCTCGACTCCGGTCAAATCCATAGCGTGATGATGGATGTGACCAATCCAGAACCCTTGCCCGCTGACCATTGGGCTTGGACTGATCCGCGCGTGATTATCACCCCCCACGTGGGCTCTGTCACCGATTATGCCGAGGGTGCAGAACACGCGCTCAACGTGATCCGCGCGCTTCGCTCGGGCGAGGATATCCCTGGTTTGGTGGACCAATCGCGGGGCTACTAAGACGCCTTTTCGGGCCGCGGTGCGAAATGCCGCGTCCTGCGCCAGTTCAGCAGAATATGCCGCCACCCCACACATTTTAAGCGTTTTGCCTGCGGGGTTTGGGGCCAAGTTGACTGTAACAGGGAAACGACAGATCGCCCTATCGGTCAACAAAACAAGGGACGCGCGCAGGAAACACAGCCGCAACGCGCCCCTCAGACAGACAGAACCTTCTGCTGTTTGCCCCACGTTTCTCAGCATCTTATCCGGCGCCCTTGGGCGCACTCGACAACATAAGGACCGCCGAAAATGGCAACCACAACTGCCGTGAAACCTCTGACCGCTTTCAGCTACCTGACCTTTGACGTGGTCGGCACCCTGATCGACTTCGAAGGCGCGATCAAAGACGCCCTTGCCAGCATAGCCGAAAAAGAAGGCGTCGACATTGACGGAGAGGCCGCGCTGGCCGTTTACCGCGACGCCCGATACGAGCCCGGTGCGGGCCTGTTCCCCGACGACCTTGGCCGCTGCTATGGCCGGATCGCCGAAACCTTCGGTCTGCCCGACACCCCCGAGTACCGTCAGTTCATGGTCGATAGCGTGGGCGATGCTAAACCGTTCCCCGACAGCGCCGCCGCCATGGCCAAGCTGAAGCAGCACTACAAGCTGGTCGCAATGACCAACGCGCAGCGCTGGGCCTTTGACAAATACGCCGAGAAGCTGGGGCAGCCTTTCTATGCCGGTTTCACCACCGATGACACCAAAACCGAGAAGCCTGATCCGGCCTATTTCCACCACGTCTTTGCGTGGGTCGAAACCGATGGCGGCTCCAAATCCGACATCCTGCACACCGCGCAAAGCCAGTACCACGACATCGGCATCTCTCGCGAACTGGGCATGACCAACGCATGGATCCAGCGCCGCCACGCGCAGAACGGTTACGGCGGCACCATCGAGCCCAAAGAATTCACCGAACCCGATTACCACTTCCACTCACTTATGGAACTGGCCGAGGCCGCAGAAACCGTCTTCGGCAAATAAGATCAACGGCTTATGCGGCGACAAGATCGCAAGGCCGTCTTCCTCTCCAACAGAACAACAGGGAATACAAACATGACCAAGAACACACCAAACAACTGGTCCAGACGCGACGACGCACTGGTCGAAGGGATGATCCGCCGCGGTGCCTCGCGCCGTGAACTGCTCAAGATGCTAATGGCGTCGGGCGTTGGCATGGCCGTTGGTGGCTCGCTGCTGACCCGCGCGACCCAAGCGGTTGCCGCGACCCCCGTCTTTGGCGGCAGCATCAAGGCGGCTGGCTGGTCGTCCTCGACCGCGGATACCCTTGATCCGGCCAAGGCGTCGCTCTCGACCGACTACGTGCGCTGCTGTTCCTTCTACAACCGCCTGACCTTCCTTGCCGAAGGCGGCGTGACCGAGATGGAACTGGCCGAGAGCCTCTCGACCGACGACGCGCAGACTTGGGAAATCAAGTTGAAGTCCGGAGTTGAATTCCACGATGGCTCGACCCTGACCGCCGATGACGTTGTGTTCTCTTTGAAACGCCATTTGGACGAAGCGGTTGGGTCCAAAGTGAACTCGATCGCCAAGCAGATGACCGAGATCACCAAGCTGGACGACACCACTGTCAAGGTCGTGCTGGCCGCGCCCAACGCCGACCTGCCCACCATTCTGGCGCTGCACCACTTCATGATCATTAAGGACGGCACCACCGATTTCACCACCGCCAACGGCACCGGTCCCTTCATCTGCGAGGTGTTCGAACCCGGCGTACGCTCGGTTGCGGTGAAAAACCCCAATTACTTCAAGGGCAACACGGTCTATCTGGACAGCTACGAATACTTTGCGATCCCCGACAACAACGCTCGCGTGAACGCGCTCTTGTCCGGTGATATTCAGGTGGCGGCTGCCGTGAACGCACGTTCGCTGCGGATGCTCGAAGGTCAGCCTTCGGTTGCGACCTCGATCACCACCTCGGGCAACTACACCAACCTGAACATCCGCAAGGATCTGGACCCCGGCATGAAAGAGGGCTTCATCGAAGGCATGAAGTACCTGATCAACCGCGAAGCCATCCAGAAATCGGTGTTCCGCGGTCTGGCCGAAATCGGCAACGACCAGCCCGTGTCGGCCGCGAACAAGTACCACAACCCCAACATCGCGCCCAAAGCCTATGACCCCGAGCAGGCAAAGTTCTACTTTGAAAAGGCCGGCCTGATGGGCACCGAGGTTCCGATCGTGGCGTCCGATGCGGCGACCTCTTCGGTGGATATGGCGATGATCGTCCAGCAGGCAGGCGCCGAGATCGGTATGAACCTCAAGGTCGATCGCGTGCCCTCTGATGGCTACTGGTCGAACTACTGGCTGAAGGCGCCCGTGCACTTCGGCAACATCAACCCGCGCCCCACACCGGACATCCTGTTCTCGCTGCTCTACACCTCGGACGCCCCTTGGAACGAGAGCCAGTACAAGTCGGACAAGTTCGACTCCATGCTGGTCGAAGCGCGCGGCGCACTGGACGAAGACAAGCGGACCTCGATCTACTGGGACATGCAGGAGATGGTCGCAAACGAGGCAGGCACCATCATTCCCGCCTACATTTCGAACGTCGATGCGATCTCTTCGAACCTCAAGGGTCTGGCTCCGAACCCCCTGGGCGGCCAGATGGGCTATGCCTTTGCCGAGTACGTCTGGCTCGACGGTGCCGCCTAAGGCCAACCTTCGGCCCGTGCCATCCGGCGCGGGCCTTTCCCTGAATTCCCAATTGGCTGAGGTGTCCGTTTGCCCAAATCGCTCTTGCCATGGATCCTTGTTTCCCAGCGGCTTGGCATTGCCTTGCTGACGCTGGTCATTGTGTCCTTTGCCGTCTTTTTCGCCACCGAGTTGCTGCCCGGTGACGTCGCCGAAATCCTGCTGGGGCAGGCCGCCACCCCCGAAGCGGTGGCCGGTTTGCGCACCGCGATGGGACTGGACGAGCCCGCCATGCACCGCTTTGCCGGCTGGCTGGTCGGTCTGGCGGGGGGCGACATGGGCACATCCTACGTGAACAAGATGGCAGTCAGCGATCTGATGGGCGGACGTTTGGTCAATTCCCTGCGTCTGGCGGCTGTGACGACCTTGGTGTCCGTGCCGATTGCGCTGGCCCTCGGGATCGGCGCTGCCATGTGGAAGGGTTCGATGTTCGATCGCGTGGTGTCTGTCGCGACGATCTCGGTCATTTCGGTGCCTGAATTCATGGTTGCGACGCTGGCCGTGCTGATCTTCGCCGTCTGGCTTGGCTGGCTGCCCGCGCTGGCCTATGGCGCGAATGTCGACAGTTGGGGTGCGATGCTGCGGGCCTATGCGATGCCGGTGATCACCCTGTCCTTTGTGGTGTCCGCGCAGATGATCCGCATGACCCGCGCCGCGGTGATCGAGACGATCAACACCCCCTATGTCGAGATGGCCCTGCTAAAGGGCGCCTCGCGCCGCCGCATGGTTCTGGGTCACGCGCTGCCCAACGCTTTGGGTCCGATCGCCAACGCAGTCGCCCTGTCGCTCAGCTATCTGGTTGGCGGTGTGATCATCGTCGAGACGATCTTCAACTACCCCGGCGTCGCCAAGCTGATGGTCGATGCGGTCGCCACACGCGATCTGCCCCTGATCCAGTCCTGCGCCATGATCTTTTGCGTCAGCTACCTGTCGCTGATCACGCTGGCAGACCTGATTGCCATCCTGTCCAACCCGAGGCTTCGTCGATGATGATTGAACGATCCAATGCATTCGTGATCCCGACCCCGAAGCGTCTGGGCTACTCCTTTAACTGGGTGGGCCGCGTTGGTCTGGCTGTGATCCTGTTCTGGGCCGTCGTCGCGATTGTCGGTCCGTGGATTGCCCCGCACCCCCCCGGAGAGATCGTGGATTGGGACTATTTCGGCCCCGTCACCGCAGATTTCTGGATGGGCACCGACTATCTGGGCCGCGACATTTTTAGCCGTATCCTGATGGGCGCACGTTACACAGTTGGTATTGCGCTGGCCTCGGTCGTGCTCGCCTGCGCGGGTGGCGTGATCCTTGGCATGGTGGCGGCTGTGATCGGCGGTTGGTTCGATATGATCCTGTCGCGCCTCTTGGACGCGTTCAACGGCATCCCGTCTTTGCTATTCGGTCTGGTGGTCGTGGCGGCGGTCGGCTCCTCAATCCCCGTTCTGATCATGACTTTGGCGGCGATCTATCTGCCCGGCTCTTACCGCTTTGCCCGCGCTTTGGCCGTGAACGTGAACGCCACCGACTACGTCACCGTCGCCCGCGCACGGGGCGAGAGCACGCCCTACCTGATCACCCGCGAAATCTTTCCGAATATCCTTGGCCCCGTGCTCGCCGACCTTGGCCTGCGGTTTGTGTTCATCGTGCTGGTTCTGTCTGGTCTGTCCTTCCTCGGTCTCGGGGTGCAGCCGCCGAATGCGGACTGGGGTGCCTTGGTCCGTGAAAACATCGAAGGCCTGTCTCTTGGTGCGCCAGCGGTGATCTTTCCGTCGATCGCCATCGCGACCCTGACCATTTCGGTGAACATGTTCATCGACAACTTGCCCACCAAAATTCGGGATCGGAGCGAATGATGACCCAGCCTCTTGTCACCGTTAACGACCTGCGCATCGGCGCGGTCACTGACGCAGGCCGCAAGGTCGAGATCATCCGCGGCGTGTCCTTTGACATCGCCCCCGGCGAAATCGTCGCCCTGATCGGGGAGTCCGGCAGCGGGAAAACCACCATTGCGCTGTCCCTGATGGGCTACACCCGCTCGGGCTGCTCGATCACCGGCGGGCAGATCACCTTGGACGGCACGGACGTCACCGCGCTGCCCGAGCGCAAACGCGCGGCCCTGCGCGGGACCGAAGTCAGCTATGTGCCGCAGTCGGCAGCGGCTGCGTTTAACCCGTCCAAGCGGATCATGGATCAGGTGATCGAAATCACCGCCATCCATGAACTGATGCCCAAAGCCGAGGCCGAGGCCAAAGCGGTCGAACTCTTCCGCGCTTTGGCCTTGCCGGACCCCGAAAACATCGGACACCGCTATCCGCACCAAGTCTCTGGCGGCCAGTTGCAGCGCTTGTCGGCTGCGATGGCGTTGATTGGCGGGCCGAAGCTCGTGATCTTTGACGAGCCTACAACCGCGCTGGACGTCACCACCCAGATCGAGGTGTTGCGGGCCTTTAAATCCGTGATGCAGCAGGGCGGAATGGCCGGTGTCTATGTTAGCCACGATCTGGCCGTCGTGGCCCAGATTGCCGACCGGATCATCGTGCTGAAGGGCGGGGAAATTCAGGAAACCGGCTCCACCGAGCAAATCCTGACCCACCCCGCGCATCCCTACACACGCCAGCTTCTGGCTGCGTTTGAACCCGTGCCCCACGAGCCCTTCGAACCAGAAGCCAAGGCGGTCCCCAAACCGATCCTAGAGGTCATCCACCTGCACGCAGGCTATGGCGCGCTCCGCAAGGGCGAGCCGGAAATCAAAATCCTCAAGGACGTGAATTTCACTCTGGAACGGGGCCGCAACTTGGGCGTCATCGGGGAGTCCGGCAGCGGCAAATCCACGCTCGCCCGCGCAATCGCCGGTATCCTGCCGCCTTACCAAGGCGGCATCCTACTGGACGGCCAAGAGCTGCGCGGCGACCTGAAACGCCGTAGCAAAGAGCAGTTGCGCAAGGCCCAAATCGTGTTCCAGTTGGCCGATACGGCCCTGAATCCCGCCCATTCTGTTGAGCAGATCCTTGGTCGACCGCTGGCCTTCTACCACGGTCTCAAAGGCGCCGCCCGTGAGGCGCGGGTCAAAGAACTGCTCGACATGGTGCGCTTGCCCGCGAACCTGCGGCACCGCTTGCCCGGGGAACTGTCGGGTGGTCAAAAACAGCGCATCAACCTTGCCCGCGCACTGGCGGCAGAGCCTGAATTGATCCTGTGCGACGAGATTACCTCGGCTCTCGACACCGTGGTCGCGGCGGCCATTCTGGACCTGCTCAAGGAACTCCAGCGCGAACTCAGTCTCAGCTACATGTTCATCAGCCACGATCTGTCCACCGTTGAGGCGATCTGTGACGACGTGCTGGTGATGCTAAAAGGTGAAGTGGTCGAGGCCTTGCCCGCCACCCGCATGTCCGCCGAGGCGCAGCACCCGTATTCGCGGCTGCTCATTTCCTCGATCCCGCAGCTGGACACCGGTTGGCTGGCAGGGCTGGAGCAAGACCCCAATCTGGTTGCCCAATTCGCCAACCGCTAAACGTGACGCCCCGCAGGTAGGGGCGTTATCCCACCCGATCTCCGAACAGACGCGTCAGGGGGATCTGGTTTTTCACAAACGGCGTCTTCATCACGACAAAGCTGAAGTATTTGTCGATCCCGACACCGCGGTCGATCAGTGCTTCGATGATGTTCTGATAGTCGGTGATCGACGCGCAGACAAATTTCGCCAGATAGTCGTAACCGCCGGACACCAGATGGCATTCCACGCAGCTATCGACCTTTTCCAGCGCTTCCTGAAAGCGGGCAAAGTCGATTTGGCGGTGGTTTTTCAGGGTAAACTCGGTGAACACCGTCAGCGTATCCCCCAGCTTGGCCACGTCGATCTGCGCGGTGTAACCGGTGATATATCCCGCTTGTTGCAGCTTTTTCACCCGCATCAGGCAGGGCGAGGGCGACAGCGCCACCAGTTCCGCCAGCTCGACATTCGTAATGCGCCCGTTGCGCTGCAACTCGGCGAGAATCTTTACGTCGATCCGATCGAGCTTCAGCTGGCTACTCATAACAGGGTCCTTCGGGGTCTTTACTATGGGTCACTATTGGGCGAGTCCGCGGGCAGGGGCAAGGGTTTGACATTCGACAGTAAATGCCGCTGGACCTGTGCAATCCGGCACATCCGGCTGCACGGTGCGGGCTAGGGTCAGGCAACAGACCGGAGAGACGACCCATGCCCGCCCCCTTGATGCAGATCGACACCCCCGACACCTTGCCTGACAGCGCCGACGTCGTCGTGATCGGCGCGGGCATTGTTGGCGTCAGCGCGGCCTACTGGTTGGCGCGCGGGGGAATGAAGGTCGTGCTGTTGGAAAAGGGCCGCATCGGGGCCGAGCAATCCAGCCGCAACTGGGGCTGGTGCCGCCAACAAAACAGGGACGCCCGCGAATTGCCCCTGTCCACCCGCAGCTTGGCCTTGTGGGAGGATATGACCGCCGACATTGGTCAGGACATGGGCTTTCGCCGCTGCGGGCTGCTCTATCTGTCGAACAATCAGGCCGAGATTGACGGCTGGGACCGCTGGGGCCAGTTCGCGCGGGGGCAGGGTGTGGACACCCGAATGTTGACCGCGGATCAGGCATCGGAGCGCGGCGCAGCCACGGGGAAGCGCTGGCTCGGGGGTGTCTGGTCGCCCACCGATGGCATCGCGGACCCGTCCCGCGCGGCCCCGATCATTGCCAAGGGCGTGATGCAGCATCAGGGCGTTGTGCTGCAAAATTGTGCGGCTCGCGGGATTGATGTGCAGAATGGAAACGTTTGCGCTGTCATCACCGAGCGCGGGGTGATCAAGACGCGGCAGGTGGTTATGGCAGGCGGCGCTTGGGCGGCCAGTTTCCTGCACCAGTCGGGGCTGTTCCTCCCTCAGGCGGCGGTGCGCAGCTCGATCTTGTCTGTCCAGCCAGGGGCCGAAGGGTTGCCCGATGCGCTGCACACGAACGAGGTTTCGGTGACCCGCCGCGGGGATGGGGGCCATACGCTGGCCATCTCGGGCCGCGCCAATCTGGACCCGACGCCGGGGGCCTTGTTGGGGGCCAAACACTTCTTGCCGATGTTCGCGAAACGCTGGCGCGCGCTGCGGCCGGGCGGGGTGCAGGCTTGGCAAGCGGGGCATGAGACTCGTCAGAGATGGGCGCTGGACCGTGAAACCCCGATGGAGCGGATGCGCATCTTGGACCCGACGCCTTCCGCGTCTTTGGTCAACCTGACCCTGACCCGCGCCCGCGATCTGCTGCCCGAACTGAAGAAAGTCGCCGTGCAGGCCACTTGGGCCGGTTACATCGACAGCACGCCCGATGGCGTGCCGGTGATCGACAGCGATATCGGGATCGGCGGGCTGACCTTGGCGGCGGGGTTGTCGGGGCATGGGTTCGGTATCGGACCAGGCGTGGGGCATCTGGTGGCCGACATGCTGCTGGACCGCACCCCGATCACCGAGACCGCGCAGTACAAACTGTCCCGCTTCCAAGGCACCCAATGGGGCAAGGTGGCCGAGTTCTGATGCCATCACGCGAACCGCGATATGCTGAACGGCTCCAGCGGCGTTTCACACGCGCCGGTGGTGATCAGTTCGGCCATCGCATCGCCCACGCCGGGCCCCAGCTGGAACCCGTGCCCGCAAAAGCCAAACGCATGGAACAGCCCCTGAGTGGTGCCCGAAGCGCCCACCACGGGCAGCCCATCGGCCACGTACCCTTCGCAGCCCGACCACTGGCGGATCACAGCCACATCGCGCAGGGTGGGGCACATCTGCACCAACTGCCGCAGCTGCTCTGGCAGGACATCGAAATGGGCCTTGGCATAGCCATCCGGCCCCACATCGGATCGGGGAACCCCGCCACCGAACACGATATTCCCCCGCTGGACCTGCCGGAAATAGGCTCCGTGATGCTGCGCCCATACGCCGATCACGGGCAGGATGCGGTGGGGCAGGGGCTCGGTCACGCCCATCTGGGGGCCGTGCATGGTCAGGGGAACGGTTTCCCTGAAATCCGCGGCGATCTGGCGACCCCAAGCGCCCGCGCAGTTCAGGACGGCCTCCGCGTGATAGGTGCCTTTGGAGGTCTCGACCGTGAAGCAAGCCTCGGTCCTCTGAATGCTGGTGATTGTCGTGTGATCCATGATCTCGGCCCCATCCCGCGACGCCGCACTGGCGAACGCTGGTGCGGCCAGCCGAGGGTTCGCGGACCCGTCATTCGGGGAAAACGACGCCCCGATCGCCGTCGGTCCCAGCATCGGATAGCGGCGGTGCAGATCAGTGGCGGACAGCTCCTCCAACGCCAGCCCCCACGGCACGGCATCCTGCGTGAACCGGCGCATGTCGGCCAAACTCGCCTCGTCAAAGATCATGCGCAGATGGCCCGTCGCGCGGAATTCGACGTCGCGCCCCAGCAGGGCTTCGGCTTGATGCCACAAGGCCAGCGACCGATGGGCCAGGGGCAGTTGCGGCAAGTAGCGCCCCGACCGCCGAATGTTGCCGAACGACGCCACCGTCGCCCCCGCGCCGATATACCCGCTCTCGATCAGGCGCACCCGTGCCCCGCGCCGCGTCAAAAAGAACGCCGCCGCGCTGCCCATCAGCCCGCCCCCGATCACGATCACATCCATTCCGGCCCCCTTTTGCGTTTCGCCCATCTCAGCCTGACCACAGGGCAGGGGTCAAAGACGGGAAACAGGGTCGGCCATAAGCCGCTCTTATAGGAGGCCGCGATGCGCGCCAGACAGCTCGAGGTTTTCACTGCCGTCATGCGGGCAGGCACTGTGACGGGGGCGGCGCGGCTCTTAAACATTTCTCAGCCCGCGCTGTCCCAAGTGCTGATGCATTGCGAGGATGAGTTGGGCTTCCCCCTGTTCGACCGCGAAAAGGGGCGTTTGCGCCCAACCCCCGAAGCACTGGAGCTATACCCCGAGGCCGAGCGCCTGTTCGCTAGCCTCGAAGGTTTGCGCCGCAAGACGCAGGATTTGCGGCTGGGGCGGGCGGGTTTGGTGCGAATTGCTTCGTCGGCACCCCCCGCGATGTCCCTGCTGCCGCAGGTGATGGCGGCGTTTCGGGCGCGTCACCCCGATATCCTGCTGCGCTCTCATGTGGCGCCTATTGCCACCCTGATCTCGATGCTTCGGGCGGGGGATGCGGCGCTGGCGCTGGCTTTGGATGATCGGCTCGCCCCCGATATCGACGTCGAAATCCTGCGGCAGGTGGGGTTCTGTTGTCTGCTCCCCGAAGGGCATCCCTTGGCCGACAAACCCGCGCTGACCTTCGCTGATCTGGAGGCCGAGCACGTCATCTCCTACCGCGCCGCGACCCGCCCCCATGACGAACTGGACCAAGCCGCCAGAGCGCAGGGCCTGCGCTTCGCCCCTCAGCTGGAGATTGACGTGTCCATCTCGGCCGTGGGGTTCGTACAGGCCGGATTGGGCGTGGCCGTGGTTGATGACCTGCTGCCGTGGGGGCAGTTTTCGGGGGTGGTCACGCGGCCTCTGACAGGGGCGCCCGACATGCCGCTGGCCCTGCTGACATTGGCGGGCAAAGCCTTGTCCCGCGCCGAATCCCTTATGGCGGACCAGATCCGCGCCGCCATTCCATAAGCCTGCCTTATGGGCTGCCGCGCCATGCGTCTTGGACGGGCGGGCCGCTTTCTGGTGGCATCAAGGCCAACGGAATGACCCAACCAAAAGGCACATCAAATGGACGGCAGCACCCCGATCCCCGCCGACGCGGACTGGAAAATCGGTGTCGATATCGGCGGCACTTTCATGGATTTCTGCGCGCTGGAAACGCGCTCGGGGCGGATTGCCTCGCTCAAGGTGCTAACCACGCCCGATGATCCGGGTGCCGAACTGCTGACCGGCCTGCGGCTGCTTGCAGAACGAGAGGGGCTGGCCCCCGAAACCGTCACCCGCTTTGTTCACGGGACGACCGTCGGGATCAACACGATCATCCAGCGCAAAGGGGCCGATCTGGCGCTAATCACCAACGCGGGCTTCGAGGACGTGATCGAACTGGCCCGCCTGCGGATGCCCGACATGTATTCGCTGTTTTGCCACCGGCCCGACCCCTTGATCCCCCGCGAACGCATCTTTGGCGTGCCTGTGCGGATGCGGGCGGGCGGTCAGGAGACGGTACCCTTGGATCGTGCGGCATTGACGGATGCCGTGGCGGCGGCCCAAAAAGCCGGTGCTGAAGGGATCATCATCGCCTTCCTGCACAGCTGGTCCGACCCCGCCCAAGAGGCGCAGGCCAAAGCGTTGATCGAAGAAATGGCCCCCGATCTCTTCGTCTTTACCTCGTCCGAGGTCTGGCCCGTGATCCGCGAATACGAGCGCACATCGACCGCGATCCTGAACGGCTATGTGCACCCGCGGGTGTCGGGCTACCTGACCGCGCTGCAAGACCGTCTGGCGGGACAGGGCGTGCCTGCGCGGCCCATGCTGACCAAGTCGAACGGGGGCCTTATGACCGCTGGTGAGGGGCGCCGTGACTGCGTGTCGATGCTGTTGTCCGGCACGGCTTCGGGGGTGATCGGGGCGTCTTGGTTGGCCCGGCAAGCAGGTGCGGACCGTGTTCTGACGCTGGATATTGGGGGCACTTCGGCGGATTTCGCGCTGATCATCGATGGAGAGGTCCGTTTCGGCACTGACGAGTTGATCGGAGAGTTCCCGCTGCACATTCCGTCCGTCTCGGTCAGTTCGATCGGAATTGGCGGCGGGTCGATTGCATCGGTGGACGACCAAGGTGTCCTACGTGTGGGTCCTGAATCGGCGGGGTCTTTGCCCGGTCCTGCGTGCTATGGCCTAGGTGGCGACCGCGCCACCGTCACCGACGCGATGGCCGTATGTGGGTGGCTGGGACATTCCCAGATGGCCTACGGACAGCTTCAGATGGACTTGGATTTGGCCCGCCAAGTGGTTGGAGCATTGGCCGCGCAACTGGGCCGCGGTCTGGAAGAAACCGCCCAAGCCATCCTCGATATCGCAATTTCCGAAATGTTCGTCGAGGTCGAGAAACTGTCCTCTCGCGCGGGGGTGGACCTGCGGGACTTTGCTCTGATGCCATTTGGCGGGGGCGGACCCATGCTGGGGGCCTTTCTGGCCCGGGAACTGGGGATGCGCAGCGTGATTGCGCCGCGCAGGCCGGGGGTGGTGTCCGCTTTGGGCGGGCTTGTGGCGGACCTGCGCGGGGATTTCATCCGCACGATCTTTGCCGATCTGGAGGCGCTGGCGGGCGCACTTCTGACTGACGCCTACGACGATTTGGCCAGCGAAGGGCAGGCGTGGCTTCTGGCCCAAGGGCACGAAGGGGCGGGCGACCTGTGCCTCTCTGCGGATATGCGTTACGCGGGCCAAAGCTATGAGATCGAGGTGGCCATCGACACGGGCTGGCTGAACGATGCCCAGCAAATTGCGCAGGCGTTCCACGAAACCCATCGCCGGATTTACGACTTTGACGACCCCGCAGGCCGGATCGAAGTGGTGAACCTGCGCCTCTCGGCCATCGGCGCGGCGCCGAAGCCCGAAATCCCAGTTCAAGCGGCTGATAGCGCGACCGCCGAACCCACCCGTCTTGTCCCCGTTTATCTAGATGGCTGGCAGGAGGTGCCTTTGTTCGACCGCGCCACCCTTGGCGCGGGGGGCACGTTCACAGGCCCCGCCATTGTGGCGCAAGAGGACACGACCTTTGCCATCCCCAGCGGCACCACGGCCCAAGTGGACGCCCACCTGAATATTCACCTGACCTATGCGGAGTGAGCCGATGTTCGACAAAATGACCCTTTCGGTGCTGGCCAACCATGCCCGCGCGGCGGCCGAGAACATGGCCCACACCCTGCACCGCACCGCCCATTCCGCATTCGTCAAAGAAACCCAGGACTTTACCGTCATGCTCATGGACCGCGCGGGCGATACCTTTGCCGTGCCGATGGAGCTGGGGGCCACGTGGTATCCGGGGCTGACCTATGGCCGCGCAATCGAGATGGTTGAGGATTACCGTCCCGGCGATGTGGCGTTTACCAACGATCCCTATTCGGGGCACGTCGCGACCCACGCGCCGGACACCCACCTGTGGAAACCAGTCTTTGCGGACGGAGAGATCGTCGCGTGGACCGGCGGGCATATCCACAACACGGACATGGGTGGCGCGGTGCCGGCGTCCTTGTCCCGTTCGCTGACCGAAATCCACCAAGAGGGCATCCGCTTTCCTCCGATGAAGCTGGTCCGCGAAGGCGTCTTTGACGAGCAAATCCTGCGGATTATGGAGACGAACGTCCGCAAGCCCACGCTGAACATCGGGGACATCAAGGCGCTCGTCGGCGCCCTGAACACCGGTGAGCGCAAGGTGCAGGCGATGATCCAGCGCTTTGGCAAATCGGGGTTCGTGAACGGCGTGGCTGCCCTGATGGATCAGGCCGAGGCGCAGGCCCGTGCCGTGCTGGCCCAGATCCCAGACGGTGACTACGTGTTCGCGGACTATGCCGATGAGGACAGCGATCAAGCCAACCCGTGCCGCCTGAAACTGACCCTGAAAATCAGAGAGGACAGCGCGGTTCTGGATTTCACCGGTTCCGATCCACAACTGGCGTCGTCCTTGAACGTGCCAAGTGGCGGCGATCCGCGCCACACCATGCTGCTGGTCGGGGTGTATTACGTGCTCTACTCCCTGAACCCGCGGATTTTGCTGAACACTGGGCTCACGCGCCCCTTCACCTGCATCGCGCCCGAAGGGACCGTGTTGAACCCCGTCGCCCCGGCGGCCGTCGGAATGCGGTCACTGACATGTGCGCGGTTGCGGTCGGTGATCTTTGGCGCGTTCTCTCAGGCCATTCCCGACCGGATGCCCGCCGCACCTGCGGGCAACAACTGCATTGTCAATGTCATGACCCGCGACGAGCGCTCGCAAAAATCCGTCATCGCCGCCGTAAACCCCGTGGTCGGCGGAGGAGGCGGCATGCCTCATCGTGATGGCACCAACGGCTCGGGCGCCGACGCGGCCTATCTGAAAAATACGCCCATCGAGATCACCGAGACCGAAGTTCCCGTGGAATTCGTCCGCTACGGGCTGGCGCAGGACAGCGGCGGGGCAGGCTATTGGCGTGGCGGTTTGGCGACCGAGATGGCCTTTCGCGTCTTTGCCCCAGACACGCGGATCACGGCACGGAACCGCGACCGGTCATTCTTTCGCCCTTGGGGGGTGATGGGGGCAAGGCGGCGGACCTGTCCGACATGGTCGTGAACGCAGGGACCAAGGCCGAGCGCCGTTTGGGCGCCGTGGACACCGCCACTCTGGAGCCGGGGGATGTGCTGACCGTGCGCTCGGCGGGCGGAGCAGGGCGCGGGTGCCCCTTGGATCGGCAGGCCGAACGGGTCGCGCGTGATGTGGCAGGGGGCTATGTCTCCGAAGCGGCTGCGCGGGATGAGTATGGCGTCGTGCTGGTGGATGGCGCGGTGGATGTGACGGCGACAGAGGCTTTGCGGGCATCGATGCCCCGCCACACAGAGCATTTCCATTACGGTCCAGAGAGGTCAACGTACGAGCAGCAGTGGACCGATGAGGCCTATGATCTGCTGACGGATATTCTGGCTGATCTGCCCATTCACTGGCGCTTCTTTGTGAAAACAGAGGTCTTCAAACGCATGGAAGGGCGGTCTGGCGCTGCGGGCGTGGCTGCGGCCTTTGAAGAAGTGTGCGTGCGGTTCCCTGAAGTTCCCCGTCCCGATGCACATGCAAGAGCCGCAGAATGACCGGCGGCCGCGTACACAGATTGGCAGAAAGGGACCGCGCCCTTGTCGCCTTTCATCTGGACGGTGCGCCTGTCAGCGCGTTGTCCGGTGATACAGTGCTAACGGCGATCCTGAGTCTGCGTCCCATCCTGCGGCAGGCGGAATTCGGACCCGAGGGGCGTGCCGGCTTTTGTCTGATGGGGGCCTGTCAGGACTGCTGGATCTGGCAGGAGTGCGGTCCCCGTTTGCGTGCCTGTTTCACCGAAATCCGCAGCGGGATGCGGCTACGCACCGTAGCGCCGCGGCCGTGGGACAGGCCATGACGCGGGTGCTGATCGTCGGTGCGGGCCCTGCGGGAATGCGCGCGGCAGAGACGCTGGCCACGGCTGGTATTACCCCCGTCGTCGTGGACGAGGGCGCTCGGGCCGGCGGGCAGATTTACCGCCGCCCGCCGCGTGGATTCTCAAGACGCCCCGAGGCGCTGTACGGCTCTGAAGCGTCCAATGCCATCGCGCTGCACCAGTGCTTCGACGCGTTGGTGACGCAGAATAGGGTAGAGTATCGCGCGCAGACTTCCGTCTTGGGGCTGCGGGATGGGACGGCGCACCTGTCAGGACCTGCGGGGTACGAGCAGATTGGTTTTGAGCGGCTCATTCTGGCAACGGGCGCGATGGACCGCGTTGTGCCCATTGCTGGCTGGCAAACAGGCGGGGTCTATACGCTGGGGGCCATGCAGATCGCGCTCAAGGCGCAGGGCGTCGCTCTGGGGCGGCAGATTGTGCTGCTGGGAACGGGGCCTTTGCTGACTTTGCTGGCCGTGCAGTTGGTGCAGTCTGGGGCGGATGTGCGCGCGGTTCTCGATACTTCTGACATGTGCGGGCAAGTGCGCGGAGGCGTGGCGATGGCTGCGGTGCGGCCTTGGGTCACTTTGCGCGGGCTCGGACTGCGCCGCCAATTGGGGCGCCGCTATCACGCGGGGATCACTCCGCTGCGGATCGAGACGGACGAGCAGGGCCCAACCGCCGTGCACTGGCGCGATGCCAAGGGGACCCAGCACGTGACGTCTTGCGATGCGGTCGGGATGGGCTGGCACCTGCGCGCCGAAACGCACCTTTCTGATCTGGCAGGCGCGCAATTTTACTGGGACGAAGATTTCGTACAGTGGCTGCCAGAGATCGACGGATTTGGCAGGGCGCGCGCAAACCTCTATTTAGCAGGGGACAGCGCCCGTTTGCTTGGGGCCGATGCGGCTGAAATCGCGGGGCGTTTAGCGGCCACAGCGTGTTTGCGTGATATGCACCTCGCTGCCCCTGATCCGATTGCAGATTTGCGCCGGATTGATCGGATGGAGCGGTTCGCGCGGGCCATGCAGCGCGCGTTCCCTTGGCCCGCCAATATGGTGCGTCAGACCGAAGATCACACGGTTCTGTGCCGATGCGAAGGCGTCACGGCGGGCGATCTGCGTCAAACCGCCGATTGGTCCGGCCCCGAAGCGAACCGTGCCAAATCGCTGGGGCGTGTCGGAATGGGACGGTGCCAAGGGCGCTACTGCCAACTGGCCGGGGCTGAGGTGATTGCGGCTCAGGCTGCCATGCGCACCGAAGATGTCGGTCGACTGCGGTCTCAAGCACCCGTGCGGCCCGTTCCCCTCAGCGCTCTGATCCAAGCCAGCTCTGACTGACGGCACAATCTTCTGCGCAGTGCCCCGTGCGCCGCAGTGGATTATGCCGCGTTGCCCAAGCATTCGGCAGCATTGCCCGCGCCCACCGCGGGATTTTCAACCTGACCCCTTGCGAAAGAACTTGCGATGACACTGGCCTTTGATCCTGCGACCCTGACCTTGCCCTGTGCCCACTATATCGGGGGCGCCTATGTGCCCGGCGCCGAGGGGATTGCGGTGAGCTTGCCCTCGACCGGAATGGCGGTGGGGGCGGTTCCGGTGGCGGACGCGGGCACCGTGGATCGGGCGGTTCAGGTGGCACGGGATGCATTGGCGTCCTCTGGCTGGGCCGGATGCACGCCCCGTGACCGGCTGAAAGCCTTGCATCGCTGGGCCGATCTGATCGAGGCCGAGGCCAGCACTCTGGCGGGGCTGGAGGCGATTTGTTCGTCGCGCCCCTATGCCCATGCGCTGACCGGCGATGTGACCGTGACGGCCGAGCAAATCCGGTTCTTCGCCGAATTCGCGGACAAGGAGGGCGGTTCGCTGGCCCCCACAAATGACAGCAGCTTTGGCTATATCGACGATGCGCCCTATGGGGTGATCGGGGCGATCACGCCTTGGAACTTCCCGATCTCGATGGCGGGGTGGAAGCTGGGGCCAGCCTTGGCCGCAGGGAATGCTGTGGTGCTGAAACCCTCCGAGATGACGCCTTATTCCACGATCTACATGGCTGAACTGGCCGTACGCGCGGGCATTCCGGCAGGGCTGATCAACGTGGTGATTGGCGATGGCCCGATCACGGGGAACGCGATTACAGGGCACGGGGGCATCGATAAGGTGTCCTTTACCGGATCGACCCGCGCAGGTGCCGCGATCATGGAGAATATCGCCCGCACCGGCATCAAACCCATGACCTTGGAGCTGGGGGGCAAGAGCCCGATGGTGGTGTTTGCCGACGCCGATCTGGATCTAGCGGTGGACTGTCTGGATCGTGGGATTACCCCCAATGCAGGCCAGTTCTGCGTGGCCGGATCGCGCATCATTGTCGCCCGCGAGATTGCCGATGAACTGGCCGCGCGGCTGGCCGAACGGTTCCGCGCCTATCGCCCTGCCGATACCTTTGCCGCCGATCCGGGGTTCTGCCCGATCATCTCGGACCGCCAGCTACAGCGGATCGACAGCATCGTGGAGGCGAGCGCGAAACAGGGCAGCGAAATCCTCTGTGGTGGGGACCAGTTCGACCATCCGGGCAGCTTCTATCAACCGACCCTGATCGCGGGTGTGGATGCCGCAAACCCTGCCGTGACCGAGGAAATCTTTGGCCCCGTCGCCACTTTCCAGACCTTCGAGACCGATGAAGAGGCGATGCAACTGGCCGAGCATCCGACCTATGGCCTCTGTGCGGGGCTCTTTACCCGCGATCTGTCCCGCGCCCTGCGCCTGTCGCGTAAACTCGAGGCAGGGACCGTTTGGATCAACCGCTATGGCCGCAGCCGCGACCACATTCTGCCCACCGGCGGGTGGAAAGCCTCTGGCCTCGGCAAGGACTTGGGCCGCGAGGCCTATCACGCGAACCGCCGCACGAAATCGGTGCTGATCGACCTCTGATCAGCCAAAGGAGACTATGAATGACCCCCTACAAGATCGCCCTGATACCCGGTGACGGCATCGGCGTGGATGTGACTGACGCCACCATGCAGGTGCTGGACGCTGCCGCCGCCAAGTTCGGTTTCGCGCTGGAGCCGACCACCTTTCCTTGGTCCTGCGAATACTATCTGGAGCACGGCGCGATGATGCCCGCCGACGGGATCGAAACCCTGAAGGGCTTTGACGCGATCTATCTGGGGGCGGTTGGATGGCCCGCGACGGTGCCTGATGCGGTGTCCTTGCACGGGCTGCTGCTGCCGATCCGAAAGGCGTTCAAACAATACGCCAACATCCGTCCCCATCGCCTGCTTGCCGGTGTCGAAGGCCCGTTGAAGGCCGAAGGGTTTGACATCCTCTGCATCCGTGAGAACACCGAAGGCGAGTACTCCGGCGCCGGTGGCCGCGTTCATCAGGGCCAAGGCAACGAGGTTGCCGTCGAGACCGCCATTTTCACCCGCGAAGGGGTGGAACGGATCATCCGCTTTGGCTTTGAACAGGCCATGATGCGCCGCAAGCATCTGACATCGGTCACCAAATCCAACGCGCAGAAATTCTCGATGGTGTTTTGGGACGAGGTGACCCGCGAAGTTGCCGCCGATTACCCCGAAGTCACCGTCAGCCACATGCATATCGACGCGATGGCGGCCAAGATGGTGATGGCCCCGCAGGACTTGGACGTGATCGTCGCGTCGAACCTCTTTGGCGATATCCTGACCGATCTGGGGGCGGCCATTCAGGGGGGCTTGGGCTTTGCGGCCTCAGCTAATATCAGCCCGGATCGCGCGCTGCCGTCGATGTTTGAACCCGTGCACGGATCGGCCCCCGATATCGCGGGGCAGGACATCGCGAACCCCATCGCAGCGATCTGGTCGGGGGCGATGATGCTGGACCATCTGGGGCAGGCCGAAGCCGCTGCCGCTGTTCTGAAAGCGATTGAGGCGGCCACGGGTCAGGGCATCGGCATCCGTCCCGGCCTGAATTCCACATCCGAAATCACCGCGGCGATCCTGTCCGCCTTGGAGGCCTGAGCCATGCAGTTGAACGATCCCGATCTTTTCCGTCAGGCCGCGTTGATCAACGGCGAATGGATAGCTCGCGATGATATGGCGGTGATCAACCCCGCCACCGCCGCGCCCATGGGTCACATGCCCGACTGCACGGCGGAGGAAACCTCTGCCGCCATCGCCGCCGCCGAAGAGGCGATGATTGCGTGGAAGGCCAAGAGCCATCTAGAGCGCGCCGACCTCCTGATGGCGTGGTACGATCTGATGCTGGAACACGCGGACGATCTGGCGATGATCCTGACTTGCGAGCAGGGCAAACCGCTGGCCGAGGCCAAGGGGGAAATCCTGTACGGTGCATCCTTTGTCCGCTGGTTCGCTGAAGAGGCCCGCCGCATCAACGGGCACATCATCCCGTCGCCCGTCTCGGGCAAGAAGATTTTCGCGATGAAAGAGCCCGTGGGAGTCTGCGCGATCATTACCCCTTGGAACTTCCCCAACGCGATGATCACCCGCAAGGTCGCGCCGGGTCTGGCCGCTGGCTGCACCATGGTTATCAAGCCGTCGGACTTCACTCCGTATTCGGCCTTGGCCTTGGGTGTCTTGGCGGAGCGGGCGGGCATCCCCAAAGGCGTCCTGAACATTCTGACTGGCCGCCCCGAGGTCATCGGTGCCACGCTGACGGCCAGCCCCGTGGTACGCAAACTGTCCTTCACCGGCTCGACCCGCGTAGGGGCGTTGCTGGCGGAACAGTGTGCGCCGACGCTCAAGAAGATGTCGCTGGAATTGGGCGGCAACGCGCCGTTCATCGTGTTTGACGACGCTGACTTGGACGCGGCGGTCGAAGGGGCGATGGCCTCCAAGTTCCGCAACGGCGGACAGACTTGCGTTTGCGCCAACCGCATTCTGGTGCAGTCGGGAATTCATGACGCGTTCGTGGCGGCCTTGGCGGCCAAGGTGGACGCTTTGAAGGTCGCCGCAGGCACCGAAGAGGGCGCGATGATCGGCCCGATGATCAACGCCGCCGCCATCGACAAGATCAACGCCCATGTGGCCGACGCCATGTCCAAAGGCGCGACCAAAGCCACCGCCGAGCGCGAGCTGGCCGCGGGGTTCGCGGACCCCGTGGTGCTGATCGGCGCGACCACTGACATGCGCTTGGCGTCCGAAGAAACCTTTGGCCCCGTTGCGCCGATCTTCAAGTTCGAGACTGAAGAAGAGGCGCTGGCCATCGCCAACGGCACGCCTTTCGGCCTGGCTGCGTATTTCTACACCACGGACATGGCGCGTGCCTTCCGCGTGGGCGAGGCGCTGCAGGCAGGGCTCGTGGGCCTGAACACCGGCGCGGTCAGCCATGCAGAGGCGCCGTTCGGGGGCGTGAAATCCTCGGGTCTTGGCCGCGAGGGCGCGCAAGAAGGAATCGAGGAATACCTCGAGACCAAAGCTTTCCACTTCGGCGGGATCTGAGCCGCGCCTATAGTAGACCTATGAGAAAGGGCCGCCCAAGCAATCGTGTGGCCCTGTTGGTGTTCACCTGAGTGGGCTTGGAGCATTAGGGCCAAGGGGAATTGGTGATGCTGACGCACTTCGGTTTCTAAGCCACGACGCAGGCACCCTTGTGCATTTCCAGATCACCTATCTTGGAGCCTTGCTGGCTAAGAACCAAGGGATTGATCAGCAGCTGGCTGCGGCAGAGAGCACGGTCACGAGCGGCTTTGTGATGGGGGCGGGGCACCGCTATGGCGTCTACCGTAACAAGATGCCCCAAGGGCAAGCCGTGGCGCTGACAAAACGCGGTTTGCCATCCGACAAGGCCAAGCCCGTGGGCGCATCTGTGCTTGGTCCGGTTGGTATGGCGGGGTATGCGTCACAGGCGAAGCGGATCACCTCGAGCCTTCTGAGGTATGACGGATCGGCTGCCTTAGTGCTAAACCGAAAAAATAAGGTTTGCAAAGAGTGACCGAGGAATTGATGGCCCTATGCCTGTCGACTGGACTGTTTAGGGCGGTTTAACGTTACCGATCGGCACCGACCTATGCATTCAGCCGTTTTGGTCGATTTTCAGTATCTTACCGCAAAAAGTTCGGGGAAAGGCCGTCTGAAACTGGTCGCGCCCAAGTGTTGGGCGCAGGCAAAGCCTACACGTGCGCTTTGGCCGCAGCCCCTCTGAATTAATTTGCAAATCGCGCTGTCCAGCGGGATCATCGCCGGATCCCGCGATTTTAGCCTGCCTGATCATGGAACAATAGGCTCGAGTGCGGCGCATATCTGCCGCAAGGTCAACTTTGTCCGGCCACTCAGAGTGCTGTAATGAATTCATGAGCTTGGCGTGCAAACGCTTGGCGCGTGCGGCATGCCAGAACCCATCCGAAACCACTGTCCGAATAGATGTAGCTGACCGAGAAATGGCCGCGCACGCTTGGACAGAGCCCTATTGCGTAGGGGAATTTTGACCAGCGCATTCGCATAGATCGACTGTCAAACGTCGGGATTGGCTGCAATTCTTCTTTCTCGCAGGGGGCGTTTTGTGTAAATCGGCGCACGGCTTGTTCGTAATTGCGAATATAGCCCATTAAAAAACGTGAACGAGCCGGACAATGAACGCAGAAAAAAACGACGCCGCGATCCGCACCGAGCGGGAATGGGTGCGAGTCCTTGCCAAGTATCGGGATCCCGTATTGGCGCGCAGCATTACTGAAATCGTGGTCACGCTGGTGCCCTTGTTTGCCCTGTGGGGCATCGGGATCTGGCTGTCGACAGTTTTGCCGATCCTAGCACTGCCGGTGGCGGCGGTCGCAGGGTTGTTTTTGGTCCGTGCGTTCATTCTGCAGCACGACTGCGGTCATGGCGCGTTGCTGCCCAATCGCAAGGTTCAGGACATGTTGGGCCGGATGATGGGCGTTCTGACGGTCACGCCCTACGCGGTCTGGCGCCAGACCCACGCGGTGCATCATTCGGCTGCCGGTCATTTGGACAAGCGCGGCATGGGCGATGTCACCACCCTGACCACCGAAGAATACCGCGCCCGCGGATTTTGGGGCCGTCTGGGCTATCGCGCCTATCGTCACCCGCTCTTTCTGTTCGGCATGGCTCCTGCGCTGCTGTTCCTGTTCCAGAACCGCGTCCCTCTGGGTCTGATGAACGAACGCCGCTATTGGCAGAGCGCTATGGGCACCAATCTCGCGATCCTTGGTCTGCTTGCGGTGTTCTGGCTGATCGGCGGATGGGCCGCGATCTTGCTGGTTTGGTTGCCGTCCGTTGTCGTCGGCGCGACGGTTGGCGTTTGGCTGTTTTACATCCAGCACCAGTTCGAAGAGACCTGCTGGGATGAGGGGACCGATTGGGACCTGCATCACGCGGCTCTGCACGGCAGCTCGCACTACATCATGCCCGGCTGGATGGCTTGGATGGTCGGCTATATCGGAATCCACCATGTGCACCACCTGTACAGCCGGATTCCGTTCTACCGTTTGCCCGAAGTTCTGCGTGATTTTCCCGCTCTGGGAGAGGCGCAGCAGCTGACCATCGGCGAAAGCTTTGCTTGCGCGCGCCGTCATCTGTGGGACGTGAAAACGCGCCGTCTGCTGACGTTCCGTGAATATGCAGCGATGCTGCGCAATGAAATGGCTGTTGCCTGAGCGCGGCTCAGAGCAACAGGTCCTCTTCGGTCAATGTATTGATCCGCGTGACGAGCACCGAGAAATCGGCTTGCCCGTCACCAGTCACATCCGCCTTTAGCAGCATGTGACGGCCCGAGTCCTCGGCCCACACCGAATGGGTTGCGGCACTGTCTGACCAGCTCAGGGTCTGGTTTCCGCTCTTGTTCCCGTTGGCATCTATTGCGCTCAGGTCGATCAGGTCCTCGCCCCTGTCGAACTGATAGAGCTTGTCGCGCTGGTTTTTGCGCGTGCCGCTGTCCGTGACCGAGGTAAAGACAAAGGTGTCCGCAGCCCCATCGCGCCCTGCATAGAGCAGGTCCCGGCCCGCGCCGCCGGTGATGGTGTCCGCACCTGCCGCCCCCTTCAGGACATTGTTGCTGTCTGATCCGGTTAGGCTGTCGTCGCCTTTGCCTGTGGCGACATTTTCGATCGAGACGAAGCGATCCCGCCCGTAGCCCGTGCTTTGGAACTGTGTGTGGGACAGGTCAACGGTCACGTCTCTGGCGCCTCTGAAGAGGGCGGTGTCCGTGCCCACCCCGCCAGCCAGGACATCCTTGCCACCGCCACCGATCAGGGTGTCGTCTCCTTCGAGCCCGAGCAGGGTGTCGCCCCTAAGTGCCCCGATCAGCCTGTCCCCGCCCGCAGTGCCGGACAGATCGTCTGCGTCACGGGTGCCGCGCACGGTCTCTCCGTCACTGCCCAAAGCGGCTGAGTTTTCCCAGATTGTGATCCCGCGTTCCAGCAGATCGGACATGTCGCGCCCAAGAACAACGAAGTACCCGTCATTTTTACTTAAGAAGGACCACTGCGCTTGTTCGCCGCCGTCGTGGGTGGTGTCGCTGGCATCCTCGTAAGTCGCTTGGGTCGCTCCCGTCAGATCGCTGACCACGATGCTGCCGCGATCCGCCTGATACAGCCACATGCCGTCCGCCGACCACTGAACCGTGCCGTAGCGCCCAGTATTTCCCACCAGATCGCCGGTCGCCGCGTCATAAATTCCGCCGGAAAAATCTGCAACATAGGCGCCATCAGGGGAGAAGACCGCATCCATCCATGCCTCTTTTCGCCACAGAACTTCTCCGTTGTGCAAATCAATGACAGAGACTTCTTTGGACTTGGTGCCCACGGCGATCTTGGTCCCGTCCGGCGACAGATCGATCCCGTTCACAAAGGGCCATCCGCCAATCTCGGCCTGCCAGATCACGCTGCCAGTCGCGCTGTCCAGCTTGTACAGGTAGTTGTCCCCAGCCCCGACGAGGACAGAGGCGTCATCCTCGCAGAAGACGATTTTGCGAACCTGACCTTGGATCGTCGTACTGTCCCAGAGACTATCGCCGGTGCGCGCGTTGAACATCGTCAGGTTGCCAAAGCTTCCCCCTGACAGAACGCGGGTCCCCGCGTCGTTCATGCCGATCTCGAGCCCTTCGAGCGCGCGGTTGCCAGATTGCCCATAGCTTGACCGCCACAGCTCGGTGCCGTCGGTCCCGTCCAGCACGACCAGATCGGCGGTGTAGCCGCTGGGGCCCGTGTGCGGGGTGGTCAGATAGGCGACCTTTCCACCATCCTCAGACATCGCGCCGCCCCATGCCTCCCATCCTGTTTGATGGGTCCAGAGAACGTCTCCGTCATAGGTCATCTTGACCAGCGTGCCGTTCTCTTTGTGGCCCGAAGTCTCTGCGTCCGAGCTGCCAGCCCAGTTCTCTTGTCCAGGAATGGCGACAAAGGTTCCTTCCATCTCGGAGGCAACGCCGCGCCAGAACCCCGTTTCTGTTTCAACTGTGGTCGCCACGGTGAAGATGTCAGCCTCGGCATCACTGGCGGTCAGCGTTTCTTGGATATGGCCCGCTAGGTCGCTGCCCGTGTAGACCGCGCTTTCGATCCCTTGGCCGGACACACGGACGAACCAGTCGTCCCGCTCTGGCACATCTACCGAGAACTGCAGTTCGCCCGCAGTGATCGTTGCCTCGACGCTGTACCACTGGCCATATTCTGTGCCGACCTCGACCATCACCTGCGACACCCCGTCGGGCAGGGTAAAGGTTCCGGACAGTGTCTGATCGCCAGAGGGCAGGGAGCTCGGGTCAGAATTCACAAAGGTGATCGGGACCGTCAACGACATCGTCGTGTCGTCCGACTGAAGTAGAGATAAGTCCCGCCACGCGTCCTGATCGGTACTGATGTAAAAGGTAAAGCTGTAGGTGGCGGTCTCGCCGACCTCTGGTGGGGTGTTGTCAAACCGTGTCTCGTAGACGCCGCTGAGCCAGTTCTGAACAATCAGGCTCTCGCCCGCGTCCAGCGTGATTGATCCGCCGTTGGGAAAGGTAGCAAAGCCTCCCGAATCCACAGGCAGGGGCCAGCCTTCTAACCCGTTGCCCTCTTCGTCCTGTACGGCGACTTGGTAGTAGAGAGTCGGGGTCGTGCCGGAGGCGGTATTCGTCAGGAGAAGTTGAGCATTCCGGTGGACCCCGTCGAGCACTGCATCAAATTCGTCTTGTGATAGATAGCTGAGGGTCAGCCCGTTCCAGTGCGTTGTCGTCATCCCCAGCGTCCTCTGACCTATTGAACAATCCTGACGAGAGTTTACGCCTCGCTCCCCACTGTGAAAGATATCAAACGGAGTGGGTCGGTGACCCATTTTGGCCCCCAAGGTCGGCACAAACGGGCCACGTGACGGCAGGGAAGCGTTTGGTCCTACTTTACAAATCCCGCGGATCGCGCAGTTTGATCATGAGAAGTCATTCCATACCGCAGCCGTTCTGTGCCATAGCAGCACAATTCCAAAGGGCAGGAGCACACGTGTCGGGTCAAACTCTTCAGGTTCTGCGCAGGGCATTTCCGATCCTGCTGGGGGCTGTGCTGTTTGCTATGGGCATTTACGCGCTGCTCCATTTGCTGCGTCCCGTGGATTCCGGAGCAATCCTGCAACAGATTAAAGCAACCCCTTGGACGGCGCTTTGGGGGGCCATTGGCGGCACGTTTGTCGCCTATGTCGCGCTGGCCTTTTATGACGTTTACGCCCTGCGTTATATCGGGAAATCCTTGTCCGGCGGGATCGTCGCCCTTGGTGGTTTTCTGGGATACGCCTTTGGCAATACGATTGGTGTCAGTGTCGTGTCGGGCGGTGCAGTCCGCTACCGGATCTATTCCGCCTATGGTTTGAATGCGTTCGAGGTCGCGGCTATCTCTGGCTATATCGGGCTTGCGCTTGGGACGGGGCTCACACTGGTCGGGTTGGCGGCGCTGGCGGTCCATCCCCACGCAGTGATTGGCTATCTGCCATATGGTCCTATGACTGTGCGTGTCGTCGCGGGCGGTCTCTTTGCTGTGTCCGTTGCGTTGATTGTCTGGATGTCCTTTGCCGACAGGCGATTGACTGTGATGGGCTATCAGCTGCGCATGCCGCCGCCGCGCGACTTGGGCGGGCAGGTGATCGTAGTGCTACTCGATATTGCCAGCGCCTCGTTTGCCTTGTGGATCCTGCTGCCTGCGGGCAAGCCGGATTTCGCAACTTTTGTCGCGATCTATTCGACGGCCATGATGGTCGGCGTCCTAAGTCACGTGCCCGGCGGGGTGGGGGTGTTCGAAACGGTTGTGATCGGCACGCTACCCGCCGACGTTCCTGTGGGGGATGCCGCCGCCGCGCTACTGCTGTTCCGCTTGATCTACTATCTCGTCCCCTTTGCAATTGGCTTTTTGATTGTAGCCTTGAACGAAGCGCGCGTGGCTGGCGGCTGGGTGGGCCGCTCGCTGTCCCGCCTGCCTGCGCCGATGCAGCCTGCGCTGTCGACCCTGCACGGGCTCGTGCCGTCGCTGACGGGGTTGGTGGCCTTTGGATACGGGATTTATCTGCTCGCGATTACCATGATCCCGTCCGTGCGGACCGACGCAATGGCCGAAGGCGATCTGATCTCCACACTGCTCCGCGAGGGCGGCACGCTCGCTTCTGCCGTGGCAGGGGTTACGCTCCTGATCATCGCGCACGGCCTCGCGCGGCGGGTGTCCTCGGCCTATTGGCTGGCGATTGTGACACTCTTGGGCGGCGCTGCGGGGGCATTGCTGGACGGCGGCAACTGGCCAAGTGCGCTCGTCCTCTCGCTTGGCGTCTTGGCGCTGTTGCCCCTGCACAAGTCCTTTGACCGCCACGGCCCGCTGACCCAAGGCGTCTTTGGCCCGCGTTGGTTCCTGATGATGACGGCGGTGGTCTGTGCCACGGCGGCTTTTGCCTACTATGTGAACCGCACGGTGCCCTATACCACCGATCTCTGGGTCGAATTTGCGCCGGATTCTGACACGCCTCGGGCGCTGCGATCTGGACTGGCGGCGTCGGCAATGCTGCTTTTCTTCTGTTTGTTCTTGGCTCTGCGCCCCACACAGCAGCGCAGCGGATCGGCACCAGATCCGATGGTGCGCGCGGCCGCCATCTTGCAGCAGACCCAAGACCCCGCAGGTTGGCTCGCCCTGACCGGAGACAAAAAGCTGCTCTTTTCCGAGCAGAACGATGCCTTTTTGATGTATGCGGTGTATCGCGGGCGCTGGGTGGCCTTTGGTGATCCGATTGGCAACCCAGAGCGGTTTGCAAGCCTTGGGGCGCAGTTCATTGATCAGGCGGCGCGGGCCAATGCCCGACCTGTGCTGTATGGCGTCAGTCAGGCGCATTTGCCGATCTGGACCGATCTGGGCTTTGGTATGAACCGGATCGGGGACGAGGCCATCGTGAACCTGAAGGGTCGCGGCACAACACCCCCGACTGACCTGACCTTCGAGGTCCTACATCCGCCGCACACCCACGTTTTCACAGAGCTCAAAGAGGTGTCTGATGCGTGGCTTCATGGTGCCTCTGGGCAGGACAAAAAATTCTCGGTCGGGCTGTTCGCACCCGAGTATCTGTCGAATTTCGAGATTGCGGTGCTGCGCCGCGCAGATCAGATCGTGGCGTTTGCCAACCTGCTGCCGGCCAATAACGGCCAGACCCAAGGCGTCGATTTGCTGCGATATCGCCCCGAAGAAGGGGCAGAGATCATCGGCACCCTGCTGTCACACTCTATGGCCTATGCAGCCGAGACGGGGGCGCAGTATTTCAGTTTGGGCATCGCGCCGCTTGCAGGTCTGTCGGACAAAACTGTGGGCCGGACATGGAACCAGTTTGGCCGCTTGATCTATCGTCACGGCGGCGCGTTCGACAGTTTCGAAGCGTTGCGCACTTTCAAGCAGGGGTTCGACCCCGAATGGCACCCGCGCTATGTCGCGCTGCCACCAAACGTCTCGCCTTTGGTGATCATGAGCGACATGGCATCCTTGGTGTCTGGGTTGCCTCGGCGTCAGCGGTTGCGCCAATCAAAGGCCTCGTGATCTGATTCTCGCGGGGGATCGTTTTCCTATTCTTTCAAAATGATCGCGTTTGGCGCACCGCTCTCAAGCGGCTCGAAACGCCTGATATCCCCCGAATGATATAGGAAAATTCCACGAAATCGGGCCCTAAACTTCAAGTCTATATCCGTTTTTGACGTAAAATCTAACATTCCGACGATTATCAACCTGCCTCTTTTTCGGTCATCTTTGGGTCAATCTCAAACGCACTAACGGAGCACGACGATGTCCTCGAACGACCTGTACAGCTTTACCTTCGACAACACTGGCGCCATCACAGCCGTTTTCGAAGTCTCTCATAATGGCACACTTGAGGCCGAGGAGATCGATTGGGACGAGACCTACAGCCTGCTGGATGGCTATGTGGTCAAGACCGAAACCGAAAACGGCCAGACCGAGTACGAGATCTACGAAGAGGACGCGACTACCGGCTACTGGCGCGAGGTCGCAGAAGGCTACGGCACCGTCGACAGCACCACATTGGCGCAGATCGTGGCGGCCGGCACGACGTCTTCCAGTTCTGACGACGACCACGACGGGTCGGACGACGATCACAGTGGCCTTTCGGGTGATTTGTACAGCTTTGTGCTGGATGCAACAGGCACCTCTGTGACTGCAGTTTACGAGGTCGAGGACGACGGCTCTCTTGAGCAGGAAACCATCGACGCGAACGAAACCTATACCGTCTCGGGCGACTACGTGGTCGAGGTTGAGACCTATTCCTATGGGACCGAATGGAGTGTCTATCAGTTGGATGCCACCACTGGCTACTACGCCGAGGTTGCCGAAGGCGAGGGCACACCTGACCTGACCGACATTGACGCACTTGTCGCGGCCTACGTGCCTGGTTCCTACACGCGCTACCACGACGACGACAGCTATGACGGGTCGGACGACCGCGACGACTTTGAGGGCAACTCGGACGACAACCGTTTCGTCGGAAACGGCGGCCACGACCGGATGCGCGGCAATGGCGGCAACGATGACATGGACGGTGGCCGTGGCAAAGACCGTCTCTTTGGCGGTTCGGGCGACGACACGATCTCTGGTGGAGAGGGCCGTGACATGATCAAAGGCGGCGCGGGCAATGACAGCCTTGCGGGCGAGGCTGGCAATGACCGCCTGTTCGGCAACGGTGGAAATGACACGCTGGACGGCGGCGATGGCAAAGACCGCCTCAAGGGCGGCTCCGGCAATGACGTCTTGGATGGCGGTGCGGATAACGACCGTCTGTTCGGGAACGCGGGTGATGACACTCTGACTGGCGGTGCGGGCGAAGATCGCTTTATCTTCAAAGACGCCGATGGCGCTGACACCATTACGGACTTCGAGATCGGCGTGGACCTGATCAAGATCGATACGGAACTGGAGGAAACTTTCGCGGATATCACGATCACAGACAGCGGTGCGGATGCGCTCGTGACCTACTCGGGGGGCAGCATCACGCTGACCGACGTTGACGCCACTCTGCTGACGGCGGACAGCTTCGACTTCTGATCGGGCCGCGATCCTGAAATCCAAAAGAGGCTCCTTCGGGGGCCTCTTGCGTTTTGTCGCATGGGGGTGCATGCCTCGGGCACTGTACCTTATTGAAAGACTCGGCAACTCAGCTGGCGCAGTTCAGGAGCGTACCCATGGGTCAAATTCGAAACGGTTTTCTGGCCTGCGTTCTGTCGGGGATGGCCGCGCTACCCGTCGGCGCGGCTGGGCCCTTGGATACAGTCGAGGTGCTGGGAGAAGCTCTGTTCTTTGACACCAACCTCTCTGCGAACCGGACACAGGCCTGCGCGACCTGCCACGATCCCGAGAGCGGGTTCGCCGATCCGCGCGGAATGGCATCCATCGGGGATGATGGGGCGTCATTCGGGGACCGAAACGCCCCCACGCTGACCTACGCCGCCCTGACGCCAGAGTTCGGGCGCAACAAGGATGGACGCTGGCATGGCGGCCAATTCTGGGAGGGACGCGCCGCGCGGCTTGAGGATCAGGCGGGCGGACCGCCCCTGAACCCGATCGAGATGGGCATGCCGGACAAAGCGTCTGTGGTGGACCGCCTGAAAGAGAACGAAAGCTATGTTGCGGCCTTTGGATCGCTGTACGGCGAAGGGACGCTGGATGATGCCGACGCTGGCTTTGCAGCCATGACCGCTGCACTCGCCGCATTTGAACGCACGGGGCAGTTTCAGACGTTTGACAGCAAGTACGACCGCTATCTGCGCGGCGAGGCAAAGCTTACATCCGAAGAGTTGTTGGGCGAGACGCTGTTCTTTTCCCAGCAGTTTACCAACTGCAACATGTGCCATCAGCTCAATGAACGGCCTGGGGCAGAGGGCGAGACCTTTACCAACTACCAGTTCTTTAACATTGGCGTGCCGCGGAATCCTGACCTTCGGGCGCTGAACGGGATCGGGATGGATGTCTTGGACGCGGGCTTGGGCGCGCACCCCAAACTGAAGGAAGACGGCCACCGCGGGAAGTTCAAAGTACCCACTCTGCGCAATGTCGCTGTGACGGCGCCTTACATGCACAACGGAGTGTTCGAGGACCTGCGCACGGTCGTTCTGTTTTACAATAAATACAACTCTGTGTCCGAGGCCCGTCAGATTAACCCAGAGACCGGACAGCCCTTTGGCCCGCCGCCCGTGCCGGAAACTTTGGCCGAGGTGGAGTTGACCGAAGGACCGGCTCTGAAGGATCGCGAGATCGACGCGATTGTTGCGTTCCTCAAAACTTTGACCGACGCGCGGTACGAGCATTTGCTGACCGACTAGGCGGAGCGCTTACGCATTTAGCGCGGCGATGTCGTCTGCATGCAGCGTGATGGCTTCGAGGCCCTTAGGCGTGACGATGTAACGCCCGCGTTCGGGCCGCTCAAACCAGCCATAGTGATCGGCCCGCAGGATATTGCCCGCTGTCGTCACCCCTGTGGCGAGGGCGATCTCGGCGGGTGGGCAAGGGTCTTTGCCTGCCATGTAGACCAGACAGCGCAAGGCATCTTGCCGATACGCTGTCATGCGTTTGGTGCCGGTTGTGCCGCCCTTGTTCGGATCGCCCACGCGGCGCTCGAATTCGCGCAGCAGACGGCCAAGCCGCTTGGTGTTTTTGCGCGGCGTATAATCTTCGGGGTCCAAATGAGCGGTGACGCTGGCTTTCTTCACGTCCACGGCCAGCAGCCCCAGCCCTAAACGGCGGCACAGACGCGTGATGTCTTTGTATCGTAGTTTCCACCCGCGATCGCTGGACACAGGCACTGCCAGATACACCGCGTCGCTCACAGTTTGACGCTCGACCCCCTGAAAGATCAGCGCGAGTGAAAAAGTCGTTTTCAGCTCCACGATCACAGGCGGCTCTTCGCCGCGCACGGCCATGACATCGCAGGCTCCTATCTCGGCTTTGACGGTGTAGCCTTGGCCTTCGAGATAGGTTTTGACGGGTTCATACAGGTCGGCTTCGCGCATGGGGCCGAGGTAACAGCGCATCCGTAGGATCGTCAACGTCGCACGCAAAAGACGCTGAGCGGATGCGCCAGCCTGTGATACCCTAGGGTTGTACATTGCCAGAGGGGATGCGCGATGCGCGGGACGCAGGTACTGATCGGCACGACCAAAGGGGCTTTCTTGTTGCATGGGGCGGTGGACCGCGATGGATGGACCGTCTCGGGCCCACATTGCGATGGGTGGCCCATTCATCATGTCATTGGCGATCCTGAAACAGGGCATCTGTGGGCCGGTGGCGGCGGCGATTGGTCCGGAACTGGTGTCTGGCGTTCAACCAATGGGGGCGAGACATGGACGCTGTCAAAGCTGACCAAAGGCATGATGGATGACTGGGCCGCGAACGATCCTGATTTCGCGCAGATGATCGGCTGGACTTCCGAGCCGACGCCCTTTGGCGAGGAATTTTCGCAAGTCTGGTCCATGGCGGTCGCGCACGGCGTTGTCTATGCGGGGACAAAGCCAGCGGGACTGTTGGCCAGCCATGATGGCGGTATCACTTGGCAGAAGGTGTCAGGGCTGACCGATCACCCATCACGTCCCGATTGGAATAGCGGGGCTGCGGGGCTCATTCTGCACAGCATCGTTCCAAGCCCAGACGACCCTCGGAAAATGTGGGTGGGCATCTCTGCCGCTGGGGTCTTTGCCACCGTAGATGGCGGCGCGAAATGGGAGCGGCGCAACCGGTTAGCCAACGCAGCGGCCTGCACCCATCACCACCATCCCGCGGCCCCTAAGGATGGCGAAACAGGCCACTGTGTACACAACATTGCTCATGGTGCGGGGCAGGGGGACCTGCTGTACCAACAGAACCACCACGGTGTCTGGCGCTCGGTTGATGGTGGCCGCAGTTGGGAGGATGTGACCGATGGCTTGCCCTCGACCTTTGGCTTTCCGATTGGGGCGCATCCCCGCGATCCGCAGACGGCATGGACGATCCCCTTGAACGGTGACACGCAGGGTCGGTTCCCGCCTGAGGCTGCCGCTGCTGTGTGGCGCACGCGCGATGGTGGGCAAAGCTGGCACGCCCTGCGCCAAGGGCTCCCACAGACCGCCTGTTTTTTTACGGTGTTGCGGCAGGCCATGGCGGTGGATCCTGCCAATCCGGCAGGGGTACATTTCGGCACCAACAGCGGATCGGTCTTTGCCAGCTTTGACGAAGGGGACAGCTGGCACGAGATAGCATGCCACCTGCCCACCATTCAATCTGTCGAGGTGCTGGGGCCCTAGGCTGGGGCCATCTCTTCTGCGACGACCTGCGCAACCGAGGGGCGTTCACTGCAGCGCGCCACCCAGTCGCGAATGCGGGCATTATCGGGCACCATATGCGGCATCCATTGGAACGGGCTGGCGCATAGCAAATCCGCCGCAGAATAGTGCGTACCAAGCAGATACGGTCCCTTCTGAAGCGCATGGTCGAGGCTGGCGATGACATCGTCAAAACTGCCATAGGCCCTGATCGACTCAGGCGTGGCCTGATCCAGCATGGTCATGATGAAAACCGGCTCCATCACCCCTTGGTAATAGGACAACCACGTGAGATAGGCTCCGCGTCCTGGTTCCCCTACTTTCGGCGCCAGTCCGGCGTCGGGGTATTTGTCCGTCAAATACAGCACGATGGCTCCACGTTCGCGCAAATGTTCGGCGCCGTCGACCAGATAGGGCACGCGGCCTTCGGGGTGGGGGTTCTTGGGGTCGGGCCCCCCCGATCCATCGGGGCGCCGCACGGTGACGGTCTGCACGTCGATCGTCGGGTCCAACTCGCGTACAAGTGCCAGAATGGACGAAGAGCGCGACATCGGAGCGTGGTAGAGCGTGGTCATGGGATTGTGTCCTTTCGGTTGTTATAGGACTGTTCTAATCTGGCCCTGCTGACAATTCCTGTCAGGAGGATGCCATGGCCCGTACAGCTCGTTTGATGCGTTTGATGGATGCGCTGCGCCGCACACGCGGGCCTGTCACTGCACAGCAATTGGCTCAGGAAACGGGTGTTTCTAACCGCCAGCTCTATCGCGACATTGCCACGCTGCGCGCGGGCGGCGCACTGATCGACGGCGCCGCGGGCTTGGGCTACACGCTGACGGAAGACAGCGCCCTGCCGCCCCAAAGCTTTAGCCGGCTCGAGATTGAGGCACTGGTGCTGGCGCTGTCTGGGTTGGACCAACTGGCCGACCCGGCGCTGACGCGGGCTGGGCAGGATGCGATGGCACGTATCATTGCCACTCTGCCCGACCGTCAGGCGCGGCAGGCCATGAATACCGCCTTGCGCAGCTTTCGCCGCCCTGATGACCGCCCGCCCGTGATCATCGACATGACCCTGCTGCGCGAGGCGATCTGGGAGGAGCACAGCGTCACCTTTCACTACACCGACCTAAAGGGGCGCGGCACCGATCGCGAAGTCTGGCCGCTGGCGCTGTCCTATGGCGAGGGCCATCTGATGCTACTGGGGCATTGCCGGACCCGTATGGATTTTAGGCTGTTTCACGTCCCCAAGATGCAAGATTTGGCGGCAGGCACCGAAAGCTTCCGCCCGAGGCGCGTCGCACTTGTCCGCGAATTTGCGCAGACGCGGGGCAAACTGCCCGAAGTTCGAAGCTGATCACATCCGTGTGTCCCAATGCTCGCAGGCTCGTACCCCGCGGCCCGCAGGCGTAAGCGTTTGGGCGTGGGCCCCGTCTGGTCTGCTCTGTTGGGGTGCCGCAGATGCACTTTGTCATATTCATCAATGGCGCCGTGCTCATCTTCTTTGGTGGGGCGATGGGGCTGGATGCGATCCTTTTTCAATCGACAAACCGGATCTTCTTGCTGGGTGGCCTTCTGACAGCCTTTGCGGGCAGCATGCTGACCATCGCGGCGCGCCAATCGCAGATGCAGATGGTGCGGCTGGATGCCTTTGTCATGACGTCGTCTGTGTGGATGACAGCGGCTGTCGCAGGCGGAGTGCCCCTATTCTTGTGGGGCATGACACCAGCGGACGCATTCTTTGAGGCGATGTCGGGGATCACCACCACAGGCTCTACCGTGATGAGCGGGCTCGACCAGACACCCCGTGGGATTATCTTCTGGAGGGCTTTGCTTCAGGCGGTCGGAGGCGTCGGCTTTGTCGTAACTGCGATTGCGGTGATGCCGGTGCTCAAGGTTGGTGGCATGCAGCTGTTTCGCACCGAAAGCTCTGACAAAGGTGACAAGGAGATGCGAAACGCGGCCATGTTCGCGGCGGCCACGTTACGGGTTTATCTGGCGCTGATCACGCTTTGCGCTGTGCTATATCTGGCGGGGGGCATGTCGCTGTTCGATGCGATCACCCATGCGATGACCACGCTGTCGACGGGGGGATACTCTGGCTATGACGCGTCTTTTGGCCATTTCCAGAGCCCATTTCTGCAGTGGACCTGCACCGGATTTATGTTGCTCGGGGCGTTGCCTTTTGCGTGGTATATCCGCGTGGTAAACCGGCGCGTGTTCCGCAACGATCAGGTCAGTGCAATGCTCTGGTGTTTGGGGATTGTCATCCTGATCCTGACGGCGCGGTTGATCACGATCACCCACCATGCCCCGCTCGAGGCGCTGCGGCTTGTGGCCTTCAACGTCGTTTCTGTGGTCACAACGACAGGCTATGCAACAGCGGACTATACCGGGTGGGGGCCGCTCTTTGTTACGGCGTTTTTCTTCCTGACAGCAGTCGGTGGGTGTACCGGATCGACCGCCGGAGGGGGCAAAGCGATGCGCTGGTTGCTGGCTTGGCGCGCCGTGCTGGCCAAGGTCAAGAACCTACAGGCCAAGCACCGCGTCACACGCATTAAGTTTCAGGGGCAAGCCTTTGAAGAAGATGTGTTAAATGGCGTTGTTGTCTTCTTGGTGTTCTATTTTGCGACGTTCCTTTTGTTGACCATCGTACTCGCGTTGTTGGGACTGGATTTGGAGACTGCAACAAGCGGCGCCCTGACCGCTTTGGCGAATGTGGGACCTGGGGTTGGGTCCCTCATCGGACCGGCTGGAAACTTCGCCGCGCTCAGTGATGCGGTGAAAACTGTTCTTGCGTTCGGAATGTATCTGGGACGGCTGGAGATGCTGACGGTTCTGGTCTTGTTCACTCCGGTGTTCTGGCGTGAATACGGGCTACACTCGCGCCCGCGCCAGTGACACCGCGCGTAGGTTTCCATTTACAGACCAAGACCCGCGGGCGTATCCTATGCGCGACTGTTGCATCCGTGCGGCAGTCAAGGTGCAAGCCCGCCGGCGAAGCACTGCGGGAGGAGAGGATCAATGACACCAACCGGATGGCGCAGCTTGTCAACATTGCGTCAATATCGGGATTGCGCGCATCAACCTTGCGCGCAGCCTGTGCCACATCCAAAGCTGCCGTAATACCGCTTATAAAACAGCAGGCCGCAGAGCTTGGCGAATATGGCAATTGCGCCAACGCCGCTGACTGGTGCGCATGCGAATCACATTGTCGGTCGCGTCCCAAGAGCGCATCGAAACCATTTCGCTAAACCGCTCGGGGCAAAGCGCTGGAGCACAGAACTTATCGTCGTGCTCGGATCGTTCCAGTGACGGAAGCGCGCAAATGGATGGCCGCTGACGGGGGTAGACAGCACCAGCGGCTGCCACCTAAACGCCGCTAAAGATACAGGGCGTGGCCATCCGGCTGCGTTTGAACTTATTTTACATAGGTCTCTATGACACAGATTTCCGCGCGCTCGAATGTCAAAGGGATCGCTCTTATGACGCTCGGGATGTTTAGCTTCGGCTCTGCTGATACGATCGCCAAATTCATGACTGGCGGATACCACCCCATGCAGATCGCAGGCATACGGCAATCCGGCCTGCTGATCGGTGTCCTGCTTTTTGTGCTGCTCACGCGTACCAATCCGCTGCGCACCAAGAAACCAAAGCTGCAGGTGTTTCGCGGGCTTTGCGCGACCGTGTCGGGCGTGTTGTTCGTCGTTGGTCTGCGTTACATCCCCTTGACCGACGCCAGTTCGATCGCCTTTGTCGCGCCGTTCTTTGTTACGATCCTAGGGGCTGTCTTTTTGGGGGAATACGTGGGTGTGCGCCGAATTGTGGCGATCACGATGGGATTTGTCGGCACTTTGGTGATTATCCGGCCGGGCTTTGACAGCTTTCATCCAGCCTACCTCATCGTCGTATTCTCGGCCTTCCTGTTTGCCACGCGGCAGGTGGTGTCGCGCTCTTTGGCTGGGGTAGACTCCACTGTGACCACGGTTGCCTTTACGGCGATTACCAGCGTGTGCCTCTTGGCGGTGGTGCAGCCCTTTGTGTGGAAGCCTGTCGCCCAAGAAGACATCCTGCTTTTCGCCATCTACGCGGCGTGCAGCGGATTTGGCGAGCTTTTGGTGATCAAGGCGCTCGAGATTTCCCAAGCGGTGGTTGTGGCGCCCTTGCAGTACACCATGATTTTTTGGACGACAGGCTATGGCTACCTGATCTTTGGCAACCTGCCGGATATGTTCACGATCATCGGCGCTGGCATCATTGTCGCCTCGGGGCTCTATACTTTGCGGCGCACCAAAGCGCGGGTGCCGCGTGTTGGACCGTTCTAGACTGAAAGCCTTGGTCGCCATTGTTCAGCGACCAAGGACATCGAGCGGGAAACGATCAGTGGGCTTTCTTGCCGAGTAGGCCCATGACAAAGCCGACCAGCGGGATCAAAACCGCGCCGACCGCCAAGCCGATCAAACCGTCAAGGAAAGCCGTCACGAACCATTCCAACGCACCTTGGAACTGCACGACCATCTGCGAGAGGCTGACCGCAATGTGGTGGATGAAATCATAGGGGCCATGGACGCCCAACTCGTGCAGACTGTGAACCAGAATAGAACCGCCCACCCAGATCATCGCTGCAGTGCCGACAACGATCAGAACGTCCATCAAGATGGGCATGGCGCGAACGATGAACCGGCCCACAGCGCGCGTTGCACCAAGCCGACCATTCTTTGCCAACGACAGACCGACATCGTCCGCTTTGACGATCAGAGCCACGGCGCCGTAGACGACGATCGTGATCAGCAGCGCGGCGACGGCCAGCACGGCTGCCTTCATGATCAGACTTTCCTCGGCTGGGACCGCAGACAGCACGATGGTCATGATCTCGGCCGATAGAATGAAATCCGTCTGGATCGCGCCTTTGACCTTGTCGTCTTCCATGGTCTTGCCGGCGACCTTTTCCTTGATCGCGTCGGCTTGATCATGGTGCTTGGGACTGATGGCGTGCCAGACTTTCTCTGTGCCCTCATACGCCAGATAGCAGCCGCCAATCATCAGCAGGGGGTAGACGAGCCACGGGGCAAAGATCGACAGCAGAAGCGCCGCAGGCAGCAAAAGCACCAGCTTGTTAAAGAGCGAACCCTTGGTGATTTTCCAGACGATGGGCAATTCGCGCTCTGGCTTGAAACCGTGCACGTATTTGGGGGTCACTGCGGCGTCGTCGATCACCGCACCTGCTGTCTTGGTCGAGGCTTTGACAGCCTGTCCCACCACATCATCCACCGAGGCAGAGGCCACTTTGGCAATAGCTGCCACATCATCCAGTAGGGCGATCAATCCGCTCATGAGGTTCTTCGAAGTCCTAAATCGTTATCTCTGGTGTATAGCCGAGCCGTCCGCAGCGGTCACGCCACCAGATTTGTCTGCGTCATGCTTTGCGCGTTCCGGCGCAGATAGCGGTGGGCTAGAGCGAGCTTGGTCTTGACCTGATCGGTTAGAATAAATGGATAGAGATCAGGCAGATCCAGCGCGCGGTTCACGTGGTTGATCGCGAGGGTCGCGTCTACAGCCATGCGGATGAGTGTGTCGGTATCACCAGAGGCATAGGCGTCAAACCCACTGTCAGGCCCGCCTTGGACATAGATGCCCGCCGCTTGGGCGCTGTCCAACAGATCGACCAGATGCAAGAGATGCGCCGTGGTTTCTGCCCAGTCTTCATGCGGGTGAGAGGTCGCGTAGCTGGTGATATGGGTTTGCCCTGCGGGGGCAGGGTTCTCGTAGTGGACTTTCAGTGCTTCGCCGTAGTCGGCGCGTTCGTCACCGAACAGGTCTCGGAACTCGGTCAGGAACTGCTGATCTTCGGACAGGCGCAGGAACAGGAAATGCGCCATCTCGTGGCGCATGTGGCCGACCATGGTTCGGTACAGCTCGCCCAAGGCTGCGCGGCGGCGCGCCAGAATGACAGGACTGGCCTCGGTGACGTTGATGGTGATCTCGCCATCCGCGTGGCCCATAATCACGTTTTCTTTGCCCTCTGTCGTCTTTTCGCCAAGCAATTGGAAGACGGGCCGAGCGCCAGAGTCGGAGGCATCGAACCAACCCCAGCGGCCCAAATTCGCCAGCATCCAGCGCTTGGCGGCCTCGGTCTGGGCCCACAGACTGACATTTTTCGGCAGTTCGATGTCCGGCACTGTTTCGGTCATCGCGCAGGACCGGCAGAATTTCCCATCAGTCGCAGCCCAGTTGCAGTTGATCTGTTCGCGGTTTGCACAGACCGGCGCGTTGGTGGTCATCACCTGCGCTTCGGGATCAAACACGAGCGTCTGCCCACAGGTGCAGGCGAGGTTGTCGAAATAGACGCGGCGGGAGCAGGCGGGGCAGTGGAAAATTTGCATGTCAAAACTCAGGGAGAGAAGGTGTATCCGGCTCAACCTATAGCAGGTCGCTCTGGTTCCGCATGCCCTTAGTTTTCGACAAGAGGATGAAGCCAGCCGACGCATCGCAAAAATGCGCCGGCTGTGTCGATTAGTTCAGCGCTTTGTCGGTGATCGCGTGGGTCCACGCGCCTTCGGGCTCTTTGGTGATCACGGGGTCAGAACCGCCGCCCATCAGAGTCTCGACGGTGCGGGTGTAATCCGCCTCGTCCAGAGCGCCGTTCGAACCTGCGGTCAGCTTTGCGACTTCGCCCATCATGCGGACCTGATGGTTCAGGGTCTGTGCGCCGGTTTCATCGTATTCCAGCACGATTTCGGCGGCCGCTTCGGGGTTCTCTTCGGCCCATTTCCAGCCCTTCATCGAGGCGGCGACGAAGCGCACCATTTTGTCCTCGAACGCGGGGTCGGCAAGGTTCTCTTCCAGCACATAAAGGCCGTCTTCCAGCGTCGCGACGCCTTCGTCCTCGTACTTGAAGGTGATCAGGTCATCCTCGGAGATGCCCGCATCAATGACCTGCCAATATTCGTTATAGGTCATGGTCGAGATACAAGCCGCCTGACCCTGCAGCAGAGGATCGACGTTGAAGCCTTGCTTCAGCACTTCGACGCCCGCTTCGCCGCCATCGGTGGGGATCTCCAGCTTCGACATCCACGACAGGAAGGGGTATTCGTTGCCAAAGAACCAGACGCCAAGGGTTTTGCCGGGGAAATCCTCGGGCGAGGCGACGCCGTTCTCTTTGAGACAGGTCAGCATCATGCCCGAAGATTTGAAGGGCTGCGCGATGTTCACAATGGGCGCGCCGTTTTCGCGGGCCGCCAGAGCCGAGGGCATCCAGTCGACCATCACGTCCGCGCCGCCACCCAGCAGCACCTGAACGGGGGCGATGTCGGGACCGCCTGCCTTGATTTCGACGTCCAGATCGGCCTCTTCGTAGTAGCCGTTTTCGAGCGCAACGTAGTAGCCTGCGAACTGGGCCTGCGTGACCCACTTCAGCTGCAGGGTGACATCATCGGCGGCAAACGCGCCGGTGGCCATTGCGGCCAGAGATACAGCACTGGTCAGTAGAGTTTTCATGTGAACAACCTCCGAGTTGTTGTGCCGGATTTCCGGCTATTTGTGACGGGATTACCCGCGTTGGGACGGATGCCAGAAAGTCACCCGTTGTTCGATGTAGGAGACAAGCCCATAGAGCGCGGAACCTGCAATCGCAGCTACTGTGATTTCGGCCCAGACCATGTCCAGATTCAAGCGCCCGACCTCGGTCGAGATGCGAAAGCCCATGCCCTTGATCGGAGAGCCGAAAAACTCGGCAACAATGGCCCCGATCAGCGCGAGGGTGGTCGCGATTTTTAGGCCGTTAAAGATAAAGGGCATGGCGGTGGGGATGCGCAGCTTAGCCAGCGTCTGGACATAAGACGCATTGTAGGTGCGCATTAGATCGCGCTGCATGTGGTCGCTGGCTTGCAGCCCCGCGACGGTGTTCACCAGCATGGGGAAGAACACCATGATCACGACAACGGCGGCTTTGGACTGCCAGTCAAAGCCGAACCACATCACAAGGATCGGCGCGACCCCGACGATGGGCAGGGCGGCGACGAAGTTCCCGATGGGCAGCAGGCCCCGCTGCAGGAAAGGCGAGCGGTCGATGATGATTGCAGTAATGAACGCCGCGCCGCAGCCGATGATATAGCCACTGAACGCGCCCTTGATGATGGTCTGAACGAAATCCTCCCACAGGGTCGGGATTTCGCTGGCGAAGGTCAGAGCGATGTCCGTGGGCGGTGGCAGGATTACGGGGCTGACCCCGAACAGGCGCACGGTCAGCTCCCACAGCAGCAGCAGGGTGATACCGAACAGGATCGGCACGAACCACGCGGTTTTGGTGCTGCGGGCAAGGCGGGTGTTCAGCCACCACAGGCCGATCCAGACCAAGAGGATGATTGCGATCTTCATGCGGCCATCCCCATTCTGCGCAGGGTGATCTTCTCGATCACGCCGACGATGATAACGAGGGACGCCGCCAGTAAGGCCGCCGCAAACAGGGCCGACCAGATTTGGACGGTTTGCCCGTAGTAAGACCCGCTCAGGAGGCGCGCACCGAGGCCGCGCGTCGCGCCAGAGGGCAGTTCGGCCACGATTGTCCCGACCAAGGACGCCGCCACGCCAACCTTGAGCGAGGCAAACAGGTAGGGCATCGACGAGGGCAGGCGCAGTTTCCAAAAGGTCTGGTTGTCAGACGCACTATAGGTCCGCATCAAGTCCAGTTGCATGGCGTCAGGGGCGCGCAGGCCTTTGACCATCCCGACCGCGACAGGAAAGAAGCTAAGGTAGGCCGCGATGATGGACTTCGGGATCAGCCCCGAGATACCCATGCTGTTCAGAACCACGATGATCATGGGCGCAATCGCGAGGATCGGGATGGTTTGCGAGGCAATCGCCCAAGGCATCACCCCCAGCTCCATCGCGCGGTTATGGGTGATGCCGATGGCCAGCAGAATGCCCGCCGTGGTGCCAATCGCGAAGCCCAGCAGCGTCGCCGACAGGGTGACCCAGCCGTGGAACACCAGACTGCGCTTTGATGTGATCTTTTTCTCGACAGTGGTGGCCCAGAGTTCTGCGGCCACCTGATGGGGCGCGGGCAGGACGGGGCGCTCTTGGTTCAGGGTGTCGCGGACAACTTCGCTGAAGGTGACCTCGGTGCCTGCGCGGTTCGCTTGGGCATAGGTCCACGCTGCGTTCATCTTGATCGCCGCGGCGTACCAGACTGCCACGATGACCAAGATCACGGTCAGGATGGGCAGGATATTCTTCATGCGTTGTGCCCCTCGCGCAGCCCTTCGCGGACGCGGTGGGCGATCTCGATGAACTCGGGCGTATCGCGGATTTCGAGAGGGCGTTCGCGGGGCAAGGGGCTCTCGATCACGTCGGTGATGCGGCCGGGGCGGGGGGACATGACGACGATCTTGGTCGACAGATAGACCGCCTCTGGGATCGAGTGGGTGACGAAGCAGATGGTTTTGCCGGTGCGGCCCCACAGCTTCAGGAGTTCTTCGTTCAGCTTGTCGCGGACGATTTCGTCCAGTGCGCCAAAGGGTTCGTCCATCAGCAGGATATCCGCGTCAAAGGCCAAGGCCCGCGCGATCGAGGCGCGCTGCTGCATCCCCCCAGACAGTTGCCACGGGAATTTCTTGCCAAAACCGGACAGGTCCACCAGATCGAGCACACGTTTGACCCGTTCGTTCATCTCGGCCTTGGGGTAGCCCATGATTTCCAAGGGCAGCTTGATGTTCTTCTCGATCGTGCGCCACGGATAAAGCCCTGCCGCCTGAAATACATAGCCATAGGATCGCGCCTTGCGGGCCTCATCCGCGGACAGCCCGTTGACGGTCAGTGAACCGCCAGTCGGGGTCTCCAGAGCCGCGATACAGCGCAGCAGAGTGGTCTTGCCGCAACCTGACGGGCCGATAAAGGACACGAAGTCCCCTTTGTCGATCTGCAGGTTCACGTCTTTGAGGGCGTGGACGGGTGCGTCTTTGGTCTGGAAGGTCAGGTCGACCCCCGACGCATCAATCACTGGCTTTTTCATAAGGTCTTCTTTGCTGGCAATTTTATTGGGGGCAGGCGCAGGGCCCGCCCCGAACGGGCTTTAAACGCCAGTGGCCGGAATTCCGCTGCGCTCGACGGGGCGGGGCGCGGTCAGTTCCTTCCACTTGGACAGGGCTTTGTTGACGGTCGCATTTGGATCGCGTGCAACGAATTCACCATGCCCTTCTTTCGCTTTCAAGTCGCCCTTGTCGACAGCAACATAGCCGCGGGTCAGCACGTAACGAGGCAGGGCCGAGACCTCGACGCCCTCGAACACGTTGTAATCAATGGCAGAAGCCTGTTTGTCCGCGCTGATGGATTTCTTCATCGACGGGTCCATGACCACGATATCTGCGTCTGATCCCACCAGAATAGCGCCCTTCTTTGGGTAACAATTCAGGATTTTCGCGATATTGGTCGAGGTGACGGCCACAAATTCGTTCATCGTGATGCGGCCGGTATCCACACCATACGTCCAAAGCACGGGCAGACGGTCTTCGAGCCCGCCTGTGCCGTTCGGGATCTTGGAGAAATCGCCCACGCCGTAGCGCTTCTGATCCGTGGTAAAGGCGCAGTGGTCGGTTGCCACACAGGACAACGTGCCCGACGCCAAACCGGCCCAAAGGCTGTCCTGATGCTGCTTGTTGCGGAAGGGCGGCGACATCACGCGGCGGGCGGCGTGGTCCCAGTCTTCGTTGAAGTACTCGCTTTCATCCAGAACAAGATGCTGGATCAGCGGTTCGCCCCACACGCGCTTGCCCTGCATCTTCGCGCGGCGAATGGCTTCGTGGGCCTCTTCGCAAGAGGTGTGGACCACATAGAGCGGTGCCCCCGCCATATCCGCGATCATAATGGCGCGATTGGTGGCCTCGCCTTCGACTTGTGTGGGACGAGAATAGGCGTGTCCCTCGGGGCCTGTGTTGCCCTCGGCCAGCAGCTTGGCGGTCAGCTCGGCAACCACATCGCCGTTTTCCGCATGGACGAGCGGTGTCGCCCCCAGCTCCGCGCAGCGGCTGAAGCTGGCGTAAAGCTCGTCATCGTTGACCATCAGCGCACCTTTGTAGGCGAGGAAGTGCTTGAAGGTGTTGATGCCCTTTTCGGTGACGGCCTTCATTTCGTCAAAGACCTGTTCGCTCCACCAAGTGATCGCCATGTGGTAGCTGTAATCACAAGAGGCCTGCGCCGACTTATTGTCCCAGACTTGCAATGCATCCAGCAGGCTCTGGCCGGGAGAGGGCAGGGCGAAATCGACAACCATCGTGGTGCCGCCCGCCAATGCTGCGCGGGTGCCGCTGGCGAAGTCGTCCGCCGAATAGGTGCCCATGAAGGGCATTTCCAGATGGGTGTGGGGGTCGATCCCGCCGGGCATGACGTAGCAGCCGGCTGCGTCCAGAACCTCGTCCCCGCTCAGGTCGGGGCCAATCTCGATGATCTTGCCCCTGTCGATTTTCACATCTGCCTTGTAGGTCAGATCGGCGGTGACAACGGTGCCGCCCTTGATGACTGTGGTCATTGGTATCTCCCTGTTCTGGATTGGGCGCGGGCTGATCCGTCCGCACCCATCCAGTGCAGAGAGGTCAGCCCAATTCGCCGGTAACGTATTGGGCGCGACCAAAGCCAAAGCTCCAGTCGGCCTGAGTGTTCTCGAAGATCGAGATCATAAGGTTTTTCGGATCGAGCCCGCAGACATCCTGTAATTTCGCCGCAAGTTTGTCGTAGAATGCCAGCTTGGCGTCCTGCGCGCGGGGCGAGGTGAAGACCTGCACCAGAATTTGCTCGGACGGGTCCCGTTCGAAGCCAAGGCCCGTGTCCTCGAGGATCATCTGGCCGGGCTTGTGCTCGGTCACGATCTGATAGCGGTCGCGCCGGGGCACACCAAAGACGTCGGCCACCACCTCGTGTGCCGAATCCAGCAGGGTGCGGGTGGCTTCGGGTGTACGGCCTTCCTGAACATAAAAGCGGATAAGAGGCATGATCGCTCCTTTCGGTCGAAAACTGGTCACTGTGCGCCGCGCGGGTTTGATGCGCGGCGCTTCCTGACCAGAGATAAGACTTCGGGGCTCTCATAAAACGCTCAATGTTGCAGTGTGGTCTTGCAGAATTTCCTGTACGAGTTGGCGTATCTCACTCTTGGATTTGCGCAGTTTCCAGTGCGGCGTGCAGCAGGACATCGGTTCCGGCGGCCGCCCATTCGGGGCTGATCTCCTCTGCCTCGTTGTGGGACAGGCCGTCCACGCAGGGGCACATGATCATCGCGGTTGGGGCGACATCGTTGATCCAGCAGGCGTCATGACCCGCACCGGACACGATGTCCATGTGGGAATACCCCAGCGTTTCTGCGGCGTTACGGATCGACGTGACCAACCCTTCGTCAAAGGCGGGCGGGTCAAACTGACCGACCACCTCGGTCTCTAGGCTGACGCCGATCTCTTCGCAAAGCTTCGGAGCCTTCTCGTAGAATTCCGCGAGCATGGTCTCGATAATCTCGGGCAGGTGCGACCGCAGATCGACGGTGAACACGACCTTGCCCGGGATGATGTTGCGCGAGTTTGGGTAAACGTCGATATGCCCAATCGCCCCGACGGCGTTGGGCTGGTGCTTCATGGCGATCTCGTGGACCAGTTCGGTGATCCGCGCCAATCCGCGCCCTGCATTCTTGCGCATGGGCATGGGGGTGGAGCCTGTGTGGCTTTCCTTGCCCGTCACGGTGCACTGGATCCAGCGCAGACCCTGACCGTGGGTGACGACGCCGATATCCTTGCCCTCGGCCTCCAGAATGGGGCCCTGTTCGATATGCAGCTCCAGCATGGCGTGCATTTTGCGGGCGCCAACGGGCTCGTCGCCCTTCCAGCCAATACGCTCCAACTCGTCGCCAAAGCGTTTGCCCTTGGCGTCCACACGGTCATAGGCCCAGTCCTGCGTGTGAATACCTGCGAACACGCCTGACGCCAGCATAGCAGGGGCAAAGCGTGTGCCTTCTTCGTTAGACCAGTTGGCGATGACGATCGGGTGCTTGGTCTTGATGTCCAGATCGTTCATGGTCCGGACCGCCTCTAGCGCGCCCAAAACCCCCAGAACGCCATCATATTTCCCGCCCGTGGGCTGGGTATCCAAGTGGCTGCCCATATAGACAGGCAGAGCGTCGGGATCGGTGCCCTCGCGGGTCATGAACATGTTGCCCATGGTATCGACGCCCATGGTCATGCCCTCGGCCTCGCACCACTTCTGGAACAGGGCGCGGCCCTCGGCATCCTCGTCAGTGAGGGTCTGGCGGTTGTTGCCCCCCGCAATTCCGGGGCCGATTTTGGCCATCTCCATCAGGCTGTCCCACAGCCGTTCTTTGTTGATCTTCAGGTTCTCTCCGGCGGCAACCATCGGTGGTATCCTTTTCGTTCTGTCGGCAGTCCCGTGTGGGGGCGGGAGGGGCGCCCAATCCGGCGCCCTGCGTCTGCCCTTAGTGGAATGGCGTCTTGACCATCTGGTCAAACCTTTTCGCAAAACCTACGCAAAAACATCGCGGAAGGGGTGGGGCGTAGGCCGGACGGCTCGGGTGTTTGCGTAAAAAATAGGCAAATGAAAAACCTGTATCCGGCCCGTTGAATTGCCCTGCAGGGTCACTCGGCCGCTGTGGCCGATGGGTTGTTTGGGTGCGTCGTCCAGTTGGCGTAGTCGCCCGACACAATCTTGCCCGTGCGTTCATCTACAGCGCCTGCGGGCAGAGTCTCCATCGTGATGCAGTTTTCGACGGGGCAAACGTTGACGCACAGATTGCAGGCCACGCATTCGTCGTCTTGCACCTCGAACACGCGGTCCTCGGACATGGTGATGGCTTGGTGGCTGGTGTCTTCGCACGCGGCATAACAGCGGCCACACTTGATGCAGTCGTCTTGGCTGATCCGCGCTTTAGTGACGTGGTTCAGGTTCAGGTACTGCCAGTCCGTGACGTTCGGAACTGCCGACCCGATAAAGTCCGAGGTGCTGGTATATCCTTTTTCGTCCATCCACTGGGACAGTCCGCTGATCATCTCCTGCACGACCTTGAAGCCATAGGTCATCGCTGCCGTACAAACCTGTACGTTACCAGCGCCCAAGACCATGAACTCGGCCGCGTCGCGCCACGTGGTCACGCCGCCAATGCCACTGATCGGAAGGCCGCGAGTCTCTGGGTTGCGCGCGATCTCTGCCACCATGTTCAGAGCAATCGGTTTGACCGCTGGGCCGCACATGCCGCCATGGGTGCCCTTGCCGTCAATGGTGGGTTCTGGCGCCATGCTGTCCAAGTCGACAGAGGTGATTGAATTGATCGTGTTGATCAGGGACACCGCATCTGCGCCGCCGCGTTTCGCTGCCTCGGCAGGGTAGAGCACATTGGTGATGTTCGGCGTCAGCTTCACGATCACCGGCAGGTCAGTGGCCTCTTTGCACCACCGGGCGACCATTTCGATGTATTCAGGCACCTGACCGACGGCAGAGCCCATCCCGCGCTCGGCCATCCCATGCGGGCAGCCAAAGTTGAGTTCGAACCCGTCACAGCCGGTCTCTGCTATGCGCGGCAGGATCTCTTTCCACGCGGCCTCTTCGCAAGGCACCATGACAGAGGCAATGAGCGCACGGTCGGGGTAGTCCTTTTTCACACGGGTCATTTCCTCGAGGTTCACCTCGAGCGGTCGGTCGGTGATCAGTTCCAAGTTGTTCAGGGCGAGCAGTCGGCGATCGGCCCCATGGATCGAACCATATCGGGGACCGTTTACGTTAACTACGGGCGGGCCTTCCATCCCGAGGGTCTTCCAGACCACGCCGCCCCAGCCCGCCTCAAAGGCGCGTCGGACGTTGTACTCTTTGTCAGTGGGCGGCGCAGAGGCCAGCCAGAACGGATTGGGTGAGGAAATGCCAAGGAAATTTGTCGTGAGATCGGCCATTATTTGCCTCCCATCAGAACGGTGTGGATGTTCATGGCGGCGTCGCGCCCTTCGGCAACGGCCGTAACGGTCAGGTCGTCTCCGCCGCTTGCACAGTCTCCGCCTGCCCACACACCGGGGGCCGAGGTGTGTCCGGCCGCATCAACCTTGATCTTGCCTTTCTCGAACTCCAAACCTCGGGGGGCAGCACTCAGGGTCTGTCCTATCGCGCGGAACAGCTGATCGGCGGGCAGGGTAAAGGTGTCATCGGTCAGCACCAGCTTGCCCTCTACACTCTCTGTGTAGGCCAACGTGACACCGGTCAGGCTGCCATTTCCAGTCACCCCGACTGGTGCGACGTTGTACAGAATACGCACGCCTTTGCTGGTTGCGAGCTTCTGTTCAAACGCCGAAGCGGCCATAGCCTCTTTGCCGCGGCGATAGGCAATGGTGACCTCCTCGGCGCCCAAGAGCTTGGCTTGAACGGCGGCATCCACGGCAGTCATGCCGCCGCCGATGACGACCACGCGGCGTCCTATGGGCATGGTGCTTAGGTCGCTGGACTGGCGCAATTCGGCAATGAAATCCACGGCATCCGCGACGCCAACTTTGGCGTCGTCCAGTCCCAAGGCATTCACCGCCCCCAGACCCATCCCTACAAAGACCGCATCATAGTCCTCTTGCAGGCCTTCCAGCGAAATGTGCTGACCCAGCTTTGCCTCATGACGAATTTCGATCCCGCCAATCTGCAGCAGCCAGTCGACTTCCTTTTGCGCAAAGTTTTCAACGGATTTGTAGCTGGCGATCCCGTATTCATTCAGGCCGCCAGACTTGGGGCGGGCCTCGTAGACCACAACCTGATGCCCCAGCATCGCGAGCCGGTGCGCACAGGCCAAGCCTGCGGGTCCTGCTCCGACAACAGCAACGGTGCGGCCTGTTGGTTTCGCGCGGTCAAAGGGATGGACGCCCTTGGCCATCACGGTATCGGTTGCGTAGCGCTGCAAGCGGCCAATCTCGACCGGCTGGCCCTCGGCTGTTTCGCGTACGCAGGCCTCTTCGCACAGGGTTTCTGTGGGGCAAACACGGGCGCACATCCCGCCAAGGATATTCTGCTCGAAAATGGTCTTTGCGGCGGCGTCCGGTGTCCCCGTCGCGATCTGCCGGATAAACAGCGGAATATCGATGCTGGTCGGGCAGGCGGTCATGCATGGTGCGTCATGACAGAAGTAGCAGCGATCCGCCGCCACATGGGCCTCGTGCGCATCGAGCGGGGCGTGCAAGTCACAGAAGTTTTCCTGGAGCACCGGGTCTGGCAGCCGGCCGGCCACAATCCCGTTTTCTCTGGGGCTGGTTGTCATTCTTTCCTCGTCTGTCGGTCTTTTGACCCGATACAACGAGAAATTTTACCATTCGGTCAAATATTATTTTGACCGAATGGTAAAATAAATGCAGCGCCGCACAGATTTTCAGCGTGCAGCGCGAGCTTTCTTCTGGCGCAAGGACTCCGGTGAGCGTCGCCATTAAAAACGCCAAAAGGGGGCAAACGCCCCCTCTAATCCCTTCAGATCATCCAGACTGATGTTGAAGCTCAGGCTTCGATCTCTACCGTTCCGATTGGATGCGAACAGCAGGCCAGAATATAGCCCTCTGCGATATCCTCTTCGGTGATGCCGCCGTTGTGGACCATGTGCACATCGCCAGAGACCTTCTTGGTCTTGCAGGTACCACACACGCCAAAGCTACAGCCCGATGGAATGTTGTGCCCCGCCTGACGGGCGACGGCCAGAACCGTGTCGGTCTCTTGGCATTTGACGCGTTCGCCGGATCCGACAAAGACGATTTCGGACTTCGCGTCCTCTTCGGGGACGGCGTCCTCGGGGACATCCTCGACTTCGGGCAGAGGCGCATGGAAGCTCTCTTGGAAGTAGCGCGACATGTCAAAGCCCAAACCGGCCAATGCCTCGCGAACAGAGGTCATGAAGGCCTCGGGGCCACAGCAATACACGTCCCGTTCCAGATAGTCGGGGGCCATCAGACCCAACATCAGCTGGTTGAAGCGGCCTTGGTAGCCGGTCCAAGGGCGATAGCGATCCGATCCGGACACAACCCATTTCAGGTCGATGCCGTTGGCACGGCTGGCCATATGCTCTAGCCGCTCGCGGAAGATGATGTCCGACGGGCGGCGCGCGCAGTTCACAAAGACGATGTCAGGGTCGCGCCCCAAGTCGTAGAGATAGGTGGTCATTGACATCATCGGAGTGATGCCTGTGCCCGCCGAGATGAACAGCAGCTTGCCGTCTGGCTTGCCCGCGTTGGTAAATGTTCCGCCGGGGCCGGTCGCTTTGACCTGTGTGCCCACGGTCAGATTGTCCAGCATCCAGCGGGTGCCGATGGAGTTGTCCTGCGCTTTGACCGTGACCGTGATCGACATGGGGCGCGAGGGCGAGGACGAGATGGTGTACGTCCGATAGAGCGGCCCCCCCGGTACCGGCAGCTCCAAGGTCAGGAACTGGCCCGGATCAAAGCGGAACAACGCGCCCGAGGGTGCTTGGAAGCAGAACGTGACCACATCGCGGGTCTCGGCCAAGACCGAGACGCACTCAAGGGGCTCTTTATCCGTCCAGAATGTCGGTTTGTCGGGAAGGGCCATAGATTACTCCGCTGCCAGTCGGGTGGGGGTCAGGGAACGCTCCAGCGTTTCGGCGTACCAATCGACGAACTGCGCCACGCCTGTCTCTTCGATCGGCGAGTAGGGACCGGGTTGGTAAACGGGCGAGTTGATGCCCTTTTGGTTGTTTTCAACCACAACGCGGTCTTCGTCGTTGGTGTGCTCCCAAACCTCGGTCAGACGCTTCAGGTCGTAATCAACACCTTCGACCGCATCTTTGTGCACCAGCCATGTGGTCGTGACTTGGGTCTCCGTGGGGCTGACAGGCGTCACGCGGAAGGTGATCGAGTGATCCGGCAGGAAGTGGTTCCACGTTGTGGGGTAGTGGAACTTCAGCAGCGTGCCCGCATCTTGCAGCGCGACGCGGCCCAGATTTTTGGCCACAGCGGGTTTGGTGTCCATGGTGTAGCTGACTGCGCCCTCTTGCAGGGGCTGGCGCGCCAGACGATACTGGCCATTGTCCGAGATTTTGAACTGCGACGGCGCTCCTGCGGCCTCGCAACGGTCATAGTGGGCTTGCAGACGCGGGGGAACGCTGCCGTCGGGCAAGATGCCTGCGACGTCGGGATCTAGCGGGAAGGACCGGCACAGAGAAGGGTGGTTGCCGCTGCAGTGATAGCACTCGCGGTTGTTTTCCCAGACCAGTTTCCAGTTGCCATTCTCAGTGATGCTCGACACGTGGGCGACTTTGGCGTCGGTCAGGTCGTGCACTTCCAGATAGGGGCGGGCAACAGCAGCGAATTCATCGAAATCAGGCGCTTCGTCTGCCAGACAGATATAGACCAGACCGCAGAGTTCGCGGCAGTGCACCGGCTTCAGCCCGTGCTGACTGGCGTCGAAATCTGCGCCCATGTCGCGGGCGTACAGCAGCTTGCCGTCCAGCTCGTAGGTCCACTGGTGATAGGGGCAGACCAACTTGGGCACGTGGCCCGAGGCAACCTTGCACAGAACAGAGCCGCGATGGCGGCAAGAGTTGTGCATAGCGCGGATCACGCCGTCCTGACCGCGGATGATGATGACGCTGTAGTCGCCGACGGTGTGCACCACATAGCTGCCACCTTTGGTCAGCTGCGCCGCAGGGATGGCAAACAGCCACTCGCGGTAAAAGATGTTCTGCATGTCCAGATCGAAAATCTCTGGTGCGGTGTAAAACGGGCGTTCGAGCGAATAACCGGAGCGGCGACGGGCCAGCAGGTCGGTGATGTTGAGAGAGCCGTCCATGGGAGGGGTCCTGTGTGCGGATAAACCTGTATTATGGAGTGACCGTTTTTCACATCCTGTCTCCAAGACAACGCCAATAATTCTCAGCTTGAGGTGAATTGAATTCATCTGTAGCTTTGTCAGGGCCCTGACAGGCATGCACATTCCCGTATTTTGGAACAGATGGTCTATGGCAAAACGCCCCTACGACATGCCCTCGATGACGTCTTTGGCCTGTTTTGAGTCGGCGGCGAGACATCAGAGCTTCAAATTGGCTGCAGCAGAGCTGAATGTGACCCCCGCCGCCGTGTCGCATCAGATAAAGGGACTGGAGCGGGATCTGGGGCGCCAACTGTTCCGAAGGCATCATCGCGGTGTCGAATTAAGTGAGAGTGGCGCTTATTTATTCATCGCGGTGCAGCGCGGGTTCGAGGGAATCTCTGACTCTGTCAGCCAGCTGCGCATTCGCGCCGAGCGGACCGATGTGGTGGTCCATGCCAGCACGGCCGTCAGCGCCCTGTGGTTGACCCCGCGGCTCGCGACGTTTTGGAAGCATCACCCTGAAACCATTGTATCGCAACACGTCAGTGACGAGCCTGTTGCCACCAGCAATTGTGACCTGAGCATCGAATATGGCCCCTTGCCAGAGGAGGTGCCCGACAGCATCCGCCCGCTGTTCAACGGCCAAATTCTAGCCCTAGGGAGCCCCGCATTCAAAGAGCAGAACCGAATCGAGACGCTCGAGGATCTGGCGCACGTTCCCCTTATCCATTTGACGGCCGAAGATAGGGATTGGACCAAGTGGTCCGACTGGTTCGATGCTTTGGGCACCGAATACGAAGAGGGAAGGGGGTTTTGGGTGAACAACTACGTGGTCGCACTTGGGGCCGCGCAAGATGACATGGGTGCGGTGCTGGGCTGGACAGAACTGTTGGGCGACCGGTTGACCACTGGCAAATTGGTGCCCCTCGTGCCCGAGGGAATCGCAACGCCCAAGGACTTCTACGTTCGGATACATCCTGATGCGCCGCCCTCGGCGAACCGGTTGGCAGATTGGCTTACACAACCCCTAGCCACTGAGCAGAGCGCCTTTGGATAGGTCCGCCTGCTGAAGCCCTAGAAAACAAAGGTGAAAAGGTGATTTTGCAGCGCAGCAAAATGCCAGGGAGCGTAAACATAATAAGACTTTAGCCCTATCGCCGAGAGTCGAGCCACTACGTCATGTGGTATAGGTTCGGCATCCCTTTGCCGTGGGGCTACTACGCGGACATTTGTAAGCAGTTTATTGTCGCTGAAACTGTGGCAGCAGGACCTGTATTCATGGGGGATACAGCGGCGCCACCTTTGATCAGGGACCGCCATGCGCTTCACCTTAAAGTCTAAACTCATCCTAACCTTCGGCGCGGTCTTTGCCATGTCTGCGGGTTCTTTGACGCTTGCTCTGAATGACTTTCAGCGCGTGAACTCGTCCTTCCAGGACATCATGGCGGATCAAGAAGTCGACTTGCGTGCAATCAATGCCATCGCCGAAGCCGAAGTCGGTATCCGCGCTAAAGTCGGCGAAGCGTTGGTTGGTCTGGACGGCACCGGTGAAGAGCGCATCGTCGCTCTGCGCGATGAGATCAAAGCTCTGTCAGACACCATGGTTGTGAACCTGCAAGAGTTGGCAGCAGACGCTGACGCCGAAGAAGAGGTTCTGTATGAAAACCTGCTGACCGCGCATAACGCGGCCATGGCCGTAAATGCTGAGACGATCGGCTATGAGCTTGCGGGCGACGGTATGGCGAACGTCACCTTCCACAATGCGGCCAAGGCAGCGACCGACGACGTCGTAGAAATTACCGAAGAGATCCGTGGTCACCTTCTTGGGCACATGGAAGAGTCAGTTGCGGCTTCTCAGGTGCTGTATGAGCGCGCACGCATCATCCTGCTGTCGGTCGGCGCTGCTAGCATTCTGGTCGGCACAATCTGCGCCTTCTTTATTATCACCTCGCTAACACGCGGTCTGCGCAAAGCTGTCGCGCAGGCTCGTAGCGTGGCCGAAGGCGACCTGCGCGCCATTGCGACTTTCAAGCGCAACGACGAAGTGGGCGATGTGCTGCATGCCCAGAACGACATGGTCCTGAAGCTGCGCAGTACTGTCGGCAATGTGGCCTCGGCTGCGCGTAACGTGGCTGCAGGCGCGAACCAGATGGCCTCTACCTCTGAATCGCTGGCGACCGACTCGACCACCCAGGCAGCGTCGACCGAGCGCGTGTCCAGCGCCGTCGAACAGATGTCCGGCAACATCGCCAGCACCTCTGAGAACGCCACCCTGACCGAAGAGATTGCCGTGAAGTCGGCCAATGACGCCTCCGAGTCCGGCCGAGTTGTTGCGGACGCGGTCAAAGCGATGCGCGACATTGCAGAGCGTATCAACGTGGTGCAGGAAATCGCCCGCCAGACCGACCTTTTGGCGCTGAACGCAGCGGTCGAAGCGGCGCGCGCCGGTGAGCATGGTCGCGGCTTCGCGGTTGTGGCTTCCGAAGTGCGTAAGCTGGCCGAGAACAGCCAGAAGGCAGCCTCCGAAATCTCGGCTCTGTCGGCCAACACCGTTCAGTCCGCCGCCGCCGCAGGCAAAATGCTCGAAGATCTGGTGCCTGACATTGGCAGGACTTCGGAGCTGGTGACCCAGATTTCGCAGGCTTCGCGTGAACTGGCGAACGGGTCGCAGAACATCGCAGGCTCTGTGCAGGAACTGGACCGCATCACCCAGTCGACCAGCTCGGCCTCCGAGGAGATGTCCTCGGCTGCGACCGAACTCTCCAGTCAGGCAGAGCAGCTTGCCGATACCATCTCGTTCTTCCGCACAGGCGAAGACGATGAAATCTCGGAAGGTGCCGCATGGATGCGCGCCAGTGACAAGGTGGCCGATGTCGCGCCGGTTGCTGACGTCCCCGCACCGACACTGACCCACGAGACCCACACGGATGCAGATTTCGTTGCAGATGACGGCACCGTGCACAAACCCGAAGGCAAAAAGAAAGAAACCTTCGAATTCAATCTCGGCTGATCCCGACCCCCACTTTATCGGGAGCAGTCAAGACAAGGCAGCGCAGGACCCCCATCCTGCGCTGCCTTTTTATTTTCAGAATGTCGGCGCAGGTTAGAGCGCCGAAACCTTGACCGCTGCGAACTTGAACTCCGGGATTTTGCCATAGGGATCAAGCGCAGGGTTGGTCAGCACGTTGGCCGCTGCCTCCACGTAGGCAAAGGGCACAAACACCATGTCGGGCGACACCGCGCGGTCCTCTCGGGCCAGCAGGGTGATGCTGCCACGGCGGGTTTCCAGCTTGACCTTGTCGCCGACCTGAACCCCCAGCTTGCGCAGGGTGGACGGGTGGAGCGAGCAGTTCGCCTCTGGCTCGATCGCGTCTAGAACGGTGCTGCGGCGGGTCATCGAGCCTGTGTGCCAATGCTCTAGCTGGCGGCCCGTGGTCATGATCATCGGGTAGTCGGCATCGGGGGCCTCGTCCGGCGGGATCACGTCGGCAGGCGTAAACTTCGCCCGCCCGCCCGCCCGCGGGAATTCGTCGCCGAAGACAATCGCTTGACCGGGGTCTTCGGGCGACAGGGACGGGTAGGTGACGGCGTTCTCGCCCTTCAGTCGGTCCCACGTGATGTTGTCGAGGCTGGGCATACCCTGCTTCATCTCTGCAAAGACCTGACTGGGGTGGGTGTAGGTCCAGTCCAGCCCCAGCTTCTGCGCCAGTGCCACGGTGATCGCCCAATCCTCGCGTGCCTCACCCGGAGGGGTGGCGGCCGCACGGCCCATCTGCACCTGACGGTTGGTGTTGGTGACCGTGCCGTTCTTTTCGTAGAATGCTGCGGCGGGCAGGACCACATCCGCATAGTTCGCCGTCTCGGTCAGGAAGATGTCCTGAACGACCAGACACTCCAGCTTGGTCAGCGCCTCTCGGGCGTGGGTGACGTCGGGGTCGGACATGGCAGGGTTCTCCCCCAGCACATACATTCCCTTGATCTCGCCCGCATGGACGCCATCGAGGATCTCGGTGACGGTCAGACCCTTTTGGTTGCTGAAGTCATCGGTGCCCCAGATTTTGTTGAAATGGCCGCGGATTTTGTCGTCGGTCACGTCCTGATAGTCGGGCAGGAACATGGGGATCAGGCCCGCGTCAGACGCGCCCTGAACGTTGTTCTGACCGCGCAGCGGGTGCAGACCAGCGCCTGGTTTACCCACGTTGCCGGTCATCAGGGCCAGCGAAATCAGGCAGCGCGAGTTGTCCGTGCCGTGGATGTGCTGCGACACGCCCATGCCCCAGAAGATCATGCCTGCTTCGGCCGATGCGAAATCGCGGGCCACGGCACGGATGGTCTCGGCATCAATGCCGCAGATCTCGGCCATCTTTTCGGGGGCAAAGCCAGCGAGGTGCTGCTTCTCGGCCTCCCAGTTTTCGGTGTGCTGATCGATGTAGGACTGGTCGTACAGACCTTCTTCGACGATCACGCACATGATCGCATTCAGCAAGGCCACGTCGGTGCCGGGGCGGAACTGGACCATGTGTTCGGCATGACGCTTCATGGCGGTGCCGCGAGGGTCCATGATGATCAGCTTGCCGCCACGCTTGGCGAACTGCTTGAAGTAGGTCGCGGCGACTGGGTGGTTCTCGGTCGGGTTCGAGCCGATGACGATCGCCACATCCGCATTCTCGATCTCGTTAAAGGTCGCGGTAACGGCGCCGCTGCCCACGTTCTCCATCAGCGCGGCCACGGAACTGGCGTGGCACAGACGGGTGCAGTGGTCGACGTTATTGTGGCCAAAGCCCTGACGGATCAGCTTCTGGAAGAGATAGGCCTCTTCGTTGGTGCATTTGGCGCTGCCGAACCCTGCGACAGCACGACCCCCGCTGCTATCGCGCAGCCCACCGAGGCCGTTCGCCGCGGCGTCCAGCGCCTCTTCCCACGTGGCCTCCCGGAAGTGGGTAAAGGGGTTCGCAGGGTCCACGGCCATCTCTTTGGGCGCGTTTTCTAGACGGATCAGCGGCTTGGTCAGGCGGTGGGGGTGGTGGATGTAGTCGTAGCCAAAGCGGCCTTTGACGCACAGGCGACCTTCGTTGGCGGGGCCGTTGATGCCCTCGACATACTTTACCTTGCCGTCCTTCAGCTTCAGGCTGACCTGACAGCCGACCCCGCAGAAGGGGCAGACGGACTGCACTTCGCTGTCAAAATCGGTGCTGTCGCCCTGCTGGTCGGCGTCCAGAACGGTCGAGGGCATGAGCGCGCCCGTTGGGCAGGCCTGAACGCATTCCCCGCAGGCCACACAAGAGCTGGCCCCCATGTCGTCGTCCAGATCGAACACGGGAAAGGCATCGTGCCCGCGTCCGCCCATGCCAATCACGTCGTTCACCTGCACTTCGCGGCAGGCCCGCACGCAGAGGCCGCACTGGATGCAGGCATCTAGGTTCACGCTCATGGCCACATGGCTGTCATCCAGCAAGGGGATACGGTCCACATCCAGCGTTGGGAAACGGCTCTCGGTGACGGCTTGGGCGTCGGCCATGTCCCACAGATGGCTGCCCGCGTCGTGGGCGGCCTCGCGCTCAGGCTGATCGGCGAGCAGCAGTTCCATGACCATGGCTCGGGACTTCACAGCGCGGTCGCTGTCAGTTTTGACAGACATGCCATTCGACGGATTCCGACAGCAAGACGCAGCCAAGGTCCGCTCGCCATCAATCTCGACCACACAGGCGCGGCAGTTGCCGTCGGGGCGGTAGCCGGTCTGGGGCTTGTGGCACAAGTGGGGGATCGTCTTGCCGTGGCGCTGCGCGACCTCCCAGATGGTTTCGCCATCCACGGCGGTGACTTGCTCGCCGTCGAGGGTAAAGGTGACCTGTTCGATGTTGTTGCCGTCCATGATCACACCTCCTCGCTGAAATGTTGCATCACTAGCTTGATGGGGTTGGGGGCCGCTTGGCCGAGGCCGCAGATCGACGCGTCGGTCATGACTTCGCACAGATCGGTCAGCAATTCGCGGTCCCATGTGTCGGCCTGCATCAGCTTCACGGCCTTTTCGCAGCCCACACGGCAGGGGGTACACTGCCCGCAGCTTTCGGATTCAAAGAACCGGAGCATGTTCAGGGCAGCATCGCGGGCGCTGTCCTGATCCGATAGAACGACCACAGCGGCGGACCCGATAAAGGTGCCGTGGGGTTGCAGTGTGTCGAAGTCGAGCGGCACGTCGTTCATATGCGCGGGCAGCAGACCGGACGAGGGGCCACCGGGCTGATAGGCTTTGAACTCGTGACCGTCGGCCATACCACCGGCGGCGGCGATGATGTCTAGAATGGTCGAGCCTGCGGGCAGCAGGTAGACGCCCGGATTGGCGACGCGGCCAGAGACTGAGTAGTTCCGCAGGCCGGTGCGTTCGTTGTGGACCACGGCGTTCATGACCTCGGGACCTTCGCGGCAGATCATTGCCACCCAGTGCAGGGTTTCGACGTTATGCACCAGAGTGGGGCGGTCAAAGATCCCGACCTGCGCCACGTACGGCGGACGCAGACGGGGAATGCCGCGCTTGCCCTCTATGCTCTCGATCATCGCGCTTTCTTCGCCACAGATATAGGCGCCTGCGCCGCGGCGCAGGTCGATATAGCCAGCCTCTACGATGCCGGCCTCTTCCAGCGCGGCGATCTCTTCGCGCAGCAACTTCAGCACGGCGGGGTATTCGTCGCGCATGTAGATGAAGCATTTATCCGCCTCGACCGCCCACGCGGCGATCAGCATCCCCTCAAGAAAGACATGCGGCTCGCGCTCCAGATGGTAGCGGTCTTTGAACGTGCCAGGCTCGCCCTCGTCCCCGTTCACAGCCAGATAACGGGGGCCTGCTTCGGCACGGACAAATCCCCACTTTTTGCCGGACGGAAAGCCAGCACCGCCTAGGCCGCGCAGACCGGCGGACAGCAGCATGTCCTGCACCTGTTCCCAATCGCCGCCGTCGCGGTACTGGGCCAGCTTGTCGTAGCCACCCCGGGCTTGGTAGGCGGTCAGGTCTTCGTATTCAGGCATGATGGGATGGAAGTCGCCGCCAGCGATCACGTCTTCGATCAGGGCAGGGGTGGCATTGTCCACATGGCGGTGGCCCAGTTCGACCACCGGTGCGGTGTCACAGCGGCCCATACAAGGTGCGCGCAGCACGCGGACCTTGGCGGGGTCCATGCCGGACTCCAGCGCGGCGATCAGAGCCTCTGATCCGGCCAGTTCGCAGGACAAGGAGTCGCACACGCGGATGGTCAAATCTGGGGGCGGGGTTTCGCCCTCTTTGACCAGATCGAAGTGCGCATAGAAGCTGGCCACCTCCCAAACCTCGGCCATGGACAGGCGCATCTCCTCGGCCAATGCGCGCAGATGGGGCGCGGACAGGTGGCCATAGCGGTCCTGAATCAGGTGTAGATGCTCGATCAGAAGGTCACGACGGCGGGGGCGGTCCCCCAAGAGATCCTTGACCTCGGTCCATGCTTGTTCATCCAGCGGACGTCCCTTGGTGTGGGCGCGTCCCTTCTTGCCGCTGCGGCCTGACGTCCACGGGACGTCTTTGTGATCCAGAGCCATCTAATTTGCCTTCCCGAAGCCGGTGGGTTTCCGACGCAAGTGCCCACAAATGGGGGCAGAAAATCAACTCACAATTTATTTGGAGTTTGCTTGCGCACACTATCATATCGGCGGCGATATAAAGATGGACACCGACATAAGTGGGCCCTAAATCGACACTCATGGAATGGAACGAAGAAATTGATGCGATCGGACTTTTGTGCCCGCTGCCTGTTTTGAAGGCACGCAAGCGCCTAAAGGGCATGGAGTCTGGTCAGGTTCTGCGTCTGGTTGCAACTGATCCGGCGGCCGTGATTGACGTCCCGCATTTCTGTTTCGAGAGCGGGAATGAACTGATCAGCCAATCGGACGAGGGCGAGAGCCAGATCTACCTGATCCGCAAGGCCTAACGCAGGCCGAGCATCGCATAGGGAATATATCTGACCGGCGTGCCGTGGGTGATTTCTGCGGCCTCATCGGGCAATTCCACCAGCCCATCCGCCCAAGAGAGTCCGCTTATCCGGCCCGACCCTTCGGATATGAAGACCTCTGCCATGCCTTGATCGTTCAGCCGGGCCCGCAGGTATTCGCGGCGGCCCGCCTTCTTGCGCTTTTCAAAAGCCGCGGGGACGGTAAAGCCAACGGGCTCTGCCCATCTGCTGCCCGCCATCAGGGACAGAGCGGGTCGGGCAAAGACCAGCGCACAGACCAGCGCCGCCACGGGGTTTCCGGGCAGGCCGAACACGGGCGTGCCGTCCCACATCGCCAGCGCCAAGGGGCGACCCGGTTTCAAGGCAATGCGCCAGCTGGACAGAGTGCCCTTGGTCCGTAGCAGATGCGAGACGTGATCCTCGTCCCCCGCAGACGCACCGCCAGAGGTCAGAATGACATCGACGTTCGCCCTGTCCAGAGTGCGTTCGATCAGTTTTGGGTCGTCCTTGCAGTGACCCAGATCGACGGGGGCGTATCCCCATCCGTTCAGAAGGCTCAGCAGCATCGGGCGATTTGCGTCGAAAATCTGGTGGGGTAGGGCATCCATATCGGGGCGGGCGATAATCTCGTCCCCTGTGGACAGAACGCCGACACGAAGGGGCTGATAGACTTGCACTTCAGCGATCCCGAGCGCCGTCAGCAGCGCGATATCCGGTGCGCGTAGAACATGGCCCGCACGGATGGCGGTTTGGCCCGATTCCACATCCTCGCCCGCTTTTCGCGTGTTGGCGCGGGGCTTGACCGGCCCGTCAAAGATCACAGAAGCCCCGTCGAGGACGCAGTCTTCCTCCAGCACCACCGTATCCACGCCATCGGGCAGGATGGCGCCTGTCAGGATGCGAACCGCTGCGCCATGTGGCACAGCGCCATCAAAGGGTTGACCGGCGGCAGCGCGGCCCTGAAGCAGCGGCAATTTTTGCGGGCCGTCACCCGTGGCCTCGTGCGCGAACCCGTAACCATCTACGGCGGAATTGGGGCGGGGCGGATTGGATCGGCGGGCCACAGCATCAGCGGCCAGAATGCGGCCCTGCGCTTTGTGGCTATTGATTGTCTCGACGCCCTTGATCGGATGGAGCGCCTGTTTCAGCTTGTCCAAGGCGGCGTCGACGGGCACCCAATTCACCCCTTGGGGCATGGCGAAACAGTCGTTCCGGAGGCGGGGTGGCAGGGTGGCAGAGGGCACCGCCGCGCGCAGGCTTAGTTCGTGGTTCAGGCCAAGGATGTGGCCCTCTTGGCTGGCCTCAACGTCGAACAAAGGGGGCAGCGTTCCGCCCGCATTCAGCACCCACAAGGCTTGCGCCAGTAGTTCGACCTGCGCCTGATCGGGTACCATATCGGGATGTCGGGACAGGTGCGCGCGGACCTCAGCGCTTAGGATCGAAGGGTAGACCTCGGCGATGGTCACGCGGCTGATCGGATCAAAAGGCCAGACGATCGCGCCCTGTCCGCGCAATCGGTGGACCATGGGCATTCCAGTCAGCGATTGCGCCCCGACCGCGCCTGCACCAGCCAGTTGCCAGCAGGATTTCGGGCTCAGTCCATTCGCTTGCGCAACCTCTTCGCAGGCGCGCCATTCGGGCAGAGCGCTGGCGGGCTTGGTGCGCGGCAAATGCGGTGTGTCCGCCTTTGCTCCATTGCCCCAAAAGGGACCGCCGCCCTCGAGCCGCTGGTTCAGTTCGGCCGCCACGTTCCGGTAATTGGACAGGTTTTTCGCCGTGTCTGTGTGGTTGGTCGCAAGATGGCGCCACAGTCCGGCAGCATCCACCCCCAATCGTTCCAACGCCGCACTAGGCAATGACAGCGAGAAATCCACGCCGATCAGCAGACGGTCGCTCTCGGCCATCAGCGCGTTCAGGCTCTCTTCAGCCTGCATCCGCGTGGGGATGTTTTCCGATCGCACGCCAGAGCCGTCCGCAATCGCCAGCCAGATGCTGTCCTTGCCGGTTTTCGGCGTTCCGGCGGCGGACCAGTCCAGAATGGCGATGCGGTCAAACATGGTTACAGCCCTGTTTCAGCGGCGATAAAGTCGGCGATTGCCGCGGTGTCGTTCAGGTCGAACTGGGGTTTGTCGATGTCTAACGGCGTGTCGGTCGCAATCGCGCGGATCGTGGTGCTGTCGGGGGCGAGCGGGGCTCGGCCCGTTTCGGCGCGGACGCACTCGACCTTTGGGTGGGCGTCGCGCTTGAAACCTTCGATCAGGATCAGGTCCACGGGGGACATGCGGGCCAAGAGTTCGTGGAGGGGCGGCTCGCCCTCGTCCCGCAGCTCGTGCATCAGGGCCCAGCGGTTGGGCGAGGCGAGCATGACTTCGGTTGCGCCGGCCTCTCGGTGGCGGAAACTGTCGCGGCCCGGTTGGTCCACATCAGTGGTGTGATGGGCGTGCTTGATGGTCGACACATGGTAGCCTCGGGCGGTGAATTCGGCCACAAGACGCTCCATCAATCCGGTTTTTCCAGAATTTTTCCAACCGGTTACGCCGTAAACTTTCACAATGCCTCCAAGAGGCGCTCGGCCTCGGTAATGTCGTCGGGGGTGTTGACGTTGAAAAAGGGATCAACCGGATCGGTGTCAAAGATGGCAAGTCCCGCGTCGTGCTGATCGGTCCACATCACGATCTTGCGGAGCCCGTTTTGCAGGGCGTTGCGCAGGTCATCTCGCAGGGCCACCGGCCAGAGGCCAAAGGTCGGCTGACGCCAGATTTTCTCGCCTTCGCGGGTGGCGGCAAGGGCGAGGCCGCTGGGGCCAGCGGCCTGTTGCAGCTGTTCGACCAGATCGGCGGGGAAGAAGGGCGTGTCGGCGGCGGCGGTCACGATCGCGTCGTGCCCCTGAGCGGCGGCCCAATCGAGGCCGGCCAGTACGCCCGCCAAGGGGCCGGGGTGGTCGGGCAGGGTGTCGGGTAACACCGGCAGACCATAGCCCGCGAACCGCTCGGGGGCGCCGTTGGCATTCAGGGCGATGGGGCCGGACTGGGGGCGCATGCGATCCAGCACGTGGTCCAGCAGGGGCTTGCCGCCGATGGTGCGCAGGCCTTTGTCGCCGCCGCCCATACGGGTCGCTTTCCCACCAGCAAGAATCACTGCGGGGGGCTTAGTCATGGTCTGCCCCTTTGCGGCGGTGCTTGCGGTCCTCGTCGCCCACCGACGATAGGTCGGCGTCGCGGATCAGGCGCTCTTCGCCCGACAGGCAGACAAAGCGTTGGCCGCGCATCCGGCCGATCACGGTCAGGCCCACTTGGCGGGCAATCTCAACCCCCCATGCGGTGAAACCGGAGCGCGAGGCCAGCACCGGAATGCCCATCATCGCGGTTTTGATCACCATTTCAGAGGTTAGACGGCCCGTGGTGTACAGAATCTTGTTATCTGGCGAGACGCCGTGCTGGAACATGTAGCCCGAGATTTTGTCGACAGCGTTGTGGCGGCCCACATCCTCCATATACACCAAGGGCTTGTCGGCGCAGCACAGAACCGTGCCGTGGATCGCGCCAGCCTCCAGATAGAGAGACGGGGTGGTGTTGATCTCTTTGGCCAGTGAGTACAGCCAAGAGGTGCGGACCGGGGTGGCAGGCAGGGTCAGCCCCTCGAGCCCCTCCATCATGTCGCCGAACACGGTGCCCACGGCGCAGCCAGAGGTGCGGGTCTTTTTCTTGACCTTCTCCTCGTAGCTGGTCTGGCGGGTGGTGCGGACCACGACCGTTTCGATATCTTCCTCGTAGTCGATACCGGTGACCTCGTCGTCGTCCCGCAGCATCCCCTGATTGCGCAGGAACCCCAGCGCCAAATATTCGGGGTAGTCCCCGATGGTCATGGCGGTCACGATTTCCTGACTGTTCAAGTAGATGGTCAGGGGGCGTTCCTCGACGACCGAGACGTCGACCTCAGCCCCTGTGTGATCGTGCCCCGTCACGCGCCGCGTCAGGCGCGGGTCCGATGGGTTCGGCAGTATGGGATCGTGGTCCATTGGGCGAGGTTCCGCAGCAAGTGGTTGCTTTTTTTGATTTCGGGGCATCATTTATGCCGCACCGAGGTTTTGCAAGGGGGAGGTCTGCATGCTGGGATATGTTGTCGGTCAAGGGCGCGGCGACGCGGATCGCTGTCTGGTCAAAGTGTCCGAGATGCTGCGCGAGGCAGGGGTCACCATGGCTGGCGCGGTGCAGTTCAATATCGAGACCGATCCCGCCTACAAATGCCAGATGGACCTGCATATTCTGACGGGTGCGGACGTTGTGCGGATTTCTCAGGACCTTGGGACCCTCTCGCAGGGGTGCCGTCTGGACCCCGAGGGGCTGGAGCGCGCAGTGGGCCTTGTGGCCAGTGCGCTAGAGGCCGAACCGCAGGTGATGATCCTGAATAAATTCGGAAAACAAGAGCTGGACGGCCGCGGATTTCGCCCCGTGATCGGAGAGGCTTTGGGTCGTGGCATCCCCGTCCTGACCGCCGTCGCTCCGGGCAATGTCGAGGGATTTCGCGCTTTTGCCGATGACTTCGGGCAGGAACTGCCCGCAGAGTCAGAGGCGGTCATGGATTGGGTGCGGACCCAGATCGACGGCTAAGGTGGACAAATTGTCCACCTGATTTTCCAGAAACCCCAATTTGTCCATTTAGCGCGTTTTTGCGGGATGTTACCCCGTCCTGACTTAACAGACACGGTGTGGCCCAAGATGAATTCGATCGGAGATGGATTGTGGCAAGCGGCGCGACTCGTTGCGACGTTCGACCCTGATCTGGTCGAGATTACGGCGCTGTCTTTGCGCGTCTCGTTGGGCGCGACAGTCATTGCGTCTTTGATTGGGCTGCCGCTGGGAGCGTGGCTTGCGGTGAACCGCTTTCCCGCCCGCCGCTTTGTGATCGCGATCCTGAATGCGCTCATGGGACTGCCGCCAGTGGTGGTGGGCCTGATGGTCTACGTGCTGTTCTCGCGCTCTGGGCCATTCGGTGTTCTCGGCCTGCTGTTCACGCCGACCGCGATGGTCATTGCGCAAGTCATTATCATCACGCCCATTATTGCCTCTGTCGCGCACCAGGCGATCCGCGAGCTTTGGGCGGATTATCATGACTTGCTCATCTCGCTTCAGGCGACGCGGTTGCAGCGGATCAAAACCCTGCTCTGGGACGGGCGCCGCGCTTTGATGACCGCGTCATTGGCTGGCTTCGGCCGCGCCATCGGAGAGGTCGGGGCGATCATGATCGTCGGCGGCAACATCGACCATGCCACACGGGTCCTGACCACTGCCATCGCGTTGGAGACCGGCAAAGGGGAGTTCGATATGGCGCTGGCCTTGGGCTTTGTGCTGATCGGGCTCGCGATCCTTGTGAATTTGGGGCTGCACTTTATCAGCCGTACAGAACGGGGGGCACGCTGGTGAGTGGCTGGGTGACCCTAACCGGCGTGTCTGTGCGCCGCCGTGGCCGGACTATTCTGGGGCCGCTGGATGCCTCTCTGAACGGGGGCGGTCTGTCGATCCTGATGGGGCCGAACGGGGCGGGCAAGACAACCTTGCTGCGCGCCCTGCATGGTCTAGAGCGTGTGAGTACCGGAGATATCCATTGGACCGATCCAAAGGATGCCGAGGGGCGGAACCAAGGTTTTGTGTTTCAGACGCCTGTGTTGATGCGCCGCTCTGTGCTGGACTGCATCGCGTACCCTTTGCAGCTCGATGGTGTGAAACGGGCAGCGGCCCGCGAACAGGCCCGCGCCCGTGCCAATGAAGTAGGGCTGAACGTCAATCTCGATCAGGCGGTGATGTTCCTGTCGGGCGGAGAGAAGCAAAAGATGGCTTTGGCCCGCGCGCTGATGCGCCGTCCGCGCATCCTGTTTCTGGACGAACCCTGCGCCAATCTGGATGGCCGTTCGGTCAAGGAAATCGAAGAGATCCTGCTGCGGATCAAAGCCAGCGGCACCCGCATTCTGATGTCCACCCACGATCTGGGTCAGGCACGGCGGCTCGCGGACAGTGTCCTGTTCCTGCATGCGGGCAAGTTGGTGGAACAAGCAACTGGGGACGACTTTTTTCGCGCCCCTCAAACGGCCGAAGCAAAGGCCTATCTTAAGGGAGAGATCCTACTATGACATTCAAAACAGTCGTTTTGGGGGCGGTTGCCGCTCTGATGACCTCGACCGCCGCAATGGCCGAAGAGATGAAAATGGCGGTGACCACGTCCTTTGCGAACTCTGGTCTCGCGGATGTTCTGCTGCCCGAGATCAAAGAAGATACCGGCATCGACGTGCAGCTCTTGATCGTTGGCACGGGTCAGGCGCTGGCTCTGGGCGCGGCAGGAGATGTGGACGCGGTACTGGTCCACTCCAAAGCGGCCGAGGAAAAGTGGTTGGCTGCGGGCAATGGCACCCACCGGACCGAGATCATGTATAATGACTTTGTCTTTGTCGGCCCGCAGGCGGACCCTGCCAAAGCTGGCGGGGCCGAGACCGCGACCGGCGCGCTTCAGGCGATTTCGGGCGCAGAAGCCACCTTTGTCAGCCGTGGCGATGACAGCGGTACGCACAAGATGGAACTGCGTCTGTGGAAGGCCGCGGACGTGACGCCCGAGGGCGACTGGTACAAAGCGGTGGGGCAAGGCATGGGCGCGGCGCTGAACACTGCATCAGGCATGAACGCCTACATCATGTCCGACCGCGCCAGCTGGCTGAAGTTCGCGAACAAAGGCGATCTGGGCATCGTCTTCGAGGGTGATCCGGTGCTGTTCAATCAGTACGCCTATCTGCCTGTGAACCCCGAGAAGCACCCGCACGTGAAAACTGACCTCGTCAACCAACTTGAGGCATGGTTGCTGAGCGATGAAGCGGCAGCGCTGATCAACGCCTACACCATCGAAGGCCAGCAACTGTTCGTTTATAACGCTGGCGAGTGATCTCTGATCAAATCCAAGAAACAAAGCAGCGCTCCTGTGGGCGCTGCTTTTTCATATCGAGTTCGCTGGTGCAGCGCTGCAATTGTCCGCCGCGCTGCACCAAATGATGGCAGCTCTCGGCCATCGCGGTATGTCCCATAATGATCAGCAAGAAACGGCGAGGCGGCAGAAATAGCAAAGACAAGGTACACCTAAGATTAGTCCTTGAACCCAACAGTTTTTGCCGAAGACCACACTTGTTGTGTCGATGCGAGTGGGGTGGAGACCAAGCAAGGTCTGCCGAGAAAATGGAAACGCGCCGAGCCAAGGAGCGGCTGGTTGAACCGCGTCCACTGGGGCTGAACCGACATTCTTGCTCCGCAAAGATCTGTGGGTTCAGACGTGGCGCTGGATTTCTCGATAGGAGGTCTGGGGGGATGCGCAGACAACCTTGCCTGCGCCGCCGTTAGTGGCTGTGCCCGTGGTCGTCATCCAAAGAGCCGTGGATCGCGAACTGCTCGAGCCCCGCATCACTGGGTTCGATGAACCGGAACTCTTCGCGTACGCCCGCATCGGTCAGGGAGCGTGCCACCGTCAGAACGATATTCGGGCTGTGATCGGCGCAAAGCTCTGCCATCTGGGCAAGCTCTTCTTGTGCGACGGGTAAGGCGGCCTCGACGCTGGGGGCGCCATACACCTGCACGAAATGCTGGGCCAAAGATTGGCAAAGGGCGTCGTATTCGGACGGCTCGATCTGGGTCACAGCGACAAAGGTGACACGGCCATACGTCTCGAGCCCCAACCAGCCGTTGGCAAAGGCTTGGCGGGCTTTGCCGACCAGATCGCCTTCGCTCCAGTTGGAGAACTCAAAGCCCCCCGAGATGCACCATTCTCCGGTACGGGCGGGCGAATGGAACACGTTGCGGTCGCTTTCATCAAAGTGGATCGCGCGGGCGAGGTGCATTTTCAAACCCTTTCGGCCAGTGTGGTCAGGGGGATCAGGCGGGTGTCTTCGCATGCTTTCAGGATCATCCCGAAGTTTTCATCAACGCCAAGGAAGCGACCGCCAATGCGTTCTCCGGGCAGGGTCACGGCGGTATCTTCGCCAAGCTGCCAGACCAGCCCGCGCCATTCGCGGTAGAGCGTGGCCAGACCGTTCGGGTGTTCAAGCTCGCCAAGCCAAAGGAGCGCGTGCTTGGACCATCCTTCGAGCAGGTCCATGGCATCAACCTCGCCCGCGCCTTCTTGGTCTAGGGCCGTCCAGTCTGGGGTTTCTCCAGGCTCTATCTCTGCCTTGTCAGGCAAGCGCAGTGTCAGTTCGAGAGAGACGATCATCCAGTCAGGAATGTCGTCGGCATTCAAAGTGCTGGAATAGAGTCGCATGCCGCCTGCGTGCCCGCCATTCAAACGGATGCCGCCCGCCCATTCCAGATGGACAGCGGTTTCCGGTGGGACCAACACGCCAAGGGCATTTTGCAGACCCACGCCGCAAGCGACCAGCGCGGACGCGGCATGGGAGAGAGGCGTTTCGGGGGCCAGCACCAACGCGGCCCGCATTCGGTCATCTGTCAATGACCAAACCAAAAGGCCCGCATCGGTGCCGCGCTGCGCCTCGGCGCTGGCAATGGTCAGAGGGTTGGCCGGACCTGCGGCCATCCCCTTGATCAGTGGCGGAAACTGAGGCGCGAGGCGGATCATGCGTTCCCGTCCGCAATCAGTTGCTTGGCAATGCCGCGGAAGACTTGGGCCTGCGGGCTGTCGGGCTGGCTGACCACAATCGGAGCGCCGCCATCAGAGGCCGTCCGGATGTCCAGATGCAGGGGCACTTCGGCCAGCAGGGGAACGCCCATCTTCTCGGCTTGCTTGGCAACGCCGCCATGACCAAAGATGTGCTCTTCGTGGCCGCAGTTCGAGCAGATGTGCGTACTCATATTCTCGATTAGGCCGTAGATCGGCGTGTTCAGCTTGTTGAACATGTCGATCCCCTTGCGGGCGTCGAGCAGCGCGATGTCTTGCGGGGTCGAGACGATGATCGCGCCGTTCAGGTGCGTCTTTTGCGCAAGGGTCATCTGCACGTCACCGGTGCCCGGCGGCAGATCGACGATCAGCACGTCCAAGGCCCCCCACTGCACTTGGAAAAGCATCTGTTGCAGCGCGCCCATCAGCATCGGCCCACGCCAGACGACGGCTTCGTCCTCTTGGGTCATCAGGCCCAAGGACATCATGGTGACGCCGTGGTTGCGTAGGGGCAGGATGGTTTTGTTATCGGGCGAGGCAGGGCGGCCCGTGACCCCCAGCATGCGCGGCTGGCTGGGACCATAGACGTCGGCATCCAAGAGCCCGACTTTGCGCCCTTCGGCGGCCAGAGCGGTGGCGATGTTGGCGGACACGGTGGATTTTCCCACGCCGCCCTTGCCCGAGGCGATGGCAATGATGCGCGCCACACCGGGCACGGGTTCGGGACCTGCGGGTTTGGGACGGGCGGTGCCCTTGAGTTCTGGCGGCTTTGGCGCGGCCGAGTGGGCGGTCATTGCGACCGACACCTTGTCAATTCCCAGCGATTTCAGTTTGTCCTCGGCTTCGGCCCGAGCTTTTTCCATTGGGTCTGCTTTGGCAGGGTCAATTTCCATGACAAAGCGCACGCCGTTATCGTCTACGGTCAGCGCGCGGACCAGACCTGCGGCCACCAGATCGTTGCCGGTGACCGGATCTTTGACGGTTTTCAGGGCGTTCAGAACGTCCTCGCGGGTCACGCTCATGCTTGCTTTCCTTTGATTTCGCCAGTGACAACGTGTTCAACACCCAGATCCTCGATGGTCATGACCACCTTGATCTGGCGTGCCTTTGACGGATCTACGCCCTCGGCACGCAGGGCTTCTTCGATGGCCTGCTGCGAGGTCACACCGACCTGCTTGAGAAATTTGCGGATCGACATGTTCAGATCGTCATCCATTGGCGTCTCCTGTTCGTTTCAATTTCCGTTGACCCAAGGGCGCGGCGGTCCATACTTGGTCCATGGAACGGACCACTGGAATACTGGCTGGCCTGATGCTTGCGGCGCTGATGGTGCGCCCCGCCATGGCCCAAGAGGTGCGGACCTTTGGTTTGCAAGCCGACACGGCGCTGCAGACCTCGGGTTTGCTTGACTATATCTTGCCGCGCTTCGCCCTCAAGACCGGAAGGCGCGTTGACCCCGACTTGGCCCCCGATGTGAGCTTGGGCGTAGGGCAGGGCGATCCGGTTTTTACGTACCAAGATGATCTTTACGGAGCGCAGGTCCTGAGCGAAAGCGACGCCGCGGCGCGTTTCTTGGACTGGCTGCGCTCTGACGTGGGCATCAAAACCGTACTGACTTATGCCGAACAAAGCGGGGAGCCCTTCGCAGAGGTCAGCAGAGAGGTCGAGGCTGATGTGATCTACTTTGAAGGGGATGCGAATGCGGGCCACGACGTTGCCGCAGCCCATTGCACGCGTTGCCACAAAGTGTCCCCCGAGGATCGAAGCACGATTGGCTCCACGCCGTCCTTCATGGCGCTGAAAGCGATCCCGGATTGGGCGGATCGGTTTGCGCAGTTCTACCTGCTGAACCCGCATCCGTCCTTTATTCAGATCGAGGATATGACCGCCCCCTTTGACCCGCGCAGGCCGCCGTCGCTCGTCCCGGTCGAGATTACCGTGGACGAGTTGAACGACCTGTTGGCCTATGTGCAGAGCGTCGCGCCTGCGGACCTTGGGGCAGAGGTAGCGCATCAGTGATCGCGGCGCTTGAGGTAGTCGTCAGTGGTGCGAACGCGTGGGCGCTCTGCCGAGGCAAAGGGATTTGACTCGTTGTGATACTGGGCCTGAATGCGGCAGGTGTCACACATCTGGATCAGACGACCCGCGCCATTGCCTTCGAACATGGAATGCTTGCCTTCGAGCTTTTGCATGATCTTTTCGACCGTGGATTTCACGCCAAAGGGCTTGTTGCACTCAATGCAGCAGAAGGGCTCTTCTTCGTTTAGGGTGACCAGCTTCATCGCATCGTCCGAAGGATTGAAGCGCGGGTCTAGCGTGATCGCCTGCTCGGGGCAAATTGTAGCGCAGATGCCGCATTGCAGGCAGGCATCCTCTTGGAAGCGCAGCTCGGGTTTGTCAGGGTTGTCCACCAGTGCGCCCGAAGGGCAGAGCGAAACGCAGGACAGGCACAGGGTACAGGCGTCCTTGTTCACGACGGTCGCGCCATAGGGCGCTCCGGCGGGCAAGGCGACCGGAGCATCGCCGTCCAATAGGGATTTCGCGGCCACGCGCGCGACTTGGCGGCGGTCACCCATCATCAACTTTGGCGCGACATCGAGGGGCGTGATTTCAGCATCATAGAGTGCACTGCTCAGGCCGTCTGGTGTTTCTGCATCAATCATAGAGAGACGATCCTCACCGCCCATGGCGTTCGCCAATGCGATCTCGCGCTCGATGGGATCACGCTCGGTACGAGGGCTTGGGAGGATCTGCACGCTTGCAAATCCGCTCACCAGCGCGGCCAGCATTTCCGCGTGTCCAAACTCGGCCAGTGCGGCAATCGAAAGGGGGATCACGTTAGCGGGCAGGCCACGGTCAAACCGCGCAGCGAGACTGATCATCTCGGCCCCGTGGGTATCATCATGGACCAGTAGGCGGGGCGCTTTGCCACCTGCCTTGGCATAGATCTCGGCCAAGGTGCGGACGCGGGTCAGGATGTGGCTGACAGGCGGGGCGTCGTACTTGATTGCTCCGGATGGGCACAGCGACGCACAGGCGCCGCATCCCGCGCACACCATCGGGTCCACGTCTACATGCTCGCCTGCAGGAAAGATTGCGCCAGTCGGGCAGATGTCCAAGCAGCGGGTGCAGCCCGTTTGCTCGGCGCGGGAGTGGGCGCACAGATGGGGCTCTAGCGACAAGTAGAGTGTTTTTTCAAAGGTGCCCACTAGATCGCGTGCCTGCGTGACGACCTCTGCCACCGCAGGTTGGCTGCCCGGATCAGCGCGCAGGTAGCCATCGCGTTTATGCGGCGCAGGGAAGAGCGACGTCTGACCGCTAAGGTCGACGATCACATCGCACTGAGTCTCAGCACCGTCGCGCGGCGCCGTCAGGGCAAAGCCGCCGCGACCCGATGGGTCGATCATCTGGAACTGATCAATCCGCAGCTTGAAGTCGCCAAAGCTGCCAGTCGCTTTGGCCAGTTTGCCCCGTACAACTTCATAGGCGCGTGTTAGCGGCAGTTCCGCATCATCGGTCAGCAGAACAGTCACGGCCAAGGTCTCGGAGAGCTTGTCCGCCGCAGGCAAGGCCACGGCGCCCGCGCCAATGATCAGACACATGCCCTCTGACGTCACATCAATGGTCTTGGTTGCGGGGGCGGGCAGTAGCGCCTCTGCCACCAGCGCGGCCATTTTGGGGCTGGCGTCTTTTTCATCATTCCAGCCCGCGCGGTCGCGAATGTCGACGAAAAGTGGCACCTCGGCTGACAATTCAGTTGCCAGTTCTTGGAACCTTTGGGCCTCTTGCTGACAGGCGATGATGGCATCGCCGGACGAAATGGCCTTGGCCGCGCTTTCAGTCTCCTTGGTGCAGAGTGCCGTATGGATCTTGGAACATGTCAGGCCAGTCGCGCCTTCGATACGTGACGGATCAATCTTCTGAGATACTGAACAATCGCACAAAATCAGTTGCTTAGTCATCATCCTCTCCCCGGGCTGATACTGGCTAGGTGGCGCGGCCTGTCGGCGCAGGGGGCAGCTAGGCATGTTTCCCCCGCAAACGTAAAGCGTGAAATGAAGTGATTCGCGCGGATTTCCACATCAAAATTCCCGACTAAAAAAGACGGAAAGGTAAATCTGGACAAATCGTCTAGGCTAAAATTTCGACCTTTCGGGAAAACTGGACATTTTGTCCCTAGCGCTATCTCGAAACTGAAAAGCGATGTGCCGAATGCGGTTTGGGTTGGACAGCATCGGACCAGCGAAGGCATCAAAGTAAGCAAGAGTGTGCGATGGTACACCGAGATGAAGGGGGGAACATATCCACGATGGCACTGATCACTGACACCATGCCTGTCGGCCTGATCATTCGTAAGCAGCCCGGCGTTACGCGCTGGGTCAAGTGGATATGGCAGCCTGTTGGGCTGATCCCTGGCGCTGGTGAGGCGGAGTGGCGCGAGTTGCGCCGTGACGGCGATACTGTGGAGTATCACGCAGCGACACTGAACCTGACCATTTATTCGTCCGACACAGATGCGTATCGCGCGACCCTGAACTCGCGTACGCCAAGCCTGTATGTCGTAATGAGCGATGCTGCGGATCCGGTGAATGGATGCCCTTGGACCGCCAAGTTGATCACAGTGAACGCGTTCGAGGGGCAAGGGTACAACGAAAGCGGCGAAGGCTTGGTGGAACTGGTCCCGATGCCTGTGCCGATGATCGCATGGCTGCGCGATTTCATTGAAAAGCATCACGTCGAAGAAGAGTTCATCAAACGCCGCCGCGATAAAAAGCGGATTGATCTGGTCGAGGACGGCAAGGGAGATATCCGCATCCGCCAGACCTCTGACGTGTTCCGTGCGCCTCGTAATTCGTCGGGGAGGGTGAACTGATGGTCCGTGATTTCTGGAGCCGCCGCCGCGCTGCCGTGCAGGCCGAAGCTGAGGCCGAGGTGCTGGAGAGCCAGCGCCTGACCGAAGCACAAGAGGCCGAAGAGCGCGCCAAGCGCGAAGCGGAAAAGACGGACGAAGAGTTGCTTGCTGAACTGGGTCTGCCAGATCCGGACAGCATGGAGCAGGGCGATGACTTCTCGGCATTTATGTCCAAGGCCGTCCCCCAGCGTTTGCGGACACGCGCACTGCGCAAACTGTGGGTGTCGAACCCGCTGCTCGCCAACTTGGATGGCATGGTCGACTACGCAGACGACTTTCGCGACTCTGCCGTTGTGATCCCTGACCTGAAGACCGCTTATCAGGTCGGCAAGGGCATGATGGCCCACGTTCAGAAGCTGGCTGCCGAGGCCGAAGCCTTGGCCGGTGCGCGTGAAATGCCCGAAGAGGTCGCCAACACCGACGAGGCGCCTGTCGAAGAGGCCGTGTCAGCGGACGCGTCCGAAAACGAGCAACCCGCAACACCCGCCGAGACGCCGAACACCACACCAGATGACACGCAAGATGATGACGCGCAGCCGATGCCGCGGCGTCACATGCGCTTTGTTTTTGCCGATAGCCACTGAGGACGCTCATGACGCAGGCCGCCGTACAAACCCCGCAGATCACACCCGAGGACAAGCTTCGGGCAGAACTGTATGACTTTCTCGCTGCATTGCTGGCGAACCCGCCGACCGAAGGGCTGCTGCGCAATACCGCGAAGCTGACCGGTGACGAGACCGATTTGGGGCAGGGTATCCAGACGCTGGCCACTCTGGCAGGCAAGACCAACGCAAAGGCCGCGGAGCGCGAGTTCAACACCCTGTTTATCGGCATCGGTCGCGGAGAGCTGCTGCCTTATGCCAGCTACTACATGACCGGTTTCTTGAACGAAAAGCCGCTGGCCAGTCTGCGCCGTGATATGGCTGAACAGCAGATCCGCCGTGCACCCAACGTGTACGAACCCGAGGACAATATCGCCAGCCTGATGGAGATGATGGCAGGTCTGATCGAAGGTCGCTTTGGCGCGCCCGCCAGCATTGGCCAGCAGCAGACCTTCTTTAACCGCCACATCGCGCCCTGGGCGTCGCCGTTCTTTGCGGACCTGGAAAAGGCTCAGAACTCGGTGCTCTACGCGCCGGTCGGGACCGTGGGCAAAGTGTTTATGCAAATTGAAACCGAGGCATTCCGGCTCGCCGGAAACTGAGCTTCGAGACCATCGCTTCGGGCCATGTGGGCCCGCGGCATCATCTGGCCCCACGGGGCCGCGAAACAGGAGGACACCAACGATGTCAGACACGCGCAAGGACCAAGGGTCCAGCCGTCGAGACTTTCTGAAACTGGCAGCGACCAGCGCGCCTGCTGCCGTGGCCGTCGTGGCAACGAGCGCAACCAGCGCAGAGGCCGCCACGGATGCCAAGCCCGCTTCGGGCATGAAAGATACGGCGCAGACCCGCGCCTACTATCAGACCGCCCGCTTCTAAGGACGGTCCGGCTTTAGGATTGGAAATACCTAGCACGAGCGACGGGCCATCGGCCCTAGCGAGCAAGGGGAGGCAAAAATGCTAAGAAAAAAGACGAACGGAGTCGCCCGCTCTACACAGCGCGCATCACTCCTGTCCGCAGTTGCGGAGAAATCCGTCGACCGCCGCGCATTCCTGCGTGGGTCCGGTCTGGCGATTGGCGGTCTGACCGCCTTGGGTGTCACCGGCGGCACCGTGACCAAAGCCGAAGCGCAAGAGAGCGTGGCGCGCGCGGTGGATACCGTGAAGTCCGTGTGTACCCACTGCTCGGTCGGTTGTACCGTCGTGGCAGAAGTGGACAACGGCGTCTGGATCGGTCAGGAGCCCGGTTACGACAGCCCGTTCAACCTGGGTTCGCACTGCGCCAAAGGTGCAGCGGTGCGCGAGCACGCCCACGGTGAACGCCGCCTGAAGTATCCCATGAAAAAGGTCAATGGCGAGTGGACCCGCATCTCTTGGGAGCAGGCGATCGACGAGATCGGCGACAAGATGATGTCGATCCGCGAAGAAAGCGGCCCCGACAGCGTCTACTGGCTGGGTTCGGCCAAGCACAACAACGAGCAGGCCTACCTGTTCCGCAAGTTTGCGGCCTACTGGGGCACAAACAACGTCGACCACCAGGCACGTATCTGTCACTCGACCACCGTTGCGGGTGTTGCGAACACATGGGGCTATGGCGCCATGACCAACAGCTACAACGACATCCATAACTCCAAGGCGATCTTTATCATCGGCGGCAATCCTGCCGAGGCGCACCCCGTCTCGCTGTTGCACGTGCTGAAGGCCAAAGAGGAAAACAACGCACCGCTGATCGTTTGCGATCCGCGTTTCACCCGGACTGCGGCCCACGCGGACGAATATGTGCGTTTCCGTCCCGGCACCGACGTTGCACTGGTCTGGGGCATCCTGTGGCACATCTTTGAGAACGGTTGGGAGGACAAAGAGTTCATCCGCACCCGTGTCTGGGGCATGGACCAGATCAAAGAAGAAGTCGCCAAGTGGAACCCCGAAGAGACCGAGCGTGTCACCGGCGCGCCCGGTGCGCAGCTGGAACGCGTGGCTCGGACGCTGGTCAACAGCCGTCCCGGCACCGTGATCTGGTGCATGGGTGGTACCCAGCACACCAACGGTAACAACAACACCCGCGCCTACTGCATTCTGCAGCTTGCCCTTGGCAACATGGGCGTCTCAGGTGGCGGCACCAACATCTTCCGCGGCCACGACAACGTGCAGGGCGCGACCGACCTTGGCGTTCTGTCGCACACGCTGCCGGGCTATTACGGCCTGTCTTCGGGCGCATGGGCGCACTGGGGCCGTGTCTGGGGCGAGGATATGGACTGGCTCAAGGGCCAATTCCAGTCCGAGACCGATGTCGACGGCAAAGAGGTCAACCTGATGGAGCGGACCGGTATTCCGGTGTCCCGCTGGATCGACGGTGTTCTCGAAGATGCTGAAAACATCGACCAGCCCGACAACGTGCGTGCCATGGTTTTGTGGGGCCACGCGCCCAACTCGCAGACTCGTATGACCGAGATGAAAACGGCGATGGAAAAGCTCGACATGCTTGTCGTGATCGATCCGTTCCCCACCGTTTCGGCTGTGCTGCATGACCGCACCGATGGCGTCTACCTGCTGCCCGCGACCACGCAGTTCGAAACCCGTGGCTCTGTGACGGCCTCGAACCGCTCGATCCAGTGGCGCGATCAGGTTGTGGACCCGCTGTTTGAATCGAAGCCGGACCACGTGATCATCGCGAAGTTTGCGAACAAGTTCGGCTTTGCCGACCGCCTGTTCCGCAACATCGAGATGGAAGACGCGGAAACGCCCAACATTGAAAGCATCACCCGCGAGTTCAACGCTGGTATGTGGACTGTTGGCTACACCGGCCAGTCGCCCGAGCGCATCAAGCTGCACATGGCGAACCAGCACACCTTTGACAAAACGACGCTCAAGGCTGTTGGTGGACCCGCAGACGGGGATTACTACGGTATGCCGTGGCCCTGCTGGGGCACCCCCGAGATGAAGCATCCTGGCTCGCCCAACCTCTATGACATCAACAAGCCTGTGGCGGATGGCGGCTTGCCCTTCCGTGCGCGCTATGGTGTCGAGCGGAACGGTGACAATCTCTTGGCCGAAGGGGTATCGAACCCCGGTGCGGACATTCAGGACGGTTATCCCGAGTTCACCATGCAGATGCTGATGGATCTGGGGTGGGATAGCGATCTGACCGATGAAGAGCGCGCGTCCATCGACGCTGTGGCTGGTCCGGGCACGAACTGGAAGACAGACCTATCGGGTGGTATCCAGCGCGTCGCGATCAAGCATGGTTGCGCACCCTATGGGAACGCCAAGGCCCGTGCTGTGGTCTGGACCTTCCCGGATCCGGTGCCGCTCCACCGCGAGCCGCTCTACACCAACCGCCGCGATCTGGTCGAAGACTATCCGACCTACGAAGACCGCAAGCTGTACCGTCTGCCGACCATGTATGCGTCGATCCAGAAGAACGACTTCAGCAATGATTATCCGATCATTCTGACCTCGGGCCGGCTGGTCGAATACGAAGGTGGCGGCGACGAGACACGTTCGAACCCGTGGCTGGCTGAACTTCAGCAGGAAATGTTTGTCGAAATGAACCCGCGCGACGCCAACAACCTTGGTGTGCGGGACGGCAGCATGGTCTGGGTCGAGGGCCCCGAGGGCGGCAAGGTCAAGGTGAAAGCCATGATCACTGAACGTGTGGGCAGTGGCGTGGCGTTCATGCCGTTCCACTTTGGCGGTCACTTCCAAGGCGAGGATCTGCGGGACAAATATCCCGATGGTGCAGACCCCTATGTTTTGGGTGAATCGACCAACACCGCGCAGACATACGGCTATGACTCGGTGACCCTCATGCAGGAAACCAAAGCCACCCTCTGCAAGATCAGCGCAGCCTAAGGAGACAAGGATATGGCAAGAGCAAAATTTCTCTGCGACGCCGAGCGCTGCATTGAGTGTAACGCCTGCGTCACCGCCTGTAAGAACGAGCACGAAGTGCCGTGGGGCATCAACCGCCGCCGTGTGATCACCATCAACGACGGCAAACCCGGCGAGCGGTCGATCTCGGTCGCTTGTATGCACTGCTCGGATGCGCCTTGTATGGCCGTCTGTCCGACGGACTGCTTCTACCAGACCGAAGATGGCGTGGTGTTGCACTCCAAGGACCTGTGCATCGGCTGCGGCTATTGCTTCTACGCGTGCCCCTTTGGCGCGCCGCAGTACCCGCAGGCAGGCAACTTCGGTACACGCGGCAAGATGGACAAGTGTACCTTCTGCGCAGGTGGCCCCGAGGCCGACAACTCGGTCGAGGAGTTCCAGAAGTACGGTCGCAACCGTATCGCAGAAGGCAAGCTGCCGATCTGTGCTGAAATGTGCTCGACCAAGGCGCTTCTGGCAGGGGACGGCGACATCGTATCGGCCATCTACCGCGAGCGTGTTGTGGCACGTGGTTTCGGTTCGGGCGCTTGGGGCTGGGGCACCGCCTACGAGCAGAAAGCGAACTGATCCTTCACGGTCCGCGCCCGTACAAGTCGGGCGCGGCATAGCAAACAAGGTGCCCGCGGACTATCCAAGTCTGCGGGCGCATTTCTCATATCAGGGACCTTCGGGAATGGCGCGCATTTCTACGAGATTTCTAACCCTGCTGGCGGCGGCATTCATCGCGCTGACCAGCGCGGCTTCGGCCCAGACCGTACCGGCAGAGGGGGAGCCCCGCGCCGAAACAGGCGGGGCCCAGACCCTAGAAGACATCCTGCGTCGGCAGGAAAACCAAAAGATGGACGACAGCTTCCGCAGTGAAGCCATCGGCAATCCAGATGCTGCTGCGCCCACCACTGGGCAGCTTGGCACTTTGGGCGGCGTGTCGGACGCAGAATTCTGGCGGGCCTACCGCTATAACGAATTGGACGAGCTTGGCGATGTCAGTGCCTCGGCCAAGGGGCCGTCGGGCGATACCTCGGTCACTCAGGTTGTCATTCAGGACACCGGCATGACCTGGCTCAACTTCCGTGCCGGACCGTTGAAAGACTACGGCGGCTACCTGCTCTTGGGGACTATCGCGATCCTCGCGGTGTTCTTCTTGTTCCGCGGTCGTATCATGATTGACGGCGAGAAGTCGGGCAAAACCATCACCCGCTTCAAAGGGATCGAGCGGTTCGCCCACTGGACCCTTGCGGGCAGCTTTGTGCTGTTGGCAATCACGGGGCTGGTGCAGTTGTTCGGCCGTTTCTTTATCATCCCGCTCATTGGACACGAGGCCTTTGCCCCCGTCGCGATTGGCGGCAAGTGGATCCACAACAACGTCTCTTGGGCGTTCATGCTGGGTCTGGTGATGGTCACCGTCATGTGGGTCAAACACAACATCCCCAACAAGCTGGACCTGAAATGGTTCGCGGTTGGCGGCGGTCTCTTTTCCAAGGGCGTGCACCCGCCCGCCAAGAAATTTAATGCCGGTCAGAAGATCATCTTCTGGGGCGTCATCTTCCTTGGTGTCTCGATCTCTGTGTCTGGTCTGTCGCTGCTGTTCCCGTTCGAATTGCCCATGTTCGCGGCCACCTTTGCCCATATGAACGATTTGGGCCTGCCGCAGCTGTTCGGAATGGAGGCTCTGCCCACCGATCTGGCGCCGCACACGGAAATGCAGCTGTCACAGACATGGCATGCGATCGTTGGCTTCCTGTTTATGGCGCTGATCATCGGTCACATCTATATCGGTTCGATCGGTATGGAAGGTGCGTTTGACGCCATGGGAAGCGGTCAGGTGGACGAACAATGGGCCAAGGAACACCATGGCCTGTGGTACGAAGAAGTCACCGGCAAGCCCGCCTACAAAGACGCCCATCCGGCGGAATAAGAGCAAGGAGCACACAGTATGAAAGCGATGTTCATTGCCTTTGTCGGGATTTTTGTGATCGCCATTGCGGCGGATCAGGTCCTGCACCGCGCCGGTTTCGCGATTGACGAGGTTACGTCCGCCCCGTCGGTTCGGTTAGACTAAGCCGAACAGGCAGAGCGGATAGAGATGACCAGCAATCTTCAACCCACCGTGCAGCCCCCCACCGAGGGGGCTGCGCAGTCTCATATCGACCGAGCGATCCGTCACGTCTCCATTCTGGTCGTGGACGACGAGCCCGGGATGCGGAACTATTTGACCCGCACGTTGGAACCCCGCTGCAAAAAAGTCATGGCCGCCGCCAGCGCAGAAGAGGCGAGCGCATTGCTGGATGCGCATCACTTCGATCTGGTGCTCTTGGACAACGTCATGCCAGGGCAGTCCGGTCTGGACTGGTTGGCCGAGCAGCGCCGCGTGGGCCTGTTCGCTGAAGCGATCCTGATGACCGCCTACGCCGATCTGGAAACGGCCATCCACGCGATGCGGGTGGGGGCCTCGGATTTCGTTCTGAAGCCGTTCCGGTCCAACCAAATCCTGAACGCGGTCAATCGTTGTATGGTGCAGAAATACCTGCGTCGTGAGAACTTCCTGCTTAAATACGAACTGCAGGCCGATAGTCTGGCCGCCCGTGGCCGTTTGATCGGCACCTCTCCGGGGATCGAAAGCGTGCGCAAGACGCTAGAACGCGTTGCACCTATGCCCACACCGGTCTTGTTCACGGGCGAAAGCGGCACAGGCAAGGAAATCTGCGCCCGCACGCTGCACGCCATGTCGGACCGCGCCAACGCGCCCTTTGTCCCGATCAACTGCGCCAGCATTTCACCGGATCGTCTGTCGCAGGACCTGTTCGGTGATCCGCACCAGCCCGGATCGGATGGCCTGTTGGTCCATGCGTCCGGCGGCACGATTTTCCTTGATGAAGTGGCCGAGCTTCCCCTGCCGATGCAGGGCGAACTTTTGCGTGTGCTAGAGGATGGCAGCCTGCGCCCCCACGGGTCAGAGCGCGAGATGCCCCTGAATTTGCGGTTTGTGTTTGCGACCAACGCCGATCTGGACAAGGCGATGGACGAAGGTCGCTTCCGCCGCGACCTGTATCACCGGATCAACGTGGTCAATATCCAGATGCCCCCCCTGCGCGAACGGGTCGGAGATATCCCAGAATTAGCGGAGCTATTTATGGGAAAATTCTCGCGTCAGCTGGGAGTAGAGCCGCTCGTGCTTACAGATCACGTACTTTTGAACATGGCCCGTTATGACTGGCAGGGCAACGTCCGAGAGCTGAAGAACTTGATCGAACGCTCTCTCATCCTTGGAGAATTTCCTCCGGAATTCGCAGGCAACACCGAAGACAGCGACAATGAGCCTGTTGAAAGCTTGCATGCGGTCGAACGTCGGCACATCCTGAGCGTGCTGGAAGCCTGTGGCGGCAACCGTGCCGAGGCGGCGCGGCGTCTTGGGGTCAGCCGCAAGACGATCGACCGTAAATGCAGCATGTGGAATGTCTGACAGACTCACGACTCCGGTAAGCCTACGTAATACAGTGCGCGCGCGCCTCTTGGTGATCGCGCTGTTGCCCATTCTGATCCTGTTGCCTTTGCTCTTGGTCACTGCGGTCAAAAGTTGGTCCGACCGATTGAATGAAGTGCTGATCGCCAAAGTGTCTGGTGAATTGACCGTGGCGCGTCAACATCTGGAAGGGCTGGTCGAAGATCGCAGCGCGGCCATTGACGCATTGGGGCGGTCGGCCCTATTTCGCGATCAAGCCCGTACGGATATGGCAGATTTTCTGGAACGTCAGCGGCGGCAAATGGGGCTCGATTTCCTGTACTACGTTACCCCGCGGGCCTACGTGATTATGGCGGGCGGCAGCGGCGGGGTGGCCGACCCGCGCAACTGGCCCGTGGTGAATGCGGCATTGAACGGGCGCAGCGGGGCGGCCATTGACGTATTTGCAGAGAGCGATCTTGCCTCCTTGTCCCCCGATCTTGCCGCGCGGGCCCGCATTGAACTATTGCCGACCCAAGGCGCTGTTCCTTCGGATCGCGCGGTTGAGTCCCGCGGGATGGTGGTGCACGCGGCGGCGCCCGCGCCGGGTGGGGCCTTGGTGGGCGGCGTTCTGTTGAACCGCAACCTTGGTTTCATCGACGATATCAACGATCTGGTCTACCCAGAGGGCAGCCTGACAGGGGGCACCGACGGCACGGCCACGCTGTTCTTGGACGACGTGCGGGTCAGTACGAATGTGCGCTTGTTCGAAGGGCAGCGCGCCCTTGGCACCCGCGTCTCTGCCGAAGTCCGCGACCGCGTCTTGCAGACGGGGGATGTCTGGACAGCCCGCGCCTTTGTGGTGAACGATTGGTATATCTCGGCCTATGAGCCGATCCGCGACAGCTTCAACCGGCGGATTGGCATGCTTTATGTTGGCTTCCTAGAAGAGCCCTTCCGCCAAGCCGAGCAGCGCACCCAGATGGTGATCTGGTTTAGCTTCTTGGCGGTCATCGCGGTCACGGTGCCCGTTCTGCTCTTTTTTGCGCGCTCGATCTTCGTACCCCTTGAACGGATGAACCATGCCATTGCCCGCGTCGAAGGCGGCGATTTGAGTGCGCGGTCCGAGATTTCGGGCAGGGATGACGAGATTGCGCGCTTGGCGGCCCACCTTGATAGTCTGCTTGACCAGATCCAAGAGCGGGACCGCCGTTTGCGCAACTGGGCCGAAGAGCTCGAGACCCGCGTGACCGAGCGGACTTCTGATCTGCAAGAGGTGAACCGGCAGCTCGAGATCACAACGCGGCAGCTGATCCTGTCCGAAAAGCTGGCCGCATTAGGCGAGATCACCGCTGGTGTTGCCCACGAGATCAACAACCCCCTAGCCGTGATCCAAGGCAATCTGGACGTCATTCAGGACCTAATGGGCGAGAGCGCACTGGAATACCGGACCGAATTTAAGCTGATCCAAGAGCAAATTCAGGCGATCAGCATTCTAGTGACCAAGCTGCTTAGTTTCTCGCGCCCCGAAGAATTCGACCTGCCCGAAGAGGGGCTCTGCCCGGATCGGGTGATCGAAGCAACGGTGCCCTTGGTGCAGCATACGCTGTCGAACACGAATGTTTCGCTTCATCTGGACCTATCGGCCAAAGGCGAGGTCGTGATGAATGAAACAGAACTGCAGCAGGTGATCGTGAATCTGATCACGAATGGCGTCCAAGCGATGCCTGACGGCGGCCAGATCACTGTGCGCAGCCACCGTGATGACGGGTGGGCACGCCCCATGGTGGTGATCGAAGTCTGCGATACCGGTTCGGGGATGGCGGAAGAGGTGCGGGCCAAGGTCTTTGACCCGTTCTTTTCGACCAAGGGGGCCAAGGGGACAGGTCTGGGGCTGTCGATCACGCGGGATATCCTGCGCCGCGCAGGCGGGTCAATCAGCGTGAGCAGCGAAGCAGGCAAAGGGGCGTGTTTCACGATCCGTCTTCCCGTGAAACAGCCGATGGTCTACTAATCCGGCAGGCCCAATTGCTCTTTGAGCGTTTGCATGACATCGGCCCCGCGGAAGGGCTTGCTGATACAGGCATTGAACCCCGCCGCGCGGTACTCGCGGATTTGGTCGGGCATCACGTTGGCTGAAATCGCAATGCAGGGCGGGCGCTTTTTGCCGGTCTTTCGGGCGATCGCATCAATTGCGCCTAGTGCAGTCAGGCCATCCATTTCAGGCATAGAGATATCCAGCAGCACGGCATCCCAGTCGGTGTCAGGGAAACGCTCTACCGCCTCACGCCCATCGGAAACCATGACAGCTTTGATCCCCGCGCGCTTGAGCAGACTGCCAAGGACCAGCCGATTCGTTCCGTTGTCGTCGGCGGCCAGAATATTGAGGCCCGCAAGCGCCTTGGACGGTTCCAGTTTCTCGATAACGGTTTCTTTGGCTGCTGCCTTGCGCGCTTTGACCTCGGAAGCGAGGGGCAGAGGCAGCGTGATCTTGACCAAGGTGCCTGCGCCCTTGCGGCTGGAGATATCCACGCGGCCATTCATCATGCTGACCAGTCGGCGTACGATAGACATACCCAGACCGGTGCCCCCATAGCGGCGGGTGATGGCACCGTCTGCTTGTTCGAAATCCTCAAAAATGCGGCTGATTTGTTCTTCGGTCATGCCGATGCCGGTGTCGATCACTGAGAAGACAACATCGCCAGAACTGGGGTTCGACATGCGCAGGGTCACACTGCCCGCGTCGGTGAACTTGATCGCGTTGCCTAGCAGGTTGTTCAGGATTTGCATCAAGCGCATAGGGTCACCCACGCGGCGGGGGCCATTCTGGTCTGCCTCGACGTTCAATTGCACATTCTTGGCTTCGGCAGACAGACGGTTCAGGCCCGACGCGCGTCGGATGATTTCGCAGGTGTCGAACTCCTCTGGCATAAGCGCGAGTTTGCCAGCCTCGATCTTGGACAGGTCGAGAATGTCATTGAGGATGTTCAAGAGCACGTCACCGGATTGCCGGATGGTCTCGACCATCTCTGCATGACGGGGAGAGGTGATCTCGTGCGACAGGACCTCTGCCATGCCCAGAATGCCATTCAAGGGCGTGCGGATTTCGTGGCTCATATTCGCGATGAACTGCGACTTCATCCGATTGGCGCTTTCGGCCTTGTGAACGGCGCGGCTCAGCTCTGCGTTGGTGCTGCGGATGTCGGTGATGTCCTTGAGCAGCAGGGTCCAGCCCATGCAATTGGCCGAGTCCCGCAGCGGCTTGTCGATGGGGATCACGCGCAATTCAAAGGCGCGGTCTGCGACCTCGAACACGGTGTTCTTGGGGAAGCTGGGATCAAAGGCGAGTGTGTTCAATTCGTCCCAGTCAGACAGCTTGGTGATGCCTGTATGCCCGCTGATCTCGAGCAAGCGCTCGAACGATGGGTTGGTGACCTTGAACGTTCCGCTCTCGTCAATGACGACCACGGGCTGTTCGGCGTCATAGAAGAGGTAGTTCTTTGCCACAGAAGCGACGTCGAACATGCTGTTGGTCATGATGATGCGCACCAGAAGCATCATCACAAACGAAAACAGAAACGGCGTCGGATCAAACCCAAAGAAAGACAGATCAAAAATCACATAGGCCACATTCCCGACGGTCGGAATGAGCGTAATTGTCAGCAGGTACAAAAAGTACCCACGGTACGCTTCACGAGCGCGCAGCACACCTTGGGCGACAATCAAAACCCCGCCAGCCATAAAGACATAGAGGTAAGCGACCGCCAGAAAGAACAGGGGCCCGTGCGCGTAGTCCAGAGCGGGGCCTTGGGCGGTCTCTATGACTTTTGTTTCTGGCAGATAGAAAAGTTCATGTTCGGAGTTTGTCGTCGCCATCAGCACGATCACCGTCGGTGCGACGATGAGCGAGGCAAGCCGTGGCAGGCTGATCGTGACCGTTCGCGCATGCGAATAGTCGAACAGAAAATAACACCAAGCCGTCGGCAGTAGCGCGATGAACAAATAGCTGAACTCGGCCCAGAACATTTTGCAGTTGGGAGCGGCGGCCAGCAGTTCCAACAGGACCAGCGTCAGCCACCCCATCGTCGCCAAGTAGCCGATCAAGAAAAAGGGCCGTCCGTGGAACTCGCGCTTGCGCAGGATCATCACACCGGCCGCACAGACTCCTGCCAACGTTCCCATAGCTAGATAGGCAGGGAGTTGGGGCGCGGTTAAATCAAAACATTGAGGCAAGTGCACAGCGGACGTCCCTTGGAAATTTGGCGCGGGCGCTGCGCCGTTCCATCAGAACTGCCAGAGAACACCACAATAAAGGAGGTGCCCTCTGGGCTAAACCACTGAGTAATTCGGGGAGGTTTCGCCTATGACCTCTCCTTTCGGGCAGGTCGGCGCAATCGGACTAGGCCCGAGGGGTTGTTTGCGCCGCGGTACCGAGCGTGTCGTAGGCCGGTTCTGGCGCGGGCGCGATCAGGCCTTGGGGCTTTTTCGGCTTGAGCGATATCGCTTCGGCGACCCACGCGATCAGGATCATGAATGCCACGCCTACCAGGGGCAGTGTCCATGTCAGCCATTCGGTGTGGTCCGTCGCGTTCAGGATCACTTGGCCCGTCAAAGACATCAGCGTCCCGGTCGAAAACACAAGCAAACCTTGGCGTCCCATCAGGGCCAGCGGTTTCGTCCAGTTCTGGGCACACAGGCGCACCACGATCCCAGCATGGGCCAGCACATAGGTCAGCGCCATGACGTGCAACATCCGAGGCAGCCCAACAAAGGTTTTGTCGTGCGCCACAAGGTGAAACGGTGCCCCCGCACGGCCTGCCATGAGCATTAACTGGTTCATGCCTTTGCCCAAGGGCGGGATCTTCATCCATGCCAGAACGAACAGCAAGAAGCAGATCGCCCCCCAAAAGAGCAGGGGTTTATAAGGGATGAATTGTTTGCCCTGCCGTTTACTCAGGCCAGTCATCAGGCCAGCAACGAACAGCACCTGCCACGCAAGCGGGTTAAAGAACCATCCGCCCGGATTGGGGAACGCAGGGATGTTCCAACGATAAAGTCCAGTCAGAAACCAGAAGGCCACAGACAGCGCCATCATCAGCGCAGGGCTGCGCAGACCTACGAGGATCGCGATGGGGGCGGTTATCAGGAGCACCGAATAGGCGGGCAGGATGTTCACATATCCGAGTTGGTGCCCAAGGGTGGGGATGCCCACTAGCGCCTCTGCCGTGTTGCCAAAGACGCGGGTCAAGTTGATCTTCGTGATCATCTCTGGGACGCCGAACCATAGTGCGCCCGCGCTGAAAATCGCGATAGCCCACGCGGTCAGCAAGATTTGCGTCATATACAGCGTCCACGCGCGCGACCACATCGGCTGGATCGCAGCCCACAAGCTGCCGGTTCTGCGCTGCGCCTGCATGAATCGGCCGGAGTAGGCCAGACCAGCCGCCATACCGGACAGCATAAAGAACGCCTCGGCCGCGTCGGAAAAGCCGAAGTTGCGGTTGGTGTAATCTTCGTAGGGATTGCCCGGCACATGGTTGATAAAAATCATGACCAAGGCGAGGCCGCGAAAAACATCAAGACGGGGATCGCGAGATTTTGAAGGGCCGGCGGTGTGGCTGGCTGATGCCTTGGGAAACGGCACCAGCTTGGCTTCAGGCTGTGACATGTTTGGAAAGTCCTTCGCTGGCAGACGCGTTCGGGACGTTCTCTGACTGCCAGCGGGCGTGAATACGATGATAAAGGTCCACCACAGGCGCAACACTGCGCTCTTCGGGGGTGATAAACAGGAAATGGGTCAGGGGCCGCGAGGTGATCGCGATCAGAATGGGCGCCAGCAACATGGGGACACAAACCGGCAGAAGCCACAAAGTTAAATCCGGTGCGATGTAGTGCACCACTGTCAATGCAATGGCGCCGGTGCCCGTGATCCACATGCCCGCGCCGATGCCTTGCCACAGGGTTAGTTTGCCTTCGCCGCGTTGGTTTGACGGCCAACCGCCATCCTTGCCCAGCAGTACCTGAATAACGGCACGGCTTTGGTACATCAGCATGATCGGCGCGAGGAACGAGGACAGGATAATCTCTGTCGCAACGGATAGAGCCGCGCGTAGGGTGCCGCCAAAGCCGTCGATCCGACCCTCGCGGGCGACCGAGGTTAGGATCAGGAACTTGGGCACGATCAGCAAACCGACGATCCCGAGGAACAGAGCGGTAATCTCTTTGGTCCGATCATCAGGGAACACAGGAAACAGCTGGTAAGGCTCTGGGAAGTAATCGGGCAGGGGCGCCATGATCGTCGCCAGAACCGAGGCCACCAGAAAGCAGGCCCAAATCAGCGAAACGATGTAGGCAAAGATACCCTGTACGAAAACAAAGCGGCTCCACGCTGCCAGACCGGGTGCAAATAGCAGGCGTGTGTGCTGCAGGTTGCCCTGACACCAGCGGCGGTCGCGGCGGGCATAGGATAAAATGTTTTCGGGGCCCTCTTCGTAAGAGCCACCCATCGTTTCATCGACCAGAACCTTCCACCCGTTGCGCGCCAAGAGGGCGGCTTCGACGTAGTCATGGCTCAGGATGTGGCCACCAAAGGGCGGTGGGCCGTTCAACTCGGGCAAAGCGCAGCTTTCGGCAAACGCGCGCACACGGATGATCGCATTGTGCCCCCAGAAGGGACCTGTCGATCCCTGCATCCGGGCAAGCCCGCGGCTGAAAATCGGGCTGTGGAAGCTGGCGGCGAACTGCATGGCGCGCCCGAAAAAGGAGTTGGCGTTCACGATTTTCGGCAGGGTTTGCAGCAGGCCAATGTCCGTGTCTGCCTGCATCCGAGCTACCATACGGCGGATCGTGGCGCCTTCCATCAGACTGTCCGCGTCTAGAATGACGGCCAACTCGTAGGCGCCACCGGATTTGCGAATGAAATCTTCGATATTTCCTGCTTTGCGGCCACGGTTGTCCGTGCGGCGTCGATAGAAGATGCGACCACGGCCCTGCGTTTCTTCGATCAGGCGCCGATAAACCTGTTCTTCGGCACGAGCGTTGAGCGGGTCACGGGTGTCCGACAGGATCGCGATGTCAGCGGGCAAGCCCGCTGCTTCGAGCGATCGGTCCATCGCCGCGATGCGGGCAAATGTGGAAACGGGGTCTTCGTTACAGATCGGGACCAGAACGACTGTAGGAGGCACCGGCTCTGTCAGATCGGGCGCTGGGACGGGCCGATGTCGTGCGGCAAGACCCAAGCAGGCTTGCGCCGCGCCCCACGCAAGCCAAGCTGTTGTGATCAGGATCAGGACGCCCCGCAGGATGTCCCAGATATCAACCCCGTCCTGAATGGTCGCATCGACCATCAGAACGGTGGCTGCCGTCGCAGAGACTGCGGCAAAAGCCAGTGTCGCGATGCGGTAAAATAGAGTGCGACGGTCTAGCGGCGGCAGGCGTCTCATTTTTAGGTTCGGAATCTAGAGATCAGGCCCACTGGCGGGGAACCAGAAGGCGGATCAAGTTAGAAAAGGTCAGGCGAGCATCTTCTCGGCGTTCAATGACCTGCTGGGGCATATCCAGAGGCGCCGAGGGCGGTGCTGCGAAATTATCCATAGCCTCGAGCTCGGGAGCGCGGGCGTGGGTAGTGCGGATCTGAATGGTCATTCCTTCATCCACTGATAAAGCCATGTTTCGGTCAGAGTCTGCTCGTAGCCTTCGACGGCTGCCTTGAGTTCGACAACAGAATCCGAGGTCGCTTTGACTTCGATCACGAGCCGCCAAATGTCCGTTCCGCTGATCTTGCTCAGAATGGCTTCGGCAACTTCGCCTCGGTTCACTGTTACTGTGGGTTCAACGTCCGCATCGCCAGGAAGTTCCGACAGCGTGCCGCCTTGGAAATCGACGACGAATTTCCGCGTATCGGCCTTTTCTTCAACACCCGCGACCCCACCTTCGCCGACGCGCGTCCGGATCACACGGGCGCGGGTGGCCGATCCATCGCCCTCGGGCGCGAAACCCCAGTGCATGCGATAGCTGAGTTCGATGGACTGTCCGGCCTCTGCCGGAGCTTCGGGGATCCAGAAAGCGACGATGTTGTCGTTCGTTTCCATATCAGACGGGATTTCCACCAAACGGACAGAGCCTTTGCCCCAGTCGCCTTTTGGTTCGATCATCAGCGAGGGGCGCTTTTCGTAATGCGCCTGCGCGTCAAGATAGCTGTCGAAATCACGGCTGCGTTGGACCAATCCAAAGGACTTGGGGTTTTCTGCACCAAGATAAGAGCTCGCCAGACGCATCGGGTTTTTGAGCGGACGATAGAATGTCTCGCCGCTTTGGGTGTTCAGGACCAACGCCTCGCTGTCATGCACGGCGGCGCGGAAATCATCAAAGTCGCCTTTGTCGTTGCCAGCAAACAGGAACATCGAGGTCAGCGGTGCAATGCCCAATTGTTCCACGTCGTTGCGCATAAAGAGGCGGGCGGTGACGTCGACGATGGTCGAGTCGCCAGGATTAACTACAAAGCGATAGGCCCCCGTGACCGAGCGGCTGGTGAGCGCCGCGCAGATGGTCACAGTGTCGGAGTAGGGCGTGGGGCGTTCCAGCCAGAATTCAGAAAAGCGGGGGAATTCTTCGGACCCCGACAGACCTGTATTCACAGCCAAGCCGCGGGCGCTTAGCCCGTAGACGTTGTCGCGGCCCAGAGCGCGAAAGTAGCTCGCGCCAAGGAACACGATCAGTTCGTCAAAAATATCGGCGCGGTTCATGGGCGCGTGGATGCGGAAACCAGCAACGCCGGGCATTTCGGCATTTTCGGGCACACCAAGGCTTTCGGGGTAGTAGAAGTCCTTGGTCGAGAAGGTCATCGGCCGCGACTCGCCGTTCACCACCTCGTTGATGTGCACAGGCTGTTTGAACAGCCAGCCCAGATGAAATGCGTGCATACGGAAGTGCTGGCCCTGATCCTGCCACCGAGCGCGTTCTGGCAAGAAGCGGATGCGTTGGTATGCGTCGTAGTTCAGGTCTGCCAGAAAGCCGCCGATTGTTTCCGGATCAGGGAGCGGGGCTTCGGCTGCTTTCTTCATCCGCTCGGACAACATGTCGAACGAGAACGGCTCTCCAAGCGCTTCCTGTGCTTTCGCATAGGTTGCGGATGTCAATGCGGGCGCTGCAGCAGAGCATGCGAGTCCGGCAAGAAAGGCACGCCGGTTGAACGCGGGGTATTCGAGACGTGGGGTAGTAAGCTGCTGCATCTTAAACAATAGCGACTCCAGCAAAAAACGTGATTGGTACCAATCCTCTTATTTTAATCACAGGCGCTGTTGCGCAAGAGGGAAAGTTATTGCTGCACGGCAGAAAATCGCTGATCGGCGGATTTGCACAAACTGGCGTCAGTCGGCGTCTTGCGTCCGTTTCTTAAGTCAATTCGCACGGCGAATCCGCAGGTTTATCCTTTTATCTCTATGGTTTATAAGGGGTTCTTGCACCGTTTTGGACCACTTTGAGACTCTTGCCCCCTTTGGACCGGCTACTACTGTTAGTGGTCCTGACATCCGTGCTGCACTGCAGATAGAGTTGGGTGTTACCTTGTTGCACTAAGTCAAATATTTGTGCGTGGGCAGAAGGAGATTGAAAAGGCACTTGGCAGACAAAATCGGACGAGTCGCATCGGCAGATCGCTGCCCAACCTGTGCGATTCCACGATCAGAATCGCTATCTCAGCGGGCGAGTTCACCGGATGCGCTCGTCATCTTCTGCGGGAATGGGCCGCGCTGTCTGGGTTCGACAAATGCCTGCTATGCAAAATTGTCGATAGTTCGTGCAAAATCCGACGGAAGATGAGGCCCCAGTTGAGCCCCGTAATAGCAGCTGTACAGGAGTTCTAGGCTCTGGCGCGCTTCTTCGGCGAAGCGAGGGCGGTCTCTGCCCGCCTGATTGCTTGCCGAAAGAAGGGCCCGCGTCGGCGTGCAAGAATAGCTTTTCCGAGCTTAATCACCAGAGAGTACCGGCGCGCTGCTTCGAGCCGTGCGATCAGCTCTTTGTGGTAGCGATTGTTGTCACGGCGTGCCCGCAAATACTTGTAGAACTTGGGCCGCGTCAGGGTGCCGCCTACGCAATCCAGTATCACTGGTTTCAGAATACCGATCTGCTGCCAGAGAGAGGCGATGCGGTGTCCGAAGTAACGGCATTGGAATTTTTGTACGTTCTCACCGGAAAAGAGAGCCGCGTGCATCGCGTCCAGATGTTGGGTCGGATCATAGAACACGTAAACCCTGTGCGCGGAGGCAATCATCTTGGGCGCAAAGCCGTAGCGCGACGAAAAATTGCGGTGCCATGCTTTTTTGTAGCGCGTCTCCCAAGAGGCGATGTCGCGATCAAGCGTGGCTTGGGGGGAAATGCAAATGACGGTCGCGTCGGGGCAGGCGGCGGAAAAGGCAGCCGCTGCATAGCCGCCCATAGAAGCACCATAGAAAATCACCTGATCAAACTGATCGAAGAACCTCTCGTCCCGAAGTCGATCAAAGAAATCAAAGACGGCCTCGTCGCGATACCACGTCCAGCCTTGGGCCATCATCCCGAGCATCGACCAGCCATTGGTTTCTACAAAATGGTGCCCCCAAGGCATCCGTGTATCGGCATGTTCAAACACATGGTCGAGATTTTCAAACGTAACAATCAGTGTTTCGCCGCGCTTAACAAACAGGGCAGAGTGCAACTCACCGATCTGCTCAAAGAATCCCTCTTTCTCGCCAATTTCGGCAAGGTTGGCTTTCCAGTCTTTTTGCGTCTGCTCGGCTTCGGGCATCAAAGTCTCTGAGTTTGACTTGCCAACAGGGGCGTCGCCACTTGGAAACTCGCAAAAGGGTACATCTGAACAGGCGTCGCCGCTTGATTGCGGCACTGTCGTTGCAACGTGTTCTGAGGCCAAAGGTATCGTCTGCGCGCTGTCCGAACAATTGATTTCTTTGGTCTGATCTGAGGGCAGGCGGAGAGGGGCGTGTTTCATTGGGGATCCAGAGCATGTACCGGTCGGTCTTAGATGCTCAGATATTAATCCCGCAATCGTGTCCAAATTGAGAACTATCTCAGGAGAAGAAGGGACAATCGCGTGGCAACTGTGATGCGCAACGTCCGTATATCACTATCAAATGGGAATTTAAGTGGAGGCGAGTACCCAGTTTTTCTTACTTCGAAAAATAGGGACATTTGAGGGCAAATGTCTGATATAGAAGGAGAAAATATGACAAAGTTGAAGTCTTCACAGAGCCATATGGGGACAAATAGGGACAAACGTGGACCCCGTTTTGTCGTACGGGATTGTACGTCGTACTCTTCAAACTTCTGGGTTAAATTGCCTTGGAAGTAGAGAACTCCTCTGTTTGTACTACGCCGTACTTCGTTTTGTACTACGCGTAGTACAAAACAAAAACAGTATAAAATCAGTATCTTACGTTAAAATAGTCGAGCCGACTGATTTCGTACTACGCCCGTACTACGCTTGTCGTTGTCCAGCGATGGCGCCGTAGTACGAGTGCTGCGATTTCTTGATCTAGCTAAGCTACCAGCTCAACCTCGCTCGGCTTCAAGCCGCGCAAGGCGTGGAGGCTATTGCCAGTCGCTCGGCGCGCCAAGGAAGGAGCAAGCATGAAGCTTTCCGCTCAAATCATCAAATCTGCTAAGCCGAAAAATAAACGCTACCGGCTGTCTGATGGCCGAGGGTTAACCATTTCAGCCGAGCCAAACGGTAGAAAAATCTGGCGTCTGGCGTATCGTGTTGGATCGAAGAATACCACAAAGACGCTTGGTGAGTTTCCCTTCATAGGACTTCGTGAGGCACGTCTTTTGGGGCAGGAGTTTCTACTGCATGTAAAAATGGGTGAGGAACCGAATTCTCTTTCGGTGCAGCCAGTTGAACAAGGCGAGAGCGTTGCTTACTCGCTACAGCGAGCAGACTTGTCCGAACTAAAGCCGGTTGTCGTTATACCGACGTTTTCAGAGGTCGCTGCAGAGTTCTTGAGGAAGCGGGAACTCGAAGGGATCAGGCCGCGCACCCGCCACAGGATTGAGAGACACATCGCGTCTGCGGCAAAGTTTGTTGGCAATACGCCAATCAATGAAGTCAGAGCCGCGGATGTCTTGAAGATATGCCGTGTTTGGGTCGAAGCGTGTAAGCTACCGTCGGCAGAACATCAGAGAACATTACTGAGCCAAGTTTTCAAGTTTGCAGCCGGTCTAGGTTATGTAGAAAATGACCCTGCTGCATTGGTGTCGTCGGCTATCCCCAAAGCGCCAAGAAAAAACCTGCCAGCGATAACCGACGTAGCGCGACTGGGATGGCTTATAAACCAGATTTATTCCTATCGAGGCAATACTATGGTGGCGAATGCGTTGCAATTCGCTCTACTCGTGTACCCGAGACCCGGTGAACTGCGGCAAATTCGTTGGTCGGAAATCGACCTCAAGGCTGGATTTTGGAATGCGCCAGCAGAGACGATGAAGATGAAGCGTCCTCTCTTGGTTCCGCTTTCCAGCCAAGTCGTTGAACTGTTGGAGACAATGATGCCCCTTCGTTCGCGCAATCCCTATGTCTTCCATTCTTTGAGAACACATTCTGGAATGCTCTCTGAGAACACGCCTTCAAAGGCGTTGAAGTCCATCGGTGTAACGCCTGCAGACACGTTCCGCATGGGTTTCGATCAACAGCGAGCACGATCTTAAATGAGCATGGCTGGAACTCAGACTGGATTGAGGTCTCGCTGGCACATGTGCCGTCTGGAGTGCGAGCAGTTTACAATCGTGCAAAGTATATTGAACAGAGGCGAGAAATGGCTCAATGGTACGCTGACTATCTGCATAGATTTTCAATGAATGACACCAAATAAATGCAGATTTCCTGCCCTAATCGACGTTCGGAAAATTTTTGTTTGGGAGATAAAATGGAATACCGCATTTCCTACGGTAGAATGGAAGATAAAGTTTTCTCTGAAAAGTCTCTGGCGTCAAAATTTGTATCTCGGGAAGCTGGCGTTTGGTCGGATTTTCTCGGGGTCTTTTCCGAACACTCCGATATGACAAACTTCCGATCTAGCAGGGGTAACTTTACGAGCGATCAACTGGCAAAAGTCTTTGAGCGGTTATCTGAGAAGCTTGATGACCCTCAAGCTTTCAATAGGATCACAGAACGGTACGGTGGAGGAATTCTGCCTCCACCGCCATCAGATACCTTGGAAGGCCAGCTTATTCTTGGCTTGTTCTCTGAAAATCGGGTGGGGGATGCCTTGTCAGTTTTTGCTTGGCACTTAGACGCACTGCTAGGCGTGTCCAAGAATATTAACAATAACCATCCCTTGATGGCTTATTTTACTCTAGGAGAGCGCCTCTATGTCGCTGCCTGTGCAGCGGCATCTTTACCGTTCGGCAAAGTTAATGCCAGTGCTTTGAGTGCATCAAAGCGGAAGCTAAAAGACCTTAAAGAGTCTTTTGAAGATAAAATCCGATCGGCTCAAACAAGAATCGAAGAATTTGATGAACGGGTTGCGGAGATCGAGGCAGACTTTGAAGAGGATTCTGGTGAAAAAGATAGGGGTTTCGAGGCTGCGGAAGTCGAGCGAGTAAAGAAATACGAAGAGTGGATTTCAAAGCATGAGGCTGACATTGCCCAAAGAGTGTCAAAAGCGAATAGGAGAGTTCAAGCCATAAAGCGGCTAAATGCGATTCACTTCAATCAACGGCAACGGGCCTTTGAGCGTAACGGCTCCATTGGGACCACCTGCCTGAATTGGGTCTGATGTCTTAAGCTATGTCATTATTGGCGTCGTTACCGACGTCGTTTGAGGCAGGGCTTAAGATGCGACAGGAAGTCATTATCGGGGTCGAACGTCGGCGCCGCTGGCGGGATGAAGAGAAGCTGGCCATCCTGGACGAAGTTGGCGTAAACGGCGCCACTGTTTCGGACGTTGCACGGGCGCATGATATAACCCGTCAGCACATCTACCAATGGCGA
>NZ_JAOARZ010000043.1:0-100804 GCF_025210255.1 Donghicola sp. | reverse complement strand
TGTGCTCGTCGCTCACAAAGACCGCGCGCAAGAGGTGAAGAAGGCTGTCGCTGCCCTGAAAGCCAAAGGCGCCTCACAAGCGGAAACACTGCCGCGCGACTATCGCCCTTGGGGGTGGTACGAAAGCCTGGTCGTTGGCCGGCGCTTCCAAGTAAAGCGGATTCATGTCCATCCCGGCGCAGCGCTATCCCTGCAATCCCACCACCACCGCTCCGAGCACTGGATCGTGGTTGAGGGCACCGCGAAGGTGACCATCGACGAGGCCGTCCAACTCGTGACGGAAAACCAGTCCGTCTACATCCCCCTCGGCGCCGTCCACCGGATGGAAAACCCGGGTAAAGTCCCTATGGTCCTTATCGAGGTTCAGACCGGCTCTTACCTCGGCGAAGACGACATCATCCGCTACGAAGACATCTATGCGCGTGGACAAGGCGCTAAGGGGTAGAGTAGCCGTGTTAGATGCCGGCACATAATGGCCGGCATATCGCTCTCGAAGAGCGCATTGAAAGCATGAGGGGTGGGCTCATCATTCCAATAAATAGTGCAATGAGATACCCTTATGAGTGAGGGCGAGGCAACGATTGGGCGATTACAACATGAGCAGCGAGCCAACTTTTTCAAACCTACAAGCCGAACTTGAAAAGACGATCAATTTATTGCAGAGGTCTGGCTTAGGACAGCGTGTTTCAGTTCCGGCAGATCCCTTAACGAGCTTGTTAGAACAATGCCAGGCCGTTTCCGCTGAAATCGCGTCACGTTCTCGCCTTAGAATGGTTCATCATTTTGCCTGCACAGGAGGAACTCTGGTTTCGAAATGCATTGCGGCCCTCCCAAATATAATCCTAGCAAGCGAAATAGATCCTCTAAGCAGACTAGGCGCGGCTACTGCGCAAGATAAACCACTTTTCGCGCCCACCGATCTAATTGGTGGAATTCTAAACAATCCAAGAAATGTTTCAGACGCTGCGATCACCCAGATTTTCAAAAGGTCAGTAGCAGCGAGCCTTTCTGCTCTATCCAGCCAAGGGTTAACACTGGTGGTGAGGGATCATCCCCACTCCCACTTTTGCACTAGTACAGAGATCTCTGCTAGGCCGACTGTTCGAGAAATGTTGTCAGATGAGGTCGATGTGCTGTCGGTTGTGACGGTACGCCATCCTCTAGATTCTTTTCTCTCGCTCGAACACAATAATTGGATACATTTCTCTCCAAGAACGCTCGACGAATACTGCCGACGATACCATCTCTTTTTGGATCGTCATGCACCTCTGCCACTCGTGAAATACGAGGATTTTCAGGATGATCCAGAAAAATCTCTCAAAGAAATTTGCAAGCATCTTTCGATCGACTACTCACCGCTAGCCCTTGATACATTTTGGGTTATAGCCTTATCAGGCGATAGTGGTCGTAAAAGTCGGGTTATTTCGAAAAGAGCACGGCGCGACATCAACGACAAAGTTCTCGAAGAGATCGGAAAAAGTACCCAATATGAAAAGCTTTGCTTACGCTTAGGATACGGCTCTTTTTAACTGTTCAACCTAACAGCGTCTTACAAATTAGCTTTCGGCGTGTCGTTTGTGACGCAAGGTAGATCCGCTTCAAGTCGAGACAACTTTGTACTAAACAGCGCCGCCCATGACTGGTACTCAGGTCGCAGAGAAGATAGCCTAGTCAATGGATTTGTCAGGCCATGTACAGGGCGAACGCCCTCGCATGTTCGACACTTAAAGAGGAAATACATGCACCAGCTTTATCTTGACCTGCACTATACGAGTGAAATTCCGGGTGCCTACAAAAAGTCAGCTGATGAGCTGAGCTCTGACTCAGGTGTCAACTTGGGGAATTTTGCATTCCGCCATGCGCTTCGCTTCATCGTGCGAGATTTGTTCGAATACACGCCAGTTCGTTGGGCGGACTTCAATCGAGCGGCAGATCAAAAACCAGTGGACAAAGTTGTCGTTTCGTGTGCGAACTGGCTCGGCCAATCCGAGCATGATGAACGTTCAAATCTTGTTCGAGCCAAAACGATTGAACGGGTCGATGGACCTGTGATCTCCTTCGGTCTTGGCGTTCAAGCTCAGATAAAAGAAGATAATTCGCTTCCACAGCTGGGTCCTAATACGCTTCGATTGGCTCATGCACTTTCGGAACGCTGTGTCCAACTTAGTGTTCGCGACCAATTGACACAAGACGTACTTGAGGCAGATGGGATTCAGAACACCGTCGTGACCGGCTGCCCTTCAAATTTTATAAACGCAACCCCGAACCTCGGTGCCCTGATCTCTGAAAAGGCCACCAACCAGCTTGACTCTGCGTCGAGCTGGAAAGAAGTTCGGAGCTGCATTTCAGAAGCCTCTGGTGGCCACGGGCACAGCGGCGCGGTGATGAAGTTCAATGCCACCCTTATGGCGAAGACTCCCGCCTTCTACCTTGTACAATCACAAGCATTGCTGCCGTTTCTGATGGGTGCACGCACTGAAATTCCACAAAGCTATAGGTCCAACAATCCTTTCATGGGCAAGCCAGGGAAACTAACTCAGACACTGAAAGCAAAAACTCTTCACTTCAGCGGTCTCGAGCCTTGGATGGACTTCGCACGGACTTGCGATATCAGCTTTGGTATGCGTATCCATGGCACAATGGTCCCGCTCCAAGCCGGTGTTCCTTCGATCCTTATTGCCCATGATACGCGAACAGTAGGCTTGGCAGAGCGGATGGGAATCCCTTGGATAAGCCCCGAAGAGTTCATTAAGGTCGCTCAGGACAGTCCAAAGCCATTATTTGATCGAATCCTCACCTCCATGCAAAAATATGACTCACATCGCAAATCTTTGGCTCAGACAATGGTTGAGTATTTGAATGCGAACGGCCTCGTGCCGCATCAAGACATAGATAGCCTCTCAAAATCGTAAAAGCTCGGGCCGCTAAGCTGTTGCGCGGCCCTACTTTTTCTTTGTTCGGACGCAGTTTATGATTTTTCAAGAGAACATTCGGCGCACAGCCCGCATAGGTCGCGTCACCTTCCAGGAGCTGGATCGATACAATTCGTCGATTGTTCCTTGCAAGCGATTGCGGTCGTGTTGTAGCTGCTCGCTGCGCTGTTTTTGCTCGGAAAGTAGTTCCTCTAGAGCACCCTGATCGACACGCGATTCATGCAATTCATCAATGAGGCGATTTACTTCAGATTGAAGGTAGCGTACGTCTTCGGCCGATCTCAATGCAGACGCTTCAACGGACAGCGCATGTTCGAGTTGCGACTCGATATCTTCACTAAGGAGCGTAACTTCTTCCTCTCGCGTTTTTGCTATACACAGAGAGTTTTCAAGTTCTCGAAGAGCATCAAAGGCTAGCGAAAATTCTGAAATCTCATCTACTCGCCGACACTCTCTTCGAGTCGCGTAGCTATTAGCACGGAGCTCTTCCAAACTATCGTAAATAAGAGATAGTTCTGGGAGAAGGTGTAGAGAAAGAGTGTTGGCTACAATTCTTATATTAGCACCAAGATCCTCACAGGAAGGTTCGAATGTCTCAATCCCAAGAATCTCGGTGGCTACCGTTCGCTCTCTGGCAATTGCTCCGGGTAGAAGAGCGGATCCATCAATGAGTTTTAATTTTCTGCGGTATTTCCGGATTACAGCAAGAAGATCTTGATGCCAAGCAAGCCAAGAAGTGAGAACTGGGGCAAGACTTGATGCCGACATATACGCAGACGCAACAGATTCAATTGGCAATTGCCAGATCAACGTAGCTTCATCATCCTGAAGAACTTTAGCAACTTCGTCCGCGCACCCTGGAAACTCAGGAGACACACCTGCTTTCTTCAATCCGAGGATCGTGACGTTTGAAACGTCGGGCGTCACGAGAATCTTCATAAACTTGCTCCTATGTCCTAAGACACAAATATGTGCTATGATGAGGCTGGCTCCATAGCCATCAAGTATCTCTTTATTATATCAAGCTTTTTCACAAGACCAAGACAAACGTCCTGAAGTCATGCAAGGCATCTGTGGGCGCCAGGTGTCTTTGCTCTCAGCCTATCGGTTTGGGCGAAGTTGCTTTGTTCCCTTTTTACTTCTTCGACTTGATCGCTCCGTAGTTTTGGGCTCTTGAAGATTTTCTGGCGCAATTTTCTGCCTTACCTGGAGCTGCTGAAGATGCTCAGCTGCTTGAGCAAGCTTAGGGGTTAGCTTCAATAGCAAGTCTTCTTGGCGGCGCCTATCATCTTCGCTTTTTTGAAACTGCAGTCGAAGATGATTCAAGTCGCTCTGGAGCAACGCATTCATACGGCTCAAAAAAGATTGCTCTGCATTCGCGTCCGCTTTCGCCTTCTCGGCGGCCTCCAGTCGTGGCGTAACAGCAGAAAGTTCGGCTCGAAGACTTTCAATAAGATCACGCTTTCCGATAAGCTCCTGCTCTATATGTGTTCTCTTCTCTTCAAGCGCTGTTGCTTCCTTTCGGAAGATACTAAGTTCTGCTTCTACATTATCCAGTAACTCTGATTTCTGCTGAAGCTCAGTCCGTGCATCATTCAGCGCATCCCTTTTTTCAGTGAGTTCGGAGCTGAGTTCATCGATCCGGACTAGTTGTGTTGTTCGCGCATCATCAGCCTCGCGAAGGCGTTTCAGAGTTTCCTCTACTTTGGTACGGCATTGGCTTAATTCTCCGTTCCTGATATCTTTCTCTGCAGTCGCGGAAATCAGTTTAGCTCGACTATCTTCAAGTTCCGATTTAAGCTGCGCAATATATTCGACATGTGCGCGTTCCCTTCTATTGCTATCAGCCAATTCTTTCTCGGCAACTTTCAGCTGCCGGACCGTCACGTTAGCTTTAAAACGCAGAATGGGCCAGTCAGCATCATCTGTGTTTTCTGAGTCCAAATAGAAATCATGTGCCAGTAAGCGGTTCGTAAGCTCAATTTTATCAAGAGCTCCATCAAAGAACCTTTCGACACCACAGCGAATAGTCAGGTAGTTCAGCTTGTACAGAAATTCAGCCTCAAGAAATGCATCTAAGATTTGAGCTTCAGCTCCGGGCAAATCTATCACGCACTGAACCGGCTCGGCCAAGCCGGATAAAGAAGCAATTAATTCGTTACCAGTCAGAATATTAAAGTGTGTTTTGCCTACCTCTTTAAGCCCGGGAAAGACATCGGTCAGCTCAATTGTCGGACAGCCGACACTTACTAGACCAGGTAATGAATAAATCCTTAAAACGTTTTCATCAAAGCCAGCAGCCGGCAGCTTCGCACACGTTGTGGAGGGTACAGCATACTCATCCTTGGGATCCAGCGCGCCCCTTGGATCAAATACGATCACATTCGAAGCGTTCGACGCAACCTTGCCAAAGTCACCAAGCAGCCGAGATAAACCAACGCATCCGACCAGGACGATGCTGCCAGACCTCTCCTGAAACTTGGGCTCTATCATGCTCGCAACCTCCACAATCCTTCAAGCTCCTTGATATCAAGCTTTTACATCGACACAATGCCCTAACGGCACGGCCACTCTCGGCATGCGCAGCAAAACAGCATCTCTGCGGTATAAAATTTCAGGTGCAGCTCCGACCACTATTGTAAATAGTCATCGCGCTTGCCATCAATACCTCCAAATCAAGTAGATTGGAAAGGGTGAGATCTGATGATTGACAACGTGGCCTTGGGCGCAGACGGACACACCAATCACGTTCTTAATGTGATGCGGCAGTCTGAAGCCACCTTGGATCTCTCCAGCAACACTGAGGTTCTCCCAGGTCTAGTCCTACGTGCAGAGCCCAGCCTAGAGCTAACCGGCACCGTCCAATCGCCTGAAGGAACACTTTTGGCGATCGATGCACGGATGAATGACCATCACGGGAGTTGGTGTGGTCTGCACATCAACTTACCCGCCAAAGATCTTACCCATAATGGCGTTATCGGCTTCGCGGCACGTATCAAAGCATCTGGGCTCAACGTGGCCCGCGCCTGCATCCGCTCTGGTACTGACGACGGATTTAAAGATTGCTTCTTCGACAAGCATTTGATGTTTCGTTCCGACGAAGCCAGCCACATCGACGGCATGTCCATCAGCAGCAGCAAAGATCTGCCTCTTCAAGCACCGTGGAGAGAACTTGTATTTTTCCTTCCAACGCATTCCTTTAACATGACTTTTGTAGATATTCGTGTGTTTGTCGTTTGATCACTTACAAACTTCGTTCAAGGCTTCAGTTGTGGCACGAGCAAAACGTTTTCTCTCCTCGTGCCACAACTCGTCGTTCGATGAGAGAGCTAAGAGTATTTGCTGAGCTTCGACGTATGCTTGGGCTACAGCGTTGTCGAATGACTGCTCGCGAAGTTGTTCAGAAGCCTCTTCAGGTGACAGACCAGACACATTTATCCATGACTCCGTAGGCAGTTTGTAGTCGTGGATTTTGTGTGATGGATTCGCGTAGTAAATTGGCAACGACCCACAGCTAAAGGCATCGAAAATTTTTTCGGTGATATAGCGTGGCTGATGCGTATTTTCTATCGCCCCAAGCATCCGAGCCCTGCCATCCAACTTTTGTAATTTATCAGCATGCCAATCCGTCTTCAGTTCGAAGCGACCTACCTTACCGCCCCAACTTTTTCCCAACCGTTCGACGTTTAAAGCATTACAACACTGCGCAAATTCCGTCCGCCAAGAACATAAACCGATTAAGTTTGCGGACGGCCATTGAACCCAGTGGTAAGGTTCTGGTCGCCGTTCGAACATAAAACTGACATCAATAGCACGCGCACTCCAGTCCCTTAGCCATTCAGACGCGCGCTTACGCGCATTTCGTTGGAACATGCGCTTGTATGCTTTTTGAAATCGGTAATTCGTTAAAACATAATAGGGTACATGCGTAAACTCAAATACTGCCCCGATCTGATGATTGATCTGAACAACTGGAAGCGCGCCGTATCTTGTCTCCACATAAATTAATGGGTCTAAAGGGCGCTTCCCCCAAATTGTATCCCAAAACGGCTCTTCAGAGAGTATTGCAATTGCCCTTCTGCTTCTCCGCCAATCTTCTACTAAAAAATGCGGAGCACTCTCCAAATCGAGGATATGAGCAAAAATAATTACATCAGCCTGATTGACCTGATCAACCAAACGAATTTTTCCGGAAAAGTAGTTTCGGAGTGCATCGTAGCTGAGAGGTGTCCGATGCGCATGCCTTCCAAATTTAAAAACTCGGATCATCGTTGGTCACCGACTTTTAAATTTCCTTTATCCGTCCCGAGTTCGTTTATCCTAATCCCATAATGCTTTAAGTGATCAACACTTATCATCTGCAAATCATAAGGCGACCCCTCGGTCATCACAAAGTCCAAAAAATTTTTCGCCTTCTTTCGCAATGCTTCCTTATGTTGGTCTTCTATGCTTCCGTGCATCCAGTCTATTAATGAGATGCAGAATTTTAAAAATGGACGCTTAAAAACCGCAGCGTCGTCGAGTTTACAAATCAATTGACACCAAACACTTATGAGTGTTTCGAAGACCAATAAGCGATCCGCATCCTCTCGATTCGTCTGTCGGCACGTGCCTGGTAGCACATAGTGGACTGCCGCAATTCGATCGGAGGCGAGGACAGACTTGGCTTTAATAAAGCTTTGCCAGTGCGGTAGAACATCTTCGTGCACTGATATATTAGGGAAATAAATATCATTTTCGCGAAGGAAGTCAGTGCGATAAATCTTATTCCAAGGATAATTAGCAGTTCCAGAAAGAATGGCAGCCTGCCCGATATCTATTTCTTCAAGTGCCAAGCCGCCCATTTTCGCCTCCGCCCAGAGAAAATCATCGACACTCATCTGATGCCACAAGCCCGCAGGAAAACTTCTACTATCCGCATGCCTGAATATGCAGAAATCAAAGTCTTTATACCTTAAATCAAGCCACAGAAATTCAATCTCTTCTGTAAGACAATCATCGCTATCAAAGAAAAGGACGTGGCTTGTTTCAACTTGATGCAGGCCAGCATTTCGCGCGAGACCGGGCCCTTGAGACTCTTCATTCCGCAGAACTTTAACGTTTTTGAAAAAACCAGCAGGTATCTGCAACTTAGGATAAGATCCATCATCTACGACTATTATCTTCTCAAAAATCTCATACTTTTCGGCCATGTTAAGAAGCCGAAACAGATTTATAGCATCGTTCTTTGTCGGGATCACGAGAGTTATATTCATGATAAGAATATTCTGAGGTCCATAAAGGTCAATCGAAACGGGCTTGTCGGAAGGAAGAACACGAGCTCTCTCCACTCCGCTTGTTTCGGCAACAAATCCCTGTGGCGAACAATAAGCCCGTCAACATGGTCTGCCTCTTCATTTCTAAAAAGGAGATGTTTATCAAAAAAGCAATCTTGAAAAGTATCGCCGCTTCCCGACCTGATACAGGCTCGCACCATGTGGACTGCTGTCGCTGCAGTTCTCGCACCGAAACCGATCACGCCGAAATCCGTCAAATCTTTTGCCGGCAGAGAAACATGTAGACCGATCCAGCTACCACTCACTTGCCTCATCTTTGCATCTAGTGACAGCATCCATCCCCTCGGGGATCGAAAGCTTCCAGACAAATGCAGACTTGGGTCCGCGCGCAAAGATAAACCTGGCAAGAACTCCAGATCTGAGGCTAATTCGCCCTCATCCACGCGTTCACGCAAAATACTTAGCGCGAAATTCGCTTGTCCATCAGGCCCCAGCGCGACGTTGTTTAGCAATTGTGCGACTTTCGATTATATTTCAATCCCGTTCTAGATGTCAAAAATCCTTCAGTTTTTCAACGCTTCCACCATTTTTACTTCTAGAAAATACTGCAGCGGTTAGCAGGTCCGCCGGCCCGTCCAACTCTCCGCACCTTTCGTATCGACAAAGACGCGATAGACAGACGTCGTGCCTGTGATGAACATCCGCCTTCCATCCGGCCCGCCGAAACATAGGTTCGACACGATTTCCGGCACCAATATCTTACCCAAAAGCGTACCATCGGGGGCAAAGCAATGGACGCCGTCCGCAGCCGAGGACCAGAGGTTGCCCGCCGCGTCGCAGCGCATGCCGTCAGGCAAGCCTTGGTCGATGGTGGCAAAGGCGCCTTCGTCGATCAAGGCCTCGCCCTCGACCCTGAATTGACGGATTACGGGAGCCACAGAGTCGTCATGACTGGACCCACTCTCGGCGATATATAGGATCTTTTCGTCCGGCGAAAAGCACAGACCATTGGGCTGTGTGAAGTCACTGACTGCAATGGTCAGCGCGCCTTCGGGGGACAACCGATACACGTTCTGGGTGGGTTGTTCTGGTGTGGCGCGATAGCCCTCGAAATCCGAGATGATGCCGTAGGTCGGGTCAGTGAACCAGATCACACCGTCCGAAGACACCACCACGTCATTCGGGGAGTTCAGGCGTTTACCTTCGAATTGGTCCGCCAGGACTGTGATTGAGCCGTCGTATTCTGTCCGCACCACATCCCGCGCGCCGTGGCGGCAACCGATCAGGCGGCCTTGGCGGTCGCGGGTATTGCCATTGTTGAAGCCGGACTCGGCGCGGTAAAGGGATATGCCCGTTGTCTCGGACCACTGCATGATCCGGCGCGAGGGGATGTCAGAAAACAGCAAGACGTCGCGGTCGCCAAACCAGACCGGCCCTTCGGTCCATGTGAAACCTTGGGCAATCCGCTCCAACTGAGACATAGGGTGCGTCAAAGCGCGAAACCGGTCATCATGGACCTCAAGATGCGGGGGAAGGGTGATCATTGGCGGCTCCTCCGAGTGCTGGCTGCGATGACGATTGCAATGATGATGGTGCCGGTCAGGACGCTCTTGATCCCTGCACCAGCGCCGTAGCTGTTCAGCATGGACACCAAGAGGAACATGAACAGCGCTGCGCCGATCACGCCCGGGACGTTTGAATTCCCGCCTGCGATAGATGACCCGCCGATAACGACCACGGCGATTGAGGTCAGTAGGTATTCGGCTCCCATATTGAGCGCGGCTCCACCAGAAAAGCTGGCCAGCAAGTAGCCTGCGAGGGCTGCGAAAACCGAAACGGACAGGTAGGTCGCGGCACGCACCGCCTCGACCGGAATGCCAGCCAAGCGGGCCGCACGAGCGTTCTGACCGGATGCCAGCAGCCATCGGCCCCAGACCGCGCGCTCTAGGATCACCCAGACGATGACAGCGAGGATGAGTGCAACCCAAGCCACATTCGGCACCCCGACAAAGCGGCCCGTGGCGAAATCGGCAAGACCTTCGGGCGGTTTGATCCGCAGGCCACGATTGGACCAGATGGCGAGCGATTGATAAATCAGCGAGGCCGAAAGAGTTGCGATGATGGGCGGCAAACGCAGCAGCCAGATCAGCAGGAAATTCACGCAGCCGACGCCAAAACCAGTGGCCAAAGCCACGACCAGCCCCAGAATCGCTGTATTCGGGTCCGAACCCATCGTCTTCAGCGCCAGTGTGCCCGACAGTGTCATGCACGCAGGGATCGACAGGTCCACATTACCCGGCCCCAATGTGATCACCAGCATTTGTCCCAGTCCGACGATCGCGGCGAAAGCTCCGAAGGACAAAGCCGCATACGCCAGCTCTCCGGCACCCCGCCCCGAGGTCAACATCAGAGTGATGACAAAGGCCAATCCGGCCGCAGCCCACGCCCAAACCCAAGGTCTCATGGTCATGTTGCAGCCCCCTTGCGCGAAAACAGCAGGCGCGCGGTCAGAACAAGGATCAGGATCGCGCCCTGTGCACCGATCTGCCAGTCTGGCGACAGCCTGAGAAAGGATAGGAAAGAGGCAGCCAGCGTCAGGGTCAGCGCGCCGATTACAGCACCGACAGGAGATACCTTTCCGCCCGTAAACTCACCGCCCCCAAGGATCACACCCGCAATCGATAAAAGCGTGTAACGCAGCGCGATATTAGCATCCGCAGAGGTCGTCAGTCCGACCAACGCCATTCCTGCTAGAACACCGAACAGCCCTGACAGGCCATAAGCCGTCGCCTTTAACGCGGTCACGTTCCATCCCGCCCGCGCGATGGAGCGCGTGTTACCGCCTACCCCGCGCAGTACCGTGCCGATCTTGGACCGGATCACCAGAATATGGGTCAGCGCGGCGATCAGGATCGCGGCGACTACAGCCATCGGGATCAGCGGTGGCTTGACCGTCATCAAGGCTCGGATCCATCCCGGAGACGCTCCGCCCGGCGTCGGCAGCAGAAACAGCGCCAGCCCGCCCCAGACAAAGGACATCCCGAGCGTCACCACAATCGCGGGGAGTTCCAGCGTATGGATGACAGCACCCATCGCAGCGTAGCTCGCGATCAGCCCTAGTAGGATCAACGCCCCGATCAGCGGCGCATCGTTCAGCCACGTCGCGGTCACGCATGCCACCAAACTGACAAACGCCCCCAACGACAAGTCGATGTCGTTCACCATGATAATCATCATCTGTGCGATGGTCGCCAACGCGATCGGCACCGCCAGATTGAACAGCAGATTTAGCCCGAAATAGCTCATGGCGCGTGGCTGCATCCAGAAAGTCAGGCACAGCAGCACTGCCAGAGAAATGACGGGCAACAGAATACGGTATCGCGCCAACATCACGAAGCCTCCTGCATTTCAAAGGATGCCTCGAGGATCTTCTCTTCGGTGATCTCGTCTCCGGTCAGTTCGGCGCTGATTTCTCCGTTTCGGAAAACGAACACTCGATCGCATTGGCAGACTTCCTCGGTCTCGGTCGAATACCATAGGAAGGTCCGGCCCTTGGCCGCTTCGGCACGGACAATGGCGTAGACATCCTGTTTCGTGCCCACGTCGACGCCGCGCATGGGGTCGTCCATCACGATAACGGTCGCATCAGAGGCCAAAGCGCGTGCAAAGAGCACCTTTTGCTGGTTGCCGCCCGATAGGGACAAGATCGGATTGGTCAAATCGCTGGTCCGAATACCGATCCGCTTTTTCCAATCCTCGGCCAAGCGTCTCTCGGCCCCTGTATCGACCAAGCCGCTTTTGGCATCGCGCCCGAGTACCGATACCGACATGTTCCGCAGAATTGACCAGAGCGGCAGCACCCCGTCGCGGGGGCGGTCTCCGGCAACAAACACAGCGCGCATCCCGCGCCCTGCCCGCCAATCCGAGGTTTCTGCCAGATAGAGCCGCGCCAGAGCGGCCGCTTGCCCGTGTCCTGCCAATCCTGACAGCCCCACAATCTCGCCGCGCCGCGCTTCCAGTCCTTCGGCGCGGATCACGACCTCTCCAAGCGCCGCGCGAGCGGTCTGTGTTGTCGGTCCTTCGGCGGCGACATGGCCCATCGCGTCGACCAAGCCTTGGCGGTCAAACTCCGCAGCAGGGCGGTCCGCGACGACAACCCCGTCTTTCAATACGACGATCCGCGAGGAAACGTCGAAAATCTCGCCCAACATGTGGGAGATAAAGATCACCGCCCCGCCAGACGCGCAGAACGCTTTGACATGGGACAGCAACTGGCGCGCGATCCCTTCGTCCAAAGACGATGTGGGTTCATCCAAAATTACCAACCGCGCAGCCCCGCCCCGTGTGGCAAAGCCAATAGCGATCTCGACCATCTGCCGCTCTGCGATGGTCAATTGGTCCACTTCGGTATCGGGGTGAATGCCGTGATCGGGGAAGACCTGATCCAGACTGGCCAAAATTTCCGCCCGCGCGGGACCGCGCCAGCCAAAGCCCTTTAGATCGGGATGCGCAATCGACAGGTTCTCGGCCACAGACAAATTGGGACAGAGCGACAGCTCTTGAAATACCGAGCGCACGCCTTCGGTGCCCTCCGGGAATGTAACTTCACCCGCAGACGCGGGGAACGTCCCGTTCACCAAGTTCACCAGCGTCGATTTCCCCGCGCCGTTGTGCCCCACAAGCCCGAGGCACTCGCCCGGGGCTACTGACAAGGACACACCGTTCAGCGCCTTGACCGGGCCAAAGTGTTTTGCCGCGTCGCGCAAGGCCACGACGGGGGTCCGTTCCAAATCTGACATGAATTCTCCGATCGTCCGCGATTGCGGCCCCTGCCCCGCTCGCACGCAGGGCAGGTCACCTCAAGGCGTTTACTTCGCGCCTGCGATCACAGCCTGAGCATCCTCAAGGGTGTAGCTGACATTCGCGACAGACCCTTCGGGCGTGGTTTCCAGCGCACTGTCCAGATCATCTTGGGTGATGGTCAGGAAGGGCACGGTCAGATCCTTGGGGACATCTTCGCCAGCCAAAATCTGCTGGCCGACCCAAAACGCGAGCGAGGCCACACCCGGCGCGATCGACAGGGACAAAGTCTCGTATCCATTCGCATCCCGCTGCTCAGCCCACCACTTCAGCTCGTCCTGACGATTGCCAAGGATGATGAGCGGCGTGGGGCGGCCCGCTGCGGCAAAGGCTTCGGCTGCGCCGTACCCGTCTCCGCCTTGGGTCACGACACCCACCACTTCGGGGAGGGAGGGCAGAATACCCGCGACGGCTTTTTGGGCCACATCCTGCGCCCAATCCCCGTGGACAGACCCGACGATTTTGAACTGCGAATGCTTTTCTACGCCCTCGTGGATGCCTTGGCTGATGGCATCATCCGTAGATACGCCCGCAAGTCCGCGGATTTCCAGCAGGTTGCCGCCCTCGGGCAGGCGGGTGGCCAGATAATCCACCTCTTGGCGACCCATCTCAACGAAATCAACTGCGATCCGCCATGCACAAGGTTCTGTCACGATGCTGTCAAAGCTGATGACTTTCACACCTGCGTCGCAGGCTTCTTTGACCGCGCCATTCAGGGCGGTGGGCGACGCAGCGTTCAGCAGAATGGCGTCATAGCCCTGCAAGATCATGTTCTGAATCTGCGCCGCTTGCTCGGTTGTTTGGTTTTCTGACGTGGTAAATGCATCCGCCGCCGCAACCACACCGTCAGCGACTGCTGCTTCTGCCGTCTCTTCGTAGGTTTGCAGCATGGCCTGACGCCACGAATTCCCCGCGTAGTTGTTGGACAAGGCAATACGTTTGTCAGCGGTGGCCGCGCTGTGGCTTTCGGCATGCACAGCACCCGCCATCAGGGCGAGTGTCGCCGCCCCCATCAAAATGGATTTCATAGATTTTCCTCCCTTGCGCCGCAGCGCTCTGTCGGTCCCTGCTGGCGTCTCCCCCGCCTTGTGCCGAAACCTGCCTCAACCCTGCGATTGCGCCCAATAGTTGTAAAGGCAGCCAGCCGCAGAGTTGTTGCGGGAACCCGCAACAGACCTGCGGGTTTGGGTATTTCCTTTTGATCTTTGACAGCGCACACTTGCGGGATCGTGCAATGCTCTGGGGAGAGATGCCTGCGCGACGGGGGAGACACATGACTTTGCACACCGCGCAAGAAGCCGGCTGCGACACCGTTCTGGCGCGCATGTCCGGACGACTGGCCGACCAGACTGATATCTCAGCGGCGCTGCCGTCGATCAAAGACGATATCGCAGCACTCGTCCCCTTTGTTCATTGTGATGTTTGCCTGTTGGACCGTCCTGGCTGGGTGGTCAGTCATGAGGTCGGCATTCGCACGCGCTGGTCCCGCGCATCGGGCCGGATAGACCATGCGCCGATCCGCGAGGTGCTGTACGAACAATGCCCGTATATGCTGACCGATGACGCAATCAACGACGCCCGTTTCACCTACCCCGGTGCGGCTTGCGAACCGATCTTGAACCACGGCTTACGCAGCCGCGTTCACGTACCGTTGCGATGCAAGGGCAGGTTGATTGGCTCTTTGAACCTGTCTGATACGCAAGTTGCACGCTACTCCCTTCAGACTGTGGCACAGGCGCAGCAGATCGCCGACGTTTTGGCCCCGTGGTTTCACATCCTGCATCTTTCCGAACAGGCTGAACGCCGGAATCGCGCCCCAGCATCTGGCCTTGGGAGCGAAGAAGGGCTGCGCCGTGGCGCGCTCGAATTGACCCAAGCGATGGAGTTGGAGCGACAACGGATTGGGATGGACTTGCATGACCAGACCCTCGCCGATCTATCTCGGCTCCTACGTGAAGTGACGGCTGAAACGCCCCTGCCTCGCGATGCCCTCGCCGATCATTTAAGAGAGACGATCACGGGCCTGCGGCGGATCATCGATATGGCGGTGCCGACCTTGCTCGACCTCTTCGGCTTCACTCATGCGGTGCGAGTGCATCTGGAGCGCGCTTGTCACGATGACAGTATGATCCTCGACGTACAGGACCTGACCCATGGCCTGCCTGATACTCTTGGCCCCACCGTCAGAAGCGCCCTCTTTCACATCACCCAAGAGGCGATCAACAACGCAACGCGCCATGCTGGCGCAAGCCGGATCACGGTGCGCATCAATCAACCCACCCAGGCGACCTTGGCTGTTACCATCTCAGACAATGGCTGCGGGATTCCCGCTGCACCTTCACGTCAGTCGGGGCTGCTGCACATGCGGACCCGTGCGCGCCTGATCTCGGCCGATCTGGAAATTCTGCCGGACCAAGGCACTACTGTCCGCGCGACCTTGCGCATCCCCACGCGCCCCCAAGAGCCAAAGGATAGACGATGAAAGTTCTCCTCGTCGAAGATGACCAGTTTCACGCTTCCTATATGGAGGATGTTCTGGTCGAGTCCCTGCCCGAGGTCACCCAGATATTTCACGCGGTAAACGGGCTAGAGGCTGAACGCGAGGCCCGCGCCATGGCGATTGACGCCGTGGTGATGGACTTGCGCATGTCACAACGCAATGGAATAGAGGCAGCGCAAACCCTTTGGCAAGAGCGCGCAGACACCCGCATCCTGTTCTGGTCGAACTACGCGGACGAAGCCTACTTGCGCGGGATCAGCGCCATCGTCCCCGAGGACAGCGCCTATGGTTATCTGCTGAAAACGGCGCCCCGCGACCGGTTGAAACTGGCACTGCGCGCCGTACTCGTCGAAGGTCAGATCATGGTGGACCGCGAAATTCACCGTCTGCAGCGCCGCACAGCATCGCCGCGGAATACACTCGATGACAGCGAATTTGCCGTGCTGGTGGATTTGGGGCTTGGCCTGCAAGATCGCATGATCGCAGAGCGCCGTGGGATGTCTTTGCGAACCGTGCAAAACAGGCTCCTGTCGCTCTATGATAAGCTTGGGGTCGAAGACGCAACGGACGGCGACACCCCGATCAATAAACGGGTCCGCGCTTTAAACCGTGCTTTGGTGACACGGACCTTGAACGTCGAGACGCTCGAAACCGCAGAGCGCGATTTCGAGCAGTGGCAAGCAGGACGGGCTTAGGACTTACTCCGTATCCAACCTTTCCCAGAACGCCGCCTTGCGCCCATAATTTCGGCGCAGGCCCTCGACATAGGCGTAGTGCGACGGGTGGCCCGCGTAGTCTTCGATGCTCATGTCCGCGGTGGTGCACGCCATTAGATGGCGCGCGGCATGGCCGTAGCGCCCCGTACGGCCGCGGCGCAGGGCAAAGTCAATCATCGCACGCCAAAGTAGAACCGCTGGCAGTGGGTGATGCGCTGATAGGTCGTCGGCCAGCGGAGAGAGCAGCTCGTAGGCCTCTCCGTCGATTTCGTCATAGCGCGCCAGCACCAGCTGCGCAGCGAGCGACAGGTCGGGCGCCCGTTGGCAATACAGCAACGCGGACTGGATCGGGTGATAGCCCAGAATGTGCGCACGTGCGCAGTCTTCGGCCTCGATATCCTCAAAATCAGGCAGGAGTTTCAGGTGCCGTTGCAACGCTGCCGGACACAGGCGGGTTTCGAACCGCTCCCAAAGCGCGGCGATCAGGTCATCCTTGCGCCCCAATGCTTCGAGACAAGCAAAATGTGCCTCGTCCAGATCGAGGCGATCCCGCGTGCTGCCCTCGCGCCGTTCCAGCGCGGCCTCGACCAGCGCCAGCGCCTCTTCTGCCCGTCCTGCCTGCAGCAAGCGGTCGGCAGCGGCAGGCGCGACTGTCTCGGCCGTCAATTGCTGCGGCGTGTATTGGGCGAGCCATGCGTCCACGTCCCCCTCTAGATCCGCGAGATCCTGTAGCAGCAGATGGATACGGCGTTGGCGGGCTGCTCTGGCCCGTGCTTCGGATCGCGAGGCTCCTGTCAGAACGGCATAGAGCGCGATCTCGGCCTCGGGCGCAGGGGCTTCGGCTGCCTCTCGCGCCAGCGTTTTCAGTCGCGCCATACCCGACGCGCCCAAAGCGTCTGACGTTGCCCGCACCGCATGTTCAAACGTCCCAAAGACATCCCCGACCACCGCATCAAACACGTCTTCGGCCAAATCCTCGGGGGGTTTCGTCAGTTTCGCCGACAGCCGCGCTACAGCCTCCATCGCTTGGTGCATCACGTCGCCAATCGCGCTCCACGCGTCATCGGTGCGCTCCAGAATACCGCGTGCCAGATGCAACTGTTCCCACAAAAGGTCAAACGCCAGATCCGGCGCGGACTCGGCAATCCGCGTTTCGATCAGCTCGGTCAGTTCGGACAGCTCCTTGGCCAGAGTTCTTTGCTTTTTCCGAGAGATATAACTGCGAGCCTTGCGGATCGTGGCAAAGCGTTTGCGCACATCAACGGCAACCGCTTCGGCCCCCTGACCTGCGGCCAGAACAAGCCGAACACGGCGTTGGCGGGCCGCATCGCCCTTGACCGTTTCGAGCAGCAGCTCTGCCAAGGTTTCGGTCCCCAGCGCCATCAGATTTGCCTTGTTCAGCGCTTTGCCTGCCATGCCAGTCCTATCCTTAGTCTCAGTCAGTTCGCCCTTCACGTCTAAGTTAGTTTGCCGCAGACGCAACGCCATCTAGCTATGAGATATGCGTATTCTCATCCTCCCACTGATATTGCTCTTGGCCGCCTGCACCGCCGAGGTTCCCCGAAACGCGCGGATCATTGTCGCGGGCGACTCCGTGATCGCATGGAATGGCAGTGACCAGAACGTCGCGGCGCAGCTACAGCGTATCTTGGACGAGCCGGTGGGCGATGTGTCCCTGTCGCTGGCGCAAGTGGACGGCGGCATCGGCCCACTTAATATCCCCGAACAGATTGATGGCTACGCGCCCGAATGGGTGGTCCTGAACGGCGGGGCCAATGACCTGAGCCGCAATTGCGGGTGTTCCGACTGTGCGCCTGTGCTGGATCGGTTGGTGTCGCCTGATGGCATCTCTGGCGCTATCCCCGATCTGGTGTCCAGCCTGCGGGCCAAGGGCAGCAAGGTCGCATGGGTCGATTACTACACCGCTCCGCGCTACGCAGGCACCACCTGCGAGGCCCCCTACGACATGCTAGAAACGCGCCTGTCCCGCATGGCGGCACGGGACGCCGGGGTGACGCTTGTGGACTTGGACCGGACCTTTCGCTCGGACGAGCTATCGCTATTTGCCAGCGATCGCATGCATCCCTCTGCCAAAGGCTCTGCCCTGATCGCACAGACGGTTGCGCCTGTTTTGACCGATGACTGACCCGCATCGCTTTGCGACAAAACCTCTCGCTCTGCCGCAAAAGCATTGAGCTTTCGTCGTTCCCACCCTATCCCAATCTAACACATTCAAATCTGTGAACCTATGGGGTAGGGCCGACCGCATGCTATTTACCGCATTTCGCATCGCCGCGATCGTCGAAGGGATCACCACCCTCGCGCTGTTCTTCGTCGCCATGCCGATCAAGTACATGCTTCACGATCCGCTCTGGGTGCAGATCGTTGGCCCGCTGCATGGCTACGCCTTTCTGCTCTACATCGCACTGATGGCCATGCTGATGCGCAAGGCCCCATGGACCAACGCCGATGTCATTCGAGCCAGCCTCGCCTCGCTTATCCCATTCGGGACCTTCCTGAACGACGGTGCGATCAAGCGTCGGTGGCAAACGGCGCAAGCCATCTGAGAGCCGAGCACACCGCTGATGAAAACACCTCTTGCCTTGATAACTTGTGTTGCTGCGCTGCTCCCTCTGCCCGCTTTGGCAGAGCTGTTTACCATTCACTCCGCCGCGCCCGGCATTTGGGCCATCGAAGGGCCCGCAGAACAGCGAAACCCCGAGAACTTGGCCAACAACGCGACCTTTGGCCTGATCGAAACGTCAGAAGGCGCCATTCTGATCGATCCCGGCGGGACTTGGGCGGGCGCGAAGCTGCTGGACGAAACGGTCCAGACACTGACCAATCAGCCCGTCAAATACGTGATCAATACCGGCGGACAGGATCACCGCTGGCTTGGCAACGGCTACTGGAAGGATCAAGGCGCGACGGTCATCGCCTCGACCGCTGCTGTGGTCGATCAAACCGCGCGCGGCTCCATGCAGCTGTCGATGTTGGCGCAACTGGTGCCGGACGGTCTGACGGGCACTGCGCCCTCCTATGCCGACATCACCTTTGATGACACGTACAGCCTGACCCTCGGGGAACGGCAGATCGAGGTGCGCCACCCCGGCGCTGCCCACACGCCCGGAGATAGCTTTGTCTGGCTGCCAGACAGCGGCGTAATCTTTACTGGGGACATCGTCTATGTGGGGCGCATCCTTGGCGTGATGGAGTTTTCGGACAGCGCGAACTGGCTTCACAGCTTCGAGGCGCTCGCCGCTCTGAACCCGACCGCCGTAATCCCCGGCCACGGGCCGCTCACCGCGCTCGATCGTGCCACTGCGGACACCTACGATTACCTGCAGAATTTGCGGACGCAAATCGGCGCGCATATCGACGAAGGCGGCGATATCATTTCGTCGGTCGAGGTCGACCAATCCGCGTTTTCCTATCTGGACCAATTCGACGCGCTCGCAAAACGAAACGCACAAACGGTGTATGAACAGATGGAGTGGGAGTAAGCGCTCCTTTCCATGAGCCGCAACGAAGCGAAGACTAAGATTTCGACCATCGCACGCGCGTATTTTCACGGGCGTGCAGACGCAAAGGCAGCGTTGTTTTCCAAAGCGTTAGGATTCGCGGAAAATAGCGCGGTGTGTCGCGCAGGCCGCGAAGTCCTGTGCCATAGAATAGATCAAACGATTTATGCCTCGGATATGTCCGCACGCCTCTGTTATATAAGGTTCAAAAAGCGTGATCAGCGGCGCGCATAGCTCTTGATCGCATGCAAGCCTCTGAAAGAAGAAAGCTATTTAAAATAGCTGTCTTTATTGCACCTTTTCCGAACGGCTCGGCTCAAGCTCAGAAAATAATAACAGATGGTCTGGAAAACCGGACTTCCCTATCCAAATGGAAACAATTTCCTTGCTCACGCTAGGTCAACTTCCCTAAACCTTTGACCATCAAGTAAAAATCTTTGATGGCGCGATGAATATTCATACCAATTCTTGCCAGCTTTTCAGGCTGCATGGATCCAGCGGTTTTGCGACCGCGCTGATCGCGACCATTTTTGTTTTCGCATTTGCAATCAGCGTCTACGCGGGGATCAAGCTATCACCCCGCTTCTACATCGCATCAGCTACGATTTTGGTATTCGGCACCGCGACCTGTTGGGTCCTGTTCCATCAGACAGAGGTGACGCTGGATCGCGGTGCCAATTCCGCGTCTGTGTCCAAACGCATGCTCCACGGCGCACATCGGTACGATGTGTCCCTCTCCGACATCCGTCAGGCTGACGTGGACATCCGGCAAGGCAAGAACAAGGGCACAACCTACCGGCTTGTGCTGGTGGCGCAGCAGAACGAGAGCCACGAGCGCCTGATTATCAGCCACGGATTTTCACCGAACCGTAAGTCTATGATCACCGCGCGGCTGATCAACGAATGGCTTGGTGTGCCAGAGGCCGCAGTCGGGACAAGCGATCTGCGCCGGAGCACCGGCACCTGACGTCCGATAAACACACCCTCAAAAACGCCCGAATTTTCTGAAACAAAGGACTTCTAATGGCACGCATTGCCCTGACCGCCGTTTTGCTTGGCGCCATGACCAGCGCCGCCCAAGCTGGCGAATACTGCACCCTCGACGAAAGCGTCATGTTCACCTGCACGTTCAACAACGGCGCCAAGGCGGTCGAGGTGTGTGACACCAACTACTGGGCCGACGGCGACAACGCGTCCTATGGCTTTTACAAGCGTGGCGGCGCGATTGAGAAAGAGATCATTACTGACAAAGCCAGCCTAATCGCCACCCCATGGAGTGGCGTTGGCCGTTCAATTTGGGAGGCCGTCACCTTCTATTCCGGAGAGTACGGCTACGAGGTCTGGTGGTCCACAGAACGTGCCGAAGACGCAGTTCTCGAGGGCGGGATCACCGTCACTCAGAACGGCGCGGTCTTGGCGAATCTGACCTGCGATGCAGGCTCGGTCGAGCAGAATTTGGCGACCTTGATCGAGGCGGTCGAGATCGCACAGGTTTCACCATAACGCTCTGACCAACATGTTTATTTCTATGATACGCCGATCACGCGGTGCGCTCGTCTGTGCCTTCGCGATGTTGCAGGCCGCCCCCCGCTTTGGCAATCTGCGCCAGCGGCAATGATATGGTCTTTCAATGCGCCGTCGCGCCTGACGGGGGCGATCAGATCACCGTGTGCCGCGATGGGGATATGGCCTTTCTCAGCCGGCACACCCGCGACACAGGCGCGATGTTTTATGACCCGCCCCTGACCATGGACCCGACCCGCGACTACTATGTCGAGGAGGTGACCGAAGGCACCGGTCTGTCGATTGCCATGGGCTTCTGGGATCCGAACCGTGACACCGCTGCAATCCTACAATTTCGCGCCGGATGGGATGACGAGGCCGATGACGTGGACATAAACGGCCCCATGGAAATGTGGCTGCAAAGTCCCGATTGGCAGCAGCAGGTGGACCAAGTGCTGTGCCGTCCGAACACCGTTCAGTACGATGCTGACGTGATGTTCGACCTGACTTTGGATTGCGGGCCGATGGGGCAGTTCTATTCGACTGAAAATATTCTGCCCGAACCATCGCTGGTCGGCCGCGCCCGTGTGTCCGCGCCAGACGACGGCATCCCCGTTTACGCCAGCAGCCAACCTAACGCCTCAACGCCCCGATGGGCGCGGCTCTATGACTGGTGGGATGTCGATGTGATCGACCGCATGGGCGACTTCAGCGCTGTGGCCTTGCCCCAAGGCTTTGTGTCGGACTGTGTGCTTCGCCCTGATGATTTGTTTCAGCCCTACATTGGCCCCTGCTCGACCGGCTGGGTCGAAACATAATATTTGGAAATGCTCCGATAACGTGAGTGCAATGTCGAGCCTCGGCCGCCCGACAGGACCAAGGCGGCCCTTGCACTCTGGGGGCCGCCTTTTCCTTGGCGTATTATGCCACCGACCGATCCACCAGGGCCTTGTGGTTTTTCGCATGTCGCGCGATCAGGCGCAGCACCCTTTGGCCTTTGGTCGGGATGTGCCGCGCCGCCGTCCGTTCAGTCTGCTCCGCAATATCAGGGAAGAGCTGCAGAATTTCGGCGCGGGCATCTTCTGAAACGGCCTTCAACGCTTCGGGGCCTGTGAACAAGCTCTCCGTCGCGGCCCCATTGGAAAAGACGATTTCGTGCCGGTCGAAGAGAATGTGGAAGTAGGTCACGCCGTCCACGCCTTCTGCGATCTCAATTCCCGGCAGCCCCACCAGCTTGATCGCCGCTACGAGCACCTCTTTGACGCCAAACATCCGCTCGGCAATGGCAGAGCGCAAGAGCACACGATGTTGACGCGACACCAGCAAATCCCGCGCAGGCGTCCCGTTCCCCAGCGCACCTGCCGCGATGCGGATCGGGCGTAGCTTGGGCGCGGTCTGCAAATCCGCAGCGGACAAGGCCTTGGACCCCAGCCAACGCACGGGCTGATATCCATTGTCCATCGTCATAACCAAATCGCCCTCGGCCAAATCCTCTACACAAGTCGGCCCGTCTGCGGTGATGATCTCTGTCCCTTGGGCAAAGCAGATGATCTCGATCCCGCTAAAGGTCAGCACCTCGCCTGTCGTGAAGTTCACTGTACCGGTTTTGGCGCCACTGTCGTTCGGGTCATCAACTGCCGTAATGGTGTAGCTGGCCGGATCAAGCGCGCTCAGGTCAATGGCATCCTGATCCGTCGTATCATCCGGCCCCGTCCCGCCAATGATCACGTCGCCATTCGCATCCGCCGCGGACCCGATGATAAAGGTATCGTTGCCCGCGCCGCCTGTCTGGCTGTCCGCCCCCGCGCCGCCGGTCAGGATATCGTCGCCATCTCCGCCGTCCAGCGTATCGTTGTCCGCGCCCCCATCCAGCGTATCGTTGCCACCGCCACCGGACAGCGTATCTTGGCCCCCTGCCCCGATCAGTTCGTTGTCCAACAGGTTACCGGTGATCGCGTTCGCGCCAGAGTTGCCACGCACGTTTTCGAAATTCAGGACCTGAGTCGCGAACCCAATATTGGTGGCCGTGCCGTCATCGTTCAGCGTGATCCCAAGATCAAAGGCATCCACCGCCGTGCCATCCAGCGCGATAGTGTCGTTGCCGTCGCCACCGTCCAGAACCTCTAGTCCGTCGGCGGGCGTGTAGTAGCCGACCTCCGCAACGTCATCGCCGCCCTCAAGGTAAACGACATCCGTGCCACTGTCCGTTCCGCCCGCGAGCCACGTATCATTGCCGTCGCCGCCATAAACGGTGTCGCGCCCCAAGCCGCCGGTGATCGTGTCATCGTCCGCGCCGCCGTAGATCAGGTCGTTGCCAGAGCCGCCGTCTATGCTGTCGTTGCCCTCATCCCCGTAAAGGACGTCGTTTCCAGCAGCACCAAGGAGCGTGTCATTACCGGACCCGCCATAGACGGTGTCATACCCCGAGCCGGCGTTGATGTAGTCATTCCCCGCATAGCCATAGATCGTGTCATCGCCGGACTGCAGGAATAGGAGATTTTCGTTGGTGATCTGGTCGCCATCGTCATCAGTGTACCCCACCAACATGACGTCATCACCGCTGGTCCCATCCACGCCCGCTGTGCTGGGGGCCAAGTTATAAGACGCCGTGTCGTCCAAGGTGATCGTGGTCGCGACCCCTGCGAGCACAGGAAAGCCATCAGGCGCATAGAGGTAGACTTCGCCCGTGGCCGAGGTGAACACCGCCGCATCGGTTGAGCCGAGCAAGATCCCCAGCACGCCGCCGATCAAGCTGTCCGCGTTGAAACTCGCGACACCTTCGTAATCCACGGATTGGGGCACGCCGTCGATGCTCAGGGTGCCGACTTCGCCCGAGGTCAGGACACCATCGTTCTCGGTGATCGAAACCGTGCCGGACACCGAAGTAAAGGACGGCAGAACCGTAAGCGACAGCAACTGCGCAAGCGTGCCGTCGTATGTGTACAGATTACCTGTAACATCGAGTGTTGAAGCCATCTAAACAGTCCTCGTGTACCGGCCGCGTTCAAAGTTGAAACTTCGGCTTTCAAAAATGCGGGACTTGTTTTGCGGATCGTTTGGTGGCACCGACACTTAAAAAGGTGTGCGGCTCTGCTCATGATCCCGAATGCAACGGGGCCGCAAGGGATTGCTGCAGCGCCGCATTCAACGAAGTCCCAAATAAATTTGGTAAAAGTAAACTCATGACTTGGCGGTGGCCTGCGGTGGGGAACCAGTACAACGCGCCGTACAAACCAAAGGGCAAACAATGTCGTCCTACGTGGCGCTCGGTCAGAACGGGAACCGAGCAATACTTTTGCTTTCGAGCCGATCACGTGCGGACCCTTGACGGTCTTTCCGTCGGCCTTGAGGCGGCAAACGAGCCGTAGATCACACGTAGACACATGTTTTTACGTGGTAATTCAGGGCACCCACTGAGGCATTTAGACTTCTTTTGGTCTCAAGGGCTCTTTCGCAGCCCGTGAAAGAACTGCGCTGCCTTCAGGACTTCCGCGCCTGAGAGGAATGAAAACCTGCACTCTGCGCACAATTCATCGATCGGATGACAGCCGTCACGCCGTGCTACAGTTCAGGTCAAAAGAAGGTTTTAGGTCAGGTCATCCCCGCGTCGGGCCGATGCCCTGCACCCGATCAGGATGTGTCGTCGTTCAATGGCCGCTCTCCATTGTCTCTGTTTGCTTCGCTCTATGGCCCCGTGACTGCCGCGCTGCAGCACGTCAGGAAAACGCTCACTCGACAAACAAAAAACAAGATAGGACCTATCCTTATGGGTTATCCCTACTATCGAAAACGTCAGCTCACAAACTCTTTGCTGCACCGCAAAGAGCAATATCGAAGTTGCAGGCATTAACCTTTAGGTGTGGTAACTTCTAAACTGCAATTACACAATCTCGTTTTGCGCATGTCCTTCGTTTTGCGACCCGAAGTCGAATTCGGTTTTCAGAATACAACTGTTTTGACTATCGAAAGGATGGGACTCCGACCGATCGCGCCACACACGGCGCGTTTGGGACCAGAATTACGCGCGAAATCGGGCTCTTAGCGCAGCAATGTGAGTCGAACCGATTCCACAGCAGCCCCCGATCAGGGTCGCCCCAGCCGCCACCCAGCGCTCCGCCCATTCCAGATAGGCGGCGGGGTCCAAATCTTCGCGGATGGTTGAAATCGTCTCGTTGGCCCCGCCCTCTCTGGGCTTGGGCACAAATCCGTTGGCATAGACGCCCAAGGGCATAGGACGCCCCATGTCAGCCAGCACGTCGCGCGCCGTGACGACCGCGCACTGCATCACCTCTGGCAAAGAGCAGTTGAACAGCAACGCCTCGGCCCCAAGTTCGACCGCCAGCCGCGCCGCATCCTGAACCGTTTCACCGGACCGCAGCTGCGCCGGAGCATCCACCGTGTCATCGCGCAGACTGCATGCCAGCCAGAGCGGTTTGCCCGTCCCCGCTGCGGCTGCGGCGGTCTCGCGCATTTCGGACAGGCTGCTCATGGTCTCGGCCAGCCAAAAATCCGCATAGGGGGTCAGAGCCTCTACCAAAACGCGCAGGATCTCTTTGGCTGCGTCACTATCGAAGTCATCAGGCAAGTAGGAGCCACATGCAGGCGGCAAGCATCCCGCCACACGCGCAGTCTGCCCTTTGGCCATCGCCTCATCCGCAGCCTCTCGGGCGAGTTTTCCCGACAGCGCGGTCAGTTCCGCGCCGCGCGCCTCAAACCGCTCTTGGCCGATGTGGAATGGAACCACCGCGTAATTCGCCGTGGTCGCGATCTCTGCCCCGGCCTCGAAGAAGGCCTGATGCGCTTGCTTGATCGCCTGAGGATGATCGATAAGCGCGCCCGCCGACCACTCTGGCTGCTTCAGCTCCGCGCCAAAGCGGGTCATCTCGCGGCTCAGGCCGCCGTCCAGCAGGATGATCCGGGTCATGTGCATTCCCATCCAGCGCGCCATCACGGGCGCAAAGCGTCACTTTGTCAAAGTTCTATAGACCGCTAGCTCTGGTGCAATGGGTTTCAACCGCATGGCCGGTTCAGGCGACAAAGCCAAGAGATGCGAAATCGCATCACCACACTTCCGGAATTCATTACTCCTTACACTTTATAGTTGATATCTTAAGCACATTGCTCAAAAGCATGGCAGTCACACCGACAGGAGTTGTTATGAGCGGGACTGTTATCTGGAACGGGTACGAGACATCTCTCGACACCGTGGCACTGTATATCGAGATCAAGGTCCAGTACCGCGAGGCACCTTTCCCAGAAACGCTGAGTGACTGGGGGCTCGGACCGGAATTTGTTCAGGCCGACAAACATATGTACTCGATGCTGACCATCGGGGGCCGCCGCCCCAATTTGATTGAAGACGGCACCGGCATCGAAATCAACGCTCAACAGTACGGCACGATTTACGACGCATACGAGACCGACCGTTGGGACACTGGCGACCCGACAGGCCAAGGCGACTGGCGCGGAGAGGACTACTTCAAGAACTCTGTCGGGGTGATCAGTACGATGCCGACCGACGGCTATCAGGACTGGGTCGATGGCGGGGAACTGACCCCATACCACTACGACGAACGTCCAGATACCTTTTACATCATTGAAACAATTTCTGCCAGCCAGCTGCAAACAGTACTGAACCGAGCAACCAGCGTGACTCAAACAGGGCTCCTGCCCGACGCAGGCTTGATCGAAGTCAGCAATTATCTGACCTCTCAGTCAGCGGATCCGGACCGTTTTGATCAGATGGCCGATCCGGCAAATCCGAGCGCGTGGTCTTTCGAATATCTCGACGAAGCCAGTCTCGTCGGCATCGACATCCTCAAGTACCAAACTGAATATGATCCGGCAGACTTGTCGTCCCCCATGACCCAAGGTGCTTTGTCCTACCTTGGCAGTGCGCTCGCCGCAAAGGGGAAGGATCTTCTGCCAGAGCACTTCGAGACCGTGGAAGAGGCCGAAGCGTTTGTAGCGGATCTGCAGGACACGTTCATCGATGGTGCTCTTGATTTGATCGAACAAACCCGAGGCGGGACCTCTTTCTCCAAATGGGTGAAAGCGAACGAAGCCCACGTCTCGGATCTGGAGCAATCCCTCTTGGACAAGAGTGATCTGGGGAAAGTCCTAGGTGAACTTGCCGTAAATGTTCGCGATCAGTCAGGTGGCACAACCGCGACGATCTACAATACCGCAGACGGTTGGGGCATCGATTACCCCTATGATACAGAGGCAACGCGTTTCATCGGCAGCCAAGGGTCTACTTGGGTTACAGCTTATGACAGTGTGCTCTACGCATTCACCGGACGCGGATCTGATACTCTTTTTGGCGGCGCAGAAGCAGACTGGCTGGCAGCTGGCAAAGGTCGCGATATGATCTCGGCTGGCTCGGGCAACGACCAGATTCATGGTGGGTCCGGTGTTGATGATCTTTCCGGTGATGCTGGTAAAGACCGCATCTGGGGCGGAAACGGGGACGACTGGATTTACGGTGGATCTCAACGGGACCGTCTGTTTGGCGGAACCGGAGACGATTACCTCCTTGGGGGAAGCGGGAACGACACGCTCAAGGGCGGCGCCGGAGATGACTGGATAGAGGGCGACAAAGGAAACGACACGCTGACAGGCAATGCTGGCAGCGACACCTTTATCTTCACCAACTTCAAAGGCTCCTATTACATCCCCTCTGGCCAAGACACCGTGACAGACTTTGACGCTGACGAGGGCGATAGCTTGGTTCTTTACCTCGAAGGTTATGCATCTGTCGCAGAGGTCAAAGCTGTTGCACACCAAGACGGCGATGATCTGGTGATCGACTTCGGAGGTCGCCAAGTCTTGACCCTGAACGACACCACTTGGCGCGATGTCAAAAATACCATCGATATCATGGATTTCATCGACACTCTCGACACCATATAAGCGCGTCAACGCCCGCAACCTCTCGACTGCGGGCGTCTGTATTGTGTTTAGAACGTCTTGGTCACACCCAGATAGAAGGCGCGGCCAGGTTCGTTGTAGGTCTGTGCCCCACTGCCGGACCGCAGAACCTGCGTGTCAAAGGCGTTGGTGACACCGGCCTTCAGGTCAATCCCGTTGCCGAACCGATAGTTCATCCCGATGTTCACCAAGGTGTAGGGATCGCGGTCATCGTCGGAATCGTCGTTGTCATAGCCAGTCACACCGCTTTCTTTGGGCGCGTCGGTCGGGCCGTAGTGCGTCAGCGACGGGGTCAGGGTGAACCGGTCGTTCACGTACCAATCCAGTGCGGCATTCACCGTGTATTTCGGCACCAAGGACAAAGGCACCTCGATCGTGCGCGCACCGTATGCGGTCCCGTCCGAGGTGGTTCCGCCGTCGATCTCTAGCGTTTGCTTCGACGACAGCATGTAGGTGCCGTTGACCGTCAAGTTGAAGTCCGGCGCAAAGGCCCAAGCAAAGCTCCCTTCCAGACCCGACACTTCGGACTCGGGGATGTTATCCCACTGGAAGATGCGCGAGTCCGAATAAAGGTCATAGCGCGCGTTATAGGCCGACAGGGTCGCGATCTGGTCCACGCCCGACTGGATCTTGTTTCGGTAGTCGTTGTGGAAATAGGTCAGTGTCGCATTGATGCCCTGAGAGCCTTGGTACTGGATGCCGATCTCCTTGTTGATCGAGGTTTCCGGCTCCAGATCATCATTCGACATCACATAGCACGGACCGTCCCCGTAGTAGGGATAGGGGCAGCCGTTGCCAGAGCTGACGTAGACGTAGTTTTCGGCCATTTGGTAAACAGTCGGCGCCTTGTAGGCCTTGGCCACGCCGCCTTTGATCGTCCAAGCGGAGTTCAACGCATAAGAGGCGTTCAGCCCGCCCGACCATGTCCCGCCAAAGGTATCGGCGTGGTCAAATCGCAGCGACGGTGTAAGCGTGAGGCTGTCGTTCCAAATGATGTTGTCCTCGACATACAGACCCACGGTCATCTGCGAGGTCAGCGGATCGCCGTCCGAGGTGTCGATGCTGCCATCTTCGGCCACGAGCGAGGAGAAAGAGTTGTAGCCGCTCAGGTCCAGCTCTTCGTAACGCACCTCGACGCCCATGGTCAGTTCGGCAGCGCGGCCCCCGATGCTGTGCCCAACAAAAGCCTCGGACTTGCCGGAAACAGCGGTCAGAACCGCTTTGTCATAGCTGTCGCTGCTGTTGATCGAGCCCTCATAGCGGCCTGCGGGGCCTTCGCTCAGGCGGCGGTTGTCGGTCCGTTCGAACTGGACAAAGCTGTTCGTGTCGCCCCAGCCATAGCTGCCGATATGGGTCAACGCGACGGTGCGGCGCTCCATCGAGTTGGTTTCGGTGCCATCATCGACCAGCGACTCCGGGTCTACGTTCAGGAACTGCCCATTCCCCAGCTGGCTGTCGCCCGCATAGATGTTGCCCTGACGCGAATAGCCAAGCTCAAGGTTAAACTGGTTCGCCGCGCTTGGCGCCCAATCCAGACGCACGGCGTAATCGCGGTTTACCACGCCTTCGGTGCCCGCTTGGGCCGCTGTGCAGGATTCGGTGCCGTCCGCCTCGGTGGTACACTCGATTTCGGACTCGTTGATGTCATAGGAGTCCGCGTCAGTCTTGTTGTAGTTGGCCGAGAAACGCAGCGCGACCTCGTCATTCAGGCGCTTGGCCCAGAGCAGGTTGTAACGCTGGGTCATACCCTCGTCATCGCTTTGGGGGCTGTCAAAGCTGGTGCCGACTTGCAGGAAGTCTTCGTCCGGTGCCTTGGTCACGATGTTGATCACACCGCCCGCCGCACCCGAGCCATACCGCGCAGCTGCAGGGCCACGGATGACTTCGATGCTGTCGATCATCTCTGGCGGGACCCAGTTGGTATCCCCGCGGCTGTCGCGCTCGGACGAACGGCCCTGCTTGACCGACATGCGGGACAGAACCGGCTTGCCATCAATCAGGATCAAGACGTTTTCCGGCCCCATGCCGCGAATGTCCACTTGGCGCTGGTTGCCGCGCTGCCCTGTCGAAGACGTACCGCTCAGGTTTACACCCGGCATCTTGCGGATAATCTCGGCAACGTCGTTCACCACGGGCAAGCGCTCAATATCGCCCTCGGTCACGGTGGAAGTCCCAAGCGCCTGTTTGATCTGTTCTTCGGCGGTCAGAACCACCGTCCCCAGATCAAACACTTCGTCATTCAGTCCGTCCTGCGCCAGGGCGGCCTGCCCCATCGCAAAGGAACAGAGCAATAAGGCCGACCCGGATGCCAGCCGCATGCGTGCAGTACTCATGCACAATCCTCTCGTATCATCAAACGTGGTAGGGGAGCGCGCCGTGACCGGCGCAAAAGACCTGAGCGGAATGCCGTGGACCGAACGGCGACTGTCAGACCCAGAGGGTAGATTTTGTCACTCTTCATATACGTCGTCCGTAAACGGCTAGGTCGCCCGCGCGCGCAGGCAACAGTTTGCCCGAAGCGGGCATTCGTCCTTTGTACGGAGGGGACCGCGATCAAAGGGGCTCAGGGTGTGGGGATGTTTCTGCCTGTGCGCGCCAGCAGGATGGGCGTGGGTGGAAACATGGCATGGGAGGAATCATGACTCACAGAGTCACCTATGCTCACCGGCTAAGGCGGCAATACCCAACAAATAGAGTCAAGTACAACCCGAAAAAGGCGTGTTTCTACAAACACATGATTTGCGTTTTATGAGTTAGGTCGGGACAATCAGTAAAACCCGACCTCGCGGACTTCGACCAAAGCCTCGTGATCCTTGCCAAAGGCGACGATCCCGACGGACTTGATCGTGTCCACGCTCGGGCTGCCCCGCATCAACCGGCCAGAGGCTTCGAACGCCTCAAATGGCAGTTGAACGTCGGTCCAGTCCGCGCTCGTCTCGAATGGGGCTTGGTAGTACTGCCACGGCAGCCGCGTGCTGCGGGACCTAAGATGCACGTAGTAAGTTTCGCCATTGCCGCGCACCACGAGCCGGACGCCTGTCTTCTCTTTGGCCAGTGGCTCGGACAACTTTTGCCGCACCTGAATGAAGCCGCCATTGTTCGCGGTGCTCACCGTACCGGTCAGCCGTAGATAGGTTTCGGTCTCGGTAATGACCTCTGCCTGCCCTTCGGACACACCGCCCATCACTGTGTCGGCCAAAAACGTCCAATCCGCATCAGGCGCGATCTTCAAAGAGCGTAGGTCGCTCGCTGCTGCGGACGCTCCAATTGATGCTGCCATGACCACCCCCATCAGGATTTGCTTCATCGTCCATCCCTTAATTCAGTATCGCGATCGAAAGATTGAGCACACTCGCAAAGCCGACCCAACCGGCATAGGGCACAAAAAGCGCGGCGCTCAGGCGATCTGTCGGGGCAAGACGCACCAAAAGGGCGACGATCGACACCAACAGCGGAGCAATCACAGCAAAGGCCAACCAAGGCATGTTCAGATAGAAAAATGCGGGCGTCCACAGGAAGTTCAGCGCAAGTTGCGTCCACCACAGCCCACGCAAGTGCCGCAAATCGCCCCGCTGGTGAATGCGCCAGCCCACAATCGCGATAAAGAGATAGATCACCGTCCAAACTGGCCCAAAGACCCAGCTTGGTGGGTTGAACGGCGGCTTGTTCAGCGCCGCATACCATTCGCCCGGTGTAAACGTCAGCCCGATCAGGAAACCGCCCCCCATGACCAACAACAGAAATTTGGCCAGTGTCAGAAGGCTCTGGCGATCCAATGGGATTCCGGTGGGTTTGTGGGTCAGCGAATGGCTCATGGAAAAATCTCGTTGAGTGAAGCACCATAACGCGGCGCGGGTGGTCGATTGACGAACACCTCATGAACCGCAAATGTTCCCATTTTACGGACCATCTTAAGCCATAGATCACGCCTGCCCCATTGAGTCACAGGGTCTCAACCAAATGCCTCCTGTCATGGGGCCAAGCTAGCACGCATCGGACCCCCACACCCCGAAGCATGTTTTTAGGCGCAATTTTAGTCGGATACTCAGGACGCGGGACCGCCCGAGCGCGGATCCGTTTCAGGAACATAACCTTTGCGAGCCTTCAAAGACCGCCATTCCTCAAAGGCCAAAGCCGCTTCGGCCGGATCATCGAATGTGTGCAAACGGCTTTGCCCGCTGGTCCCAATACGCCCCCAGTTCCGCACAAGCGTCGTCTCTCCAAACAGATTTGGCTCAAGCGAAAGCGCGTAGAACCGCCTCATATTCCGCGCGAGATCGCAACGTGTCAGTCTCACTCTGGGAAAGGGTTGATGTGTCATAGCCAAAGTATGACGGACGGGGACTCCGGACGTCCAATTCAATTTAAGAATCAACGCACCTCGTATGATTCATAACTTTGATGGGTGGGATGGGGAAGTCGAGACCTCAGCCGCGTTGCTGGTCGTGAAATACGCAGCACCGCCAATCAGAACTTACAAGACCAAAAATAATTTCCAGCCCTGAGGTTTCCCAATTCATGGAGACCACAGGGCTGGCAGAGTTCTACATACAATACGTCAGGTCATAAAAATAAATCGAATAACTGACACGCGTGAGGCCAAACTCCAAAGCCCCGGTAAATTAATTTGTTCCGCTCGAAGAAGAGGTACCCGAGGTAGAAGAGGTTGAATCTCCGCCCTGCCCGCCGCCTGCCGCACTCAGCGCCGTTCCCAAGCCAACAGCCGCAACACCTGCTGTCGCCGCGCCAGCAACCCCGAGACCACCGCCAATCAGCCCCAACCCGTTCAATGCGTTGGTCAGGTTGGCCGCATTGGTCAGCACACCGTTCACAGTCGCCAAAGTCGCCTGCCCGCCCGCAGCAGAAGCTGTCGCCGCGCCTTGTTGCGCCGCAGCCGCCTGACCGGCAACATCCTGCCCCCAAACCAGGGTCGGGATCGCCAGAGGAACGAGATATACGAGGAACTTCTTCATCTTATTCAATTCAACCAAGTTTCACTTCAGACTGATGCGGCTTTAGTTTGTCCCCGCAGACGACGTGTTAGAGGTCGACGAAGCCGCATCGGTGTCGCCTACGTTGATCGCACCGCCAACGGCTGAGTCCGCAAGCCCCGCTTGGGCCAAAGATCCGACATTCAACCCTCCGCCAGAGAGACCTGCATTGGAAAGCGCGGCCTGAAGGGAAACACCTCCCGATTGGCCGCCTCCGGACGTACCGTCTCCGATGAGAAAAGGCACAGAAGAGCCACTGGCGTCTTGGGCGGATATAAATGTCGGAAACATCATTAGCGATAGACAAACAATTAATTTCATTTTGGATCACCCTAATAATTAGAGAGGAAAGAGTAAATATAATTCAGAAATTAATATCAGCCCTACAATATCGCGAAACCAACACGCAATAGATTCATTTGCATTTTGCAAAACTATTACTTCGATATTTTTGTGAGATTAAATCACAGCTAACTGCAATCAAACAAATTGACCAAAAATAAAATAAACTCACGAATTGATTTCAACTCAATATCGCGACGTTGACTTCATTTCTTAGGCGCAACATGTCGCGGGACTTCACTTTGGATTTAGGTGCGATCCGCATCTGTTTACCGGAGCCATTTCAGAGCGTTCCAAATTGAGAGGACACCCTTTTTCACGAAAGCAGTCATTTAGCGCTGTAGCCATAAGATAACGGCCCACTGATTGACCGTTTTAGAACTGCCCGTGGAACTAGACTCATGACCCATCTACGTTCGTTCGTGTGGCTAACAAATACCCAGCGATGAATATTTGTGCCCCGCCGAACGGGTCCTGCACCTTCGTCTAGTCTCGGAAAGACGAATACCCCGGCCATTCGCCCTTTGACCGGATATTAAACTTCACCTGCAACAACCAAAATCAGTGCCAACAACAGAAATGTTGGATTTCGACTCATGCTAACCGCTTCGGCGTTGTGACCTCCTGCGCCTTTGGCACGGGCCAGATCATTGCGTCCCGAGGCATTGATACTGGATGGAATGCAATGCGACGGATAATTATGGCAGCAGTCCTGTCCTGCCTCGCAACGGCAACCTTTGCTGCAAAACCCCCACAGGTCAAAGTCGTGCGTAATGACGTCGGAGGTGTTGTGCAAAACTATGCCCCTCGGATCGTCGACTACATTCGCGCAGGCACGAAGGTAAAAATCACCGGCGACTGCAAGTCCGCCTGCACTATGTACCTCGCGCTGGACCAGAACCTGTGCTTCGACAACCCGAATGTCACGCTCCACTTCCACGCGGTCAGCGCGATCTTCCCCCCGACCACCAAAGCGTCGGACCGGATGACCAAAGGAATGGTCCTGTTCTACCCGCCAGAAATTCAGAACTGGTTTTGGCAACAAGTGGGCCTGCGGAACTACTACGGCGCAAAACCTCTGACAGCTGCGCAGATCATCCGTGCAACTGGCAATCGCTACAGCTACTGTTCTTAAAACCCGGCACCGGGGGCGCTCAGCCCCCTGCCCTACCAATGGCCTCAGATGTATATCGACGCGGGTCCATGCTCTAGCTCCAATTCCTTAGGTCAGCGATCAGATTTCTTGGGCAGCGGCCAGCTTAGTTCAAAAGTCGAAGCATGTCGGCATTTGCCCCCCTGCTAGAGCCAACCATTATAAAGAACAGCCAAGTCACACTTCGTTTTTAAACCGTCTGTCTTCTGTCTTTGGCGGGGTTAGAACGATCTCATATCCGCGCATGTTCTTTCTCGCTCAATCGTAAGACGTTGAGCGACCACCGATCACTGCGTCGCTCCATCTTCCAAATCTCCTATGATGTTCAAGACGACGGTCCAATCTTGTCACCGATGAGCGACTTCGAGACATTGCCTGCCCGTTCCTGACATCTGTTCATCTTGCGGCGCGTTGATGCGGCCGGGGTACAAAGCAATAGCGAGCGCCGATAAATCGTCCATCCGACCTACCCTAGCGCTATCTTCCATACCTGTGTGTGTGCCGACAGCTAGAACGCTCTACAGTCATTCGCCGATGTATAACTTCGCAAGGCTGACGCGTTCGTTTCATGCTGCTTCTTGCTCTATTGCGCCATTTACGTTGCAGCCGACACGTTCGCCTCAAAGGTCTCGATGTGCTCATACTCTTCGGCACACGCAGGTGGACACAAGCAGCAAACAAAGCGGCGGCGACATCATTAGCCTATTCGTCAATTGAAAAATTTTCGCTAGCGCGATGCGGGTAACTCTCAGACTCTCGGTTGGCCTCACAACATTGTCACAGCTCAACCTGCAGGATGGATAGTAGATTGTGTTCCGGCGTCGTGTGCAATCACGCCAATGCTCCCCACTATTTGCGGACACTCTTTTTTCAGACAGACATATCTGGTTCGTCCGAGGCGCTACTCGAAAACGCGTTCCGCCAAAGATTGTCAGCTGACAATTTGACCAGACAACTACGATCCATATCGTGTTCGTTTCCCTCAGAAGTATTCTCAGCAGGCCGTCATATGCCTGTAGGTTCGAAGCAAGACCCGACGCAGAATTCCCCCGACCGAAGCGCTAGCCGATCGAGAGAGAGCATTCGAAGGCGTAGGAACTTGCGTGGAATGGCGCTGATTTCAGAGACGCGCGCTAGGACCTGAGTTGGCTTCACCCACCAAAGAATCCGTTCCGTAGATATCGAGGTGAATTCAGGAATGGTTCTGGGAACATCCGACGTGGTCGAGCCGACCTTTTCAGTGTTTCGACGCTATCTAAAACAAGCGACACGTTCCGCACCAGATCTGTCATATCGCAGTTCTGATGCTTCGGAAATGATGCCTCTGTGAAGACATTTTCTTAGTTGGAAGTACTTGTGCCGAGAACTGCAGGGACATGCTAAAAACTGCGCAACGCATCAAGGAAACGCGTTCAGAGTGATCATGCTTGACCAAAAAAATCTTGGCGAAGAGTTCTCGTCTCACCAGCTGAATTCCGAAATAGTCTAAGCGTCTCTGAGGAACGACCTTCAGATTGTCAGCTGACAATCTACTGCTCAGGAATGATGGGACTGCGCAATTTTCACATAAGAGGTGGTCAAACCATCAAGGCACCCCATCGATGTCGAAACGCTACAGTCAGATCCTTGCAATCGCTGGAATAGCCAAAAATCCGTGTCGTTCCAGATGCTTTGGAAATCTGCGCTGCCGATTTCCGGCGGTGCCTGGGATCAATCTGTAAGGTTCACATTCTGGGGTAATCGCGTGCGCATGACCCTTTGGCTATTGGAGGCTCTACTATTTTGCTTCTCGGCGCCGTAACTCTTTCATCAGCAATATTAACACTCCGAACTCTTGACCTCTCAGTGCGTATCCAAAATTAAAGACACAGAACGGTGAGGCTTTTGGGCACCGACAGAAGGGCAAAGTCGTCTCGAAAACCTGAGCGAGTTGTCAGCTGACAATCCCCCCGATTGAGCTCAAAAGTCTTCGAAGGTTAAAATCGCCTTCTCGCGCTTGTTTGGTGAGATGCCTTAGATACCCACCTGGGTTCTCGATCCGATCGAACCGCTCCAAAATGCACAGGACAGCAATCGGAGCGATGTCCGTTCCCAATGCTTGCTTCGCTTCTTCATAGACAGGTTGGTCGATCCCCATCATTGGGACGAGAGATGCAGCGTGGCTCGAGATGTCATGTAGGTCATGCGCTGCATTCGGGAACATTTTTTGGTATTCGGTGAACTGAGACAGCAAGTTCAAACCTAAAGCGTTGCTTGTTGATGCTACCTCAACATCAGAGTTTTTATTTTTTTCCTTATGTTGGTGACGCTCATTTTCGCTGTCACTGGTGCCCGGAATTGATGAAAGAGAAACCGCATCGAAATCCTTGAGCAAGTCTTCCAGCTCTTCGTTGTTGTTTTTGCGACGCAGCAGAAGGCGTGCGCGGGCGAGGAGGGGGCTCTGGTCGTGGATGCCATCAGGATCAATGTCACGGGCGAGGAGCGCCTCGCAGAGGGTCTGACGCGCGCGTAGGATTTGCGTGCGGAGAAGGTCGTGCTCTTGCTGGCGCAACTCTCTGGCAGAGGCGTGCGCTTCGATCTCGGGGGCCAGTGCGGCCAGCGGACCCAGATCAAATCCAAAGGCACAGGCGATCCCGTGGCCAAGCCGTTTGGCGTAGCGTTTCCGATTGGGGCTATCGAACCGCGCGATGACACCGGCTTTCACCAGTGCGGCCAAGTGCCGACGCAGTGTGCTTTCGGGCATGCCGCCCAAACGGGTGCTCAGGGTTTGGTTCGATGCAAAGACGATGGAAACGCCCATCCGCGCGGGCAGGTCGCGCTCTGGCACAAAGGTCAGCATGGCGCGCAGGACCGCAATATTTCGATGGGACAAGCCGAAATCTTCGGCTGCGAGTGTCAGCCGATCAACCAAAGCCCACTTATCTCGGGCCACAGTCGATCCCTCGGGTGCAGCCAAAACCGGCCGCCCGACGAAACGGGGGGTCAAAACTGTCATATTATTTCACGAAGGACGCAAAAATTTATGCCCTAACCAAGCTGGCAGAGTTGACTGATTCGGAATGGCGGGTTATCTCGAAGATGCTAAAGACGAGAAGGGCCTTCCAATTTACTTGGGGGGCTTTTCTTATTTCAGGGTCCTGGGTCGTGCCTCCTTGTACTGCTCGTTGCTCTGTTATTCGCTTTGTTCGGATTGCCAGCGGGCAAACCATTCGTTCATCAACTCACTGGCGTTATCTTCGATCCAGCGGTCGAAACCTTCGGTCTTCACAGTTAGGCTGACGCCTTTGTCCGTGGCTTTGACGGTGGCGATTGCGGCACCGTCGGGTGAACTGATCGCGGCCTTGCGTGCCTGCGGCGGGGCAGGGGGCTGCTCTCGGTGTTTGTTCTGCGCTGCCTTGAGAACCGCCTCGAATCGGGCGTCAGTGTCCATCGAGGTAAATTCGGGCCGTCGCATAAAGATTCCGGCACGGCTGCGCGCCGCCTGTTCCTCGAAGAGAGACACCAGCTGCATCCAGCGCTCGCGCCCAACAGAGGGGGCGCGGCCTACCTGACGCAAGAACTCCAGATCAAAAGCGGTGCCGACCTTGAGCATCCGGCTGACCATGGGTAAATCGATCGCCAAGGCCGCCGCGATGGTTGGTCGATCGTACCCCGCGTCCTGAAGTTGCGCGGCAAAGCTCGCTTTCTCGATAAAGCTGAGGTCCGTCCGCGTGTTGTTCTCTTGGCCTTGTGCCATAACCAGCGCGTGATCGTCGAGCTGACGCACCATGGCTTTGACCGGTAGACCGAGTTCCCGCAAGGCGGCGAGACGGCGGCGGCCATAGACGATCTCAAAGCGGCCACGTGCGGTGGGGTGGGGCCGCAAAAGCACCGGAACCTGCTGACCATAGGTCTGCAGGCTTTCCTTCAGGCGCTCTTGTTCGGTGTAATCCAGCCCAAGCCGGTCTTCGAGACCCGCGTTATCGATCAGACTGGGATCGACTTCTTGGATCGCGTTCTCTTGTAGCTTTGACAGACTGCTTTGAAGCGCACCAACGGCCGATTGCGGCATCAGACGTTGCCGCGGGGCGGCGTCCGGCTTGTTCGGCGTGAGATTGGTGCTGAGAATACCTTTACGTGCCATTATCGACCCCATGCTGCTTGGATGAGGGACTCAATTTCATCGTTCACGCTATTCAGTGAATCCACAGCACGGTCATAGGTGTTGCGGTTAAACTGGCTGCGTTCGACTTCGTAGATAGTCTGGTGAGTCAGGCCAGCGTCCGAAATCGCGGTGGATTTCAGCATCGCATTCGTCATGACTTCGTTCCCGAACAGATTCCGCAGGAATGCTACGACCTGCTGTTGGGGCCCGTCATTCGGCTCCATCCGGTTGATAAGAAACCGGAGGAAGTCATAATCCATCGCCGCGCCCGCATTGCTGACGACATCAAGCAAATCGGCACTCATCTGTAGGAATTGCGACATAGACGCTACGTCGAGCATGTTCGGCACGACTGTGATGAACAACCCGGTCGAAGCACAGAGCGCGCCCATGGTCAGATAGCCCAATTGCGGGGGGCAATCGAACAGGATCAGGTCGTAATTCGCCTCAACCTCGGCCAACGCGGCAGCCATCCGTGAAAAGAACGGTGGTTGCACATTATCCATCAGAGCGCGCGGCGTTTCGTGCTCGAATTCCTGCAGAACCAGACCCGCAGGAGCCAGATCAATGCCTTCGAAGAAGGTCGGCTGGATTATCGAAGACAGGGGCAGGGGGTCATCGTACCGGATCGCGTCATAGACCGTTCCAGTTTCTAAGAAATCAACCTCGGGGCGGTAGCCAAACAGGGTCGTAAGCGAGGCCTGCGGATCGATGTCCACACACAAGATCTTGTAGCCCTTAAGAGCCAAACGCTGTGCTGTGTGTATAGTGCTTGTAGTTTTGCCCGAACCGCCCTTGAAGTTCAGAAAGGATAGAACCTGCACCGGATCGCCCTCGCGGCGGCCCTTTAGATAGGTGCCGGGGACCTTGGCGACGCTGTCCAGATGTTGGCGAATTTGGCTCAGGTCATGGGCGCTGTAATAGCGCCGACCGCCCGCGCTGGTCTGGACATCCTCGATCTTGTTCTCGAAGTGAAGCTTGCGCAGGAACGACGTTGAAATCCCGAGGAGTTCCGCCGCTTCGCCGGCTGAAAACAGGCGCAGTTCTTTGCGCGCATCTGGCGCAAAGGCTGTGAGCATATGATTCTCGAGCGCAGCAGCGATATTTTCCGCGTTCACGCGGACTCGTTCATTGATGCGAATGGTATTTTCGACCATATTTCCACCTGCTTACAGGCATATGCGGTCGAACCAAGGGTAGAGGGTTCATAGGGTGCTTTGCCTGCTTCTTGTAGTAACGCTGTTTAGCGCCATGCTCATTTTTATCGTTTCTATAGCTGCGATTTGTGAGTCGGCGCAAACTTTTTCTTTCAAATCCGTGATTGCGACGTGAAGCGCGCGCGCCCGCTTGGGCTTAAGCGAGAAGTTTTCGGGCAGTCTATGGCGCGCCGATAGGGCTTTGAGAGAGCTTTTCAGCGCAACCACTACTGAGCGCTGTAGCCACAAGTTGTTGCGCGTCGGGTTCGATACCGCAGTTTTAACTGTCCGGTTCGCGTCACGGATCACGTCGTAGATACGGCACGCAGAATGGTAAATATTTTTGCAAATAATGACCGACATAACTGTGCATTCAGTCCTTACTCAACCAAGAGATGACGTGCTAATGTCTTGGTAATTCACTGAAAGAATCAAGTGACACTGCGATTGGTCTGACTGCGCATACGCGAAAGTATGTGCGCTTTGATGACGTGCGCGGTGGTCTGCGAAAAAGTTATTTGAGGAAGATCATGGCCGACACTTTTATCGACGTCCCGCTCGGAACAACCGCAGCGCAATTGCAAAGAATGATCGACAGCGCGGCAGAGGGCACGACCTTTGTGTTGCAAGCGGGCACATATTCCTTTGACCGGACGGTGACGATCAACCAGAGCAACGTCTCGCTGATTGGCCAAGGTCGCGGCGAAACCGTTATCGAGGTGACCTCTGCCATCGGGTCGGATCCCGCGATTGTGCTGGGGCTTGAGCTCTACAAAACAGACATCGCTGCGACGGACGGTTTGGCAGAGGCGGCCTCGGTCGGAGATACGTCAATCACAGTGGCGTCGGGGCACGATATCCAAGTGGGCGATTACATCTATATCGCTGCTGAGAACACCTTTGAATATTTCGACGAGATTGGCGATACCCAATGGCTCAAGAGCAATCCTCTGCGGACCATGATGGTGGAGGTGACCTCGGTCGACGGAGATATCGTCGGGTTTGAGACACCGCTTACTTTTGATTTTGATCCCGCGATCACCGAGGTGCAGACGCGCAACCTGATAGAGGGCAACACGCTGTCAGGGTTAACCATGGTCGGCCCGTATGGAGACGCTGATCCAGGTGCGTTTTACAACAGTAGCGGTCAAGGCCAGACCATGATCATGGTCGGCGGAACAACGGGCGCGACACTTACAAATATCGGGATCGACGACGGCATCAGCCACGGGATCACCTTTGCTGGCAGCATTGATGCGACGCTCGATGATTTTGTCATGGACGGGACGTTGAACAAAGGGGCAGGCGGCAACGGCTATGCGGTCTGGATCCGCGATGTTTATGAAAGCGATTTCTCAAACCTAACCATCACCGATACGCGCCATGCTGTGCTGTTTGCCAGCTACACAACGGCCAGCAACAACTCTGTTCACGTCACCTACACGAACCGCGACATCAACTTTCACGGTGGACGCGATCAGTACAACTCGGTGGTCGTCGACGAGATGGTTCGGAATGAAACCGAGCAGGACTACATGGCGTGGACAACCTTTTATAACGAGGGTGAACGCTATGGTGCCCCGACAGATCCAACCACCAATCCCATCACGTTTGGCACGCTCGTGGCGAGCAGCAAGGGAGACGAGGCCTATGCCCGTGATGCTGGCGCCGTTCTCTGGATGGTTGGCGGAAACGACACCGCGCATGGCGGGGCAGGGGATGACTATATCAACGGTGGGGACGGAAACGACGTCATCCACGGATCGGCTGGGAATGACACGATCAACGGCGGGGCTGCGACGGATACGCTGGTGCTCGAGGGAGCTCTGTCCGACTACGTGATCACAGCGGACGGCTCGGATATCTACCTGACGGGTGCGGCGGGGCGGACGCTGACACGGAATGTGGAGTCGTTTGTCTTTGCCGACACGACTTTGGATGATGACGCGCTGCTCGACGTGGCAACGGCGGAGGATACCCCTGACACCAACGCCGAGCCTGCTTTGCCATACGAGGGAGCCGCGTCCTCGGACACCGACAGCACATCAGACACCGGCACGGATTCTGGCACTGACACAGAACCGGACACAGCGCCCGCTGATTTGACTTTGCCGACCTTTACATGGCGGCAAGGCACGGTCTGGAGCAGCGGGTTCACCACCTATATCGATATCGAAAACATTTCAGGCGAGGTGATGGAGGATTTTCAGATCATTTTCACCGATCCCAGCTTCACAGTCTCGAATAGTTGGGGGGCGACGTCATCGGTGCAGGCGGATGGCACGTTGGTGATAAGCGGGTCGGGGTACAGCTTGAATGCCGAGCCGGGCAAATCGATCTCTGTCGGCTTCAATGGCAACGGCAGCGTGCCCGCGGACGAGACGATTACCTACACCGCGATTATCAACGGCACCACCTATGTGATTGGCGAAGAGGCCGACACCACGGCGGACGACACTGTGGAGTCTGGCAACGATACGGTGGATGCGAGTGAGGAGACCGTTGATGCGGGGACTGAAACCGGCGGAACAGGTGATGAGACGACAGATGCCGGCACCAATACCGGAGATACTGCCGACGATACCGCCACCGTTGGAGACGACACCATCGGCGCAGGCGAGGATACCGTGGCGATCGGCGACGATACTGTAGAGTCCACAGACGACGGTACGGACACCTCTAGCGATGACAGCGTACAATCAGGTAATGCAGATGATACTGGCGTGGATTTGCCCTCTATCACATGGCGTCAGGGGAACGTCTGGAGCAGCGGTTTCACCACTTATCTCGACATCGTCAATACGACAGATCAGATCGTTGATAACGTCGAAATTCGTATTTCAAATCCGACCTTTACGGTCTCGAGCACGTGGGGCGCGACCTCGTTTACCGACACGAACGGCGATTTGGTCATCATGGGCAGCGGCTACGGGGATAACTTGAACCCCGGCCAGTCGGTGTCGATCGGGTTTAACGGCAGTGGAACGATCCCGCCGGAGGAATCGATCACCTATTCCGCGATCGTTGATGGCGTGACCTACGTGATTGGTCAGGACCCTGTGGCAGAAGACCCAGCTGATCCCGTCAGCGAAACACCTGACACAAGCGAAGACACCGTTGGTACGGGCGACGATACCGTCGGGACTGGCGAGGATACGGTGACCATCGGCGACGATACCGTGACAGCTGGAGAGGACACTGTCACAACTGGGGAAGATACGGTTGGCACGGGTGATGATGTTAGCGCAGGCGGCGACACGCTTAATCTACCCGACGCAAGTTTCGTCATCACCAACGACTGGGGCAACGGGTTCAACGGCGACATCACTGTCACCAACGACACGGACGCTACGGTCTCGGCGTTCGCGATCCTGATCGACTCCCCAGGATTCACGGTGCGGGATGCGTGGGGCGCGACATTCACGAACGAGGCGGACGGAGATGTGGTCTTTGATGCTGCGGATTGGACTCTGGATCTGAACCCCGGCGAGTCCAAGACCTTTGGCTTTACCGCTGACGGAACGGTGCCAACTAATGGGCTGACTCTGACAGTGGCTTTGGATGGCAGCACCGAGACCACGCAGCCTGTGGATGATACCGGCTCCACCACAGAGACCGACAGCGGATCGGACACGACTGCAGACTCGCCCTTTGATGCGGCGGACCATGCAGATGTGCTCGATATGTCGATGGATTTCTACTACGCGCAGTATTCTGGCGCACTTCATGAAGATTATCCGCTGGACTGGCGGGGTGATAGCGCGCTGACGGATGGCGCAGATGTTGGCGTAGATCTGACCGGCGGGTGGTACGATGCAGGCGATCACGTCAAGTTTGGCTTCCCGATGGCGTACTCCGCGACGATGCTCGCATGGGGCGCTGCAGACTATGCAGAAGGGTACCAAGCTGCGGGGGCCACACAGGATATCTTGAACCACCTAGGCTGGGTCACCGATTACTTCATGCGCTGCTACGACGATAATGGCACCGCTGATTTGAGCGATGACATCTTCTACGCGCAAGTCGGCGATGGGGACATTGATCACGCATACTGGGGCGCGCCCGAAGACATTACCATGTCGCGTCCAACCTATGCCGTTACCGCAGATATGCCGGGCACCGAAGTCACCGCAGAAACGGCGGCGGCACTGGCCTCGGCCTCGATCGTGTTCCGAAATGCGGGGGACACGGCTTATGCGGATGAATTGATTGATACCGCCATCCAGCTCTACGACTTTGCCGAGACATATCAAGGCACCTACACGGATGCCGTGACCGATGCACAATCCTTCTACAACAGCTATAGCGGCTATCAGGATGAGTTGTCGTGGGGGGCTGCCTGGCTTTATGAGGCGACGGGGGATCAAAGCTATCTCGAGATGGCTGAGGCTTATTATCCCGGCGGTTCGACATATTGGGCTCTGGGTTGGGATGACAAATCCAACGGTGTCGCGATGCTATTGGCCGAAGCCACCCAAGACACCAGCTACATTGACGATGTAGACGCACATCTGGACTACATGATGAATTCGCTCGCCCGTACGCCGGGCACCGATACCAATGACGGATTGGCGTGGCTCGATAGTTGGGGGGCCAATCGATATGCCGCCAATATGGGGTTCATCGCGGTAGAGCGTGCTGATCTGGCCCAAGAGATGGGCGATAACGCCTATGCCTCGGACCTCTTCGATTTTGCCTCTGACCAAATCGATTACATGCTCGGCGACAATCCGGATGGGCAAAGTTATGTGGTCGGGTTTGGCGAGGACTATCCGCTCAACCCGCATCATCGTGCCGCCTCGGGGGTCACGGATGTGAATGACAGCGCGGACAATCTGTACACTCTGACGGGGGCGCTCTTGGGCGGTCCGGACCAGTCGGGCAATTACACCGACGATCGCACAGACTACGTCCAAAACGAGGTCGCGACAGATTACAACGCTGGGTTCTCTGGGGTTTTGGCCGCTCTGATCGTCGAAGACACGCTGCTCTAGGCAAGTTTATAGGGAAGAGCCGATTGTTCTGACAGCGCTTGGCATAGCCGCGCTGTCAGAGGTCGCTTGCCACGTGTTGCGCTGGGTCACTTGCGCATTCTACATGTCTTTCATTGCCGAGCGCGCCCTCGAACTGCCAGAGTATTGGCGAGGAGAGGGAGGATACCATGAAGTTGCAGGGGAAAACTGCGCTGGTGACAGGCGCGTCCTCGGGGCTGGGGGCGCATTTCGCCAAAGTGCTAGCGGCCCAAGGGGCAGAGGTCACCTGTTCCGCCCGCCGCGTCGACCGGCTCAAGGCTCTGGTGGCGCAGATTGGCGGCGGCGCGCGAGCCGTGGCGATGGATGTGACCGACGCCGAGAGTGTCAGAGCCGCCTTCGACCGGCCCTATGATGTGGTCATCAATAATGCGGGTGTGACCTATGACGGTCCTGCCCTGAAGACCGCTGAAGATGACTGGAACTGGGTGATCAATACCGACCTAACCGGCGTGTTTCGGGTGGCGCAGGCCGCAGGGCAGGCGCTGGTCGATGGGGGCAAGGGGGGCAGTATCGTCAACATCGCCTCGATCCTTGGGTTGCGGGTGGCGGGCAACCTGTCGGCCTATGCCACCGCCAAGGCGGGCGTGGTGCAGATGACCAAAAGCCTCGCGCTGGAATGGGCGCGCTATGGCATTCGCGTGAACGCCTTGTGCCCCGGATATATCGAGACTGATCTGAACCGCGAATTCTTTGCCTCGGACGCGGGCAAGGCCTTGATCAAACGCGTGCCCCAGCGCCGCCTCGGGCAGATGGAACATTTGGACGGGCCGCTCTTGCTGCTGGCCTCCGAGGATGGCGCCTTCATGACGGGTGCCGAGATCGTCGTGGACGGCGGTCATCTTGTGTCCTCGCTCTAGACTTTCGGAAGGACTTTCCATGGATTTCACCATTTCGCCCCGCATCGAGGACTATCGCGACCGCATCGCCCGCTTTGTCGAGGACGAGCTGCTGCCGATCGAGACAGATCGCGCCAACTACGATGCCCACGAAAACATCCGCAAAGACCTGCTGCAGGACCTACGCTCCCGCGCAAAAGCCCAAGGTCTGTGGTGCTTGCAGCTGAAAGAGGAAACCGGCGGGCAGGGGCTTGGGCTTCAGGGCATGGCCGTTTGCTATGAGGAAATGAACCGCTCGATTTTCGGGCCGGTGGTGTTCAACTCGGCAGCGCCAGACGACGGCAACATGCAGGTGCTGGAAAAAGTCGGGACCGAAAAGCAGAAAGAAGAGTGGTTGCAGCCCATCGTGCGCGGAGACGTGCAATCAGCCTTTGTGATGACAGAGCCTGCGCCAGGATCAGGCTCTGATCCCGCAGGCATGATGCTGACGACGGCCAAGAAGGACGGCGATACGTACGTGGTCCGTGGCCGCAAATGGTTCATCACCGGTGCCGAAGACAGTGACCACTTCATCCTGATTGCCCGCACCTCGGACGATCCGCGCAAGGGGCTGTCGGCTTTCCTTCACAAGAAGAACACTCCCGGCTTTCGCATCGAACGCCGCATCCCGATCATGGGCCCCGAAGAGCATGGCGGTCACTGCGAGGTCGTTTACGAGGATATGGTCATCCCCGCTGAAAACCTGTTGATGAACGAAGGGGACGGGCTGAAACTGACCCAGATCCGCCTTGGGCCAGCCCGTCTGACCCACTGCATGCGTTGGCTGGGTCTGGCCAAGCGTTGTGTCGAGATCGCCAGCGAATATTCCCACAACCGTTTTGCCTTTGGTGAGCGTCTGTCAAAACGCGAAAGCGTGCAAATGATGATGGGCGACATCGCCATGCAGATCGAGATCGGTCGGCTTTTGGTGATGAAGGCCGCGTGGGAGCTGGACCGCGGCGGCTATGCCCGCAAAGAGGTCTCAATGGCCAAGGTCCACGTGGCGAACGTTCTGCACAAGGCCGCCGATACCGCGATCCAGATCAATGGCGCATGCGGCTATTCCAAGGACACGCCGCTGGAGTGGATTTACCGCTACGCCCGTCAGGCCCGTTTGGTCGATGGCGCGGACGAGGTCCACAAGATGGTCCTGCACCGGAACGTGGAAAAAGAGGGTCGCGATTTCTGGGAATGGGACGTGGGCGCATGAGCGATATCGATTTTGATACCGCGCGTCTTGAGGGGTTCCTGAAGGATCACTTCGGCACCTCGGCAGCGCTACAGGTTCAGCGCATCGCAGGCGGGCAGTCGAACCCGACCTATTTCGTGACCTATGGCGATCATCGCATGGTGCTGCGCAAGCAGCCCAACGGCCCCATCCTGCGCGGGGCCCATGCGGTTGACCGCGAACACCGTGTTCTTGCGGCGCTGCATCCCGCAGGCGTGCCTGTGCCCCGTCCCGTTGTGTTCCACGAGGACCCCGACCTTCTGGGAACGCCGTTCTATCTGATGGAGCGGGTAGAAGGGCGAGTCTTCCCCGACGGTGCTCTCAGCGAGGCAGAGCCGCACGAGCGCCGCGATCTGTGGATGGGGCTGGCCGACGCTATGGCGCAGATGCACGCAGTCGTTCCGAATGAGGTCGGACTGGGGGATTACGGCAAACCGGGAAATTACTTTGAACGGCAAATCCGCCGTTGGTCCCGCCAGTGGGAGGATAGCAGTTCAGACCCGATCCCCGATCTGGACGCACTGTCGAAATGGCTGACCGACAACCAGCCAGAGGATGACGGCCGCGTCAGCCTGGCCCACGGTGATTACCGCATGGGCAACGTGATCTTTGATCCCGCCGCTCTGCGCGTCGCCGCCATTCTGGATTGGGAGCTGTCGACCTTGGGGCATCCGCTGGCCGATCTTGGGTTCTGCTGCATGGCGTGGCACACCTCGCCCGATGAATACGGGGGCATTCTGGGGTTGGACCATGCTGCGCTTGGCCTGCCATCCGAAGAAGAGTTCGTCGCCCGCTATATGGAAAAGAGCCCCGGTATGGCGCCGCTGACCACCTTTCACCGCGCCTTTGCCTTGTTCCGCTTTGCGGTGATCTGGGTCGGCATCGCGGATCGGGTGCGCGCAGGTACAGCGGCGGGCTCGGATGCGACAAATCACATGGACATGGGCGCCCGTCTGGCCAGACGCGGCATCGAGGTGATCGAGGGCAAGCACTAGGTTCGCCCTCAATCACGCGCCAATATGACTTATCGCAGGCGTTTCAGTTCCAGAACGCCTCGTGGACGGTGGCGTGGCGCAAGCCGTCAGGGGCTTGGACGGTCAGTTCGGTGCCATCGTCCCAATGGGTCATGCGGACCATGCCGATGGCGACGTTGGTGCCGAAATCCGGCGACCACGCGGCCGAGGATACCCGCCCGACAGGCTTGGTGCCCGCCATCAAGGTCCACCAGCGATCGCAGGCCGGAACGGGCGGTCCATCAATTGCGATGGCGCGGATTTGCTTGACCGGACCCTCCTTGGCGACGCGAAGCAGGGCATCGCGCCCGATACAGCCGATGGCAGTCTGGGTGTTGCAGAACCTGCCAAGTCCACATTCGTGGGGCGTGTTGTCGTCGTTCATGTCGTTGCCGTAGGACAGCAGCCCGCTTTCAATCCGCTCGATCAGGTTAGGGCAGCCTGCATGTACGTCCAGATCTTTGCCCGCTTCCATCAAGGCGTTCCACAAGGGCATGCCGTTGTGTTCGCCTTCGACATAGATTTCGTAGCCACCCTGCTTGGAATAGCCGGACCGCGCCACGACCATGTCCTGTCCCTGAAAATCAAAATGACCGAACCGGAAGAAGCGGATGTCGCGCACGGCATCGCCAAACACCGCAGCCATCAGATCATCGGCGCGAGGACCTTGGACAGCGAGGGGCGAGACATCCGGTTCATCCACCAGCACGTCGAGTCGGTAGCCATAGGCAAGACCCTTGATCCAGTAGAGCAGGTCACTGTCGGCAATCGAAATCCACCAGCGGTCCTCGGCCAATTTGACGGCGACCGGATCGTTGAGCATACCGCCCGTCTCGTCGACGATGGGCACATAATAGCACTGACCGGGCAGCATTCCGCGCAAGTCGCGGGGCGTCAGCAGTTGGGCAAGTCGTCCGGCGTCGGGGCCTCGTAGCTCCACCTGCCGTTCGCAGGCAACGTCCCAGACTTGCACCGCTTGCTTCAGGTGGTGGTAGTCCTCCTCGACCGAGCGGAACACCGTGGGCAAGAGCATGTGGTTGTAGACCGTGTAGGCTTTGACGCCTGCGGCCTCCACCCCCTCAGAAAAAGCGGTGCGACGAAGCCTGCGCGAAGGTGAGAGCAGAGCCATTCCTGTTACTCCAGGTCTTTGGCGCGATCGCGAAGCTGGAACTTCTGGATCTTGCCGGTGGATGTTTTGGGGAGGGTGTCAAAAATGACAGCCTTTGGGGCTTTGAAACCGGCCAGATGGGCGCGGCAAAAGGCGATTAGGTCGTCTGCGGTCGGGGTGAACCCATCGCGCAGTTCGACAAAGGCGCAGGGGACTTCGCCCCACTTTGCGTGGGGCATGGCGACTACGGCGGCAGCTTGAACGGCTTCGTGCCGATAGAGCACGGCCTCGACCTCGACCGAAGAGATGTTTTCCCCGCCCGAGATGATCACGTCTTTGAGCCGGTCACGGATCTGGACATAGGCGTTATCGTGCACGACTGCGCCATCCCCGGACCAGAACCACCCATCGGCAAAGGCCGCTGCCGTGGCGTCGGCGTCTTTGTAATAGCCCGCCATGACCGTGTTTCCGCGAATGGCAATTTCGCCTTGAGTGGTGCCGTCGCGCGGGACAGGCGCGCCGCTGGCGCGGTCGATCACCGCGACCTCTTCGACCATGGGAAAGGCGATGCCCTGCTGTGCCTGCAATTCGGCTTGCTCTGCGGGCGTGAGATTATGCCAATCTTCCTGCCAAAGACACTGCGAGATGTGCCCGTAGGTTTCGGTCAGCCCGTACACTTGCATCACGTCAAATCCCATCGCGCGGGTCTTTTCTAGGATCGACGGGGGCGGCGGTGCACCAGCGGTCATGACGCGGATCTCTGGGTCAAAGGGGGCGGCGGCACCTGCCTCGACCAGCATCTGCAGCACGATGGGCGCCGCACCGAAATGGGTCACGCCATGGGTGCGGATCGCCTCAAGGATCAGACCTGCGGCAGGGGTACGTGTGAAAACAACGGTTCCGCCGAGCATCGCCATAAGCCACGGATGCCCCCAGCCATTGCAATGAAACATGGGAACCACAGACAGATAGACGGGATAAGGCGGCATCTGCCACGCGGACGCTGTACCCATCGCCATCAGGTAGGCACCGCGATGATGATAAACGACGCCCTTAGGCCGGCCAGAGGTGCCCGAGGTATAGTTCAGCGCCATCGCGTCCCATTCGTCATCAGGCAGGACAAGGGGCAGAGGATCACTGCCAACCAGCTCCTCATAGGTTGGACCGCCAAGGGTTTCTCCGGCAGCGGCGGGATCGGCAATTTCGACCACCGGCACGGTGCGCCCCAAGAGGTCAAAGGCTTGTGTCAACAGCGGCACCAGTTCCCGATCCACGATGACCAACTTGGTGTCCGCATGGTCCAGGATATAGGCGATGGTTTCGGGCTCGAGACGTGTGTTGAGCGTGTTCAGAACCGCGCCCGTCAGGGGCACGGCAAAATGCAACTCGAACAGTTCCGGGATATTCGGGCTGAGGACCGAGACGGTGTCGCCCTTTTGAAGGCCTAGCCCGACCAGACCGCCTGCAACTGCCTGAATGCGGGCAACGGTGTCCGACCAACTGCGTTGGGTTTTTCCATAGATCACGGCTGTTCGCGGGCCGTGCAGGCTTTGGGCGCGGCGCAAGAACGACAATGGGGACAGGGACAAGTGGTTCGCCCCTGTCTTTTTCAGGGCCTCGAAATGGTGTCGCATTCCCGTTCCGCCTGCTTAGGTGTTGGGCCGAACGCGAGCTGCGGTCTTGTTGGCAAAGGCCTCAAGACGCTCGCGTGCGGCGGGCTGGGTGTTGACGATGCCGCCGACAAAGGCTTCGGCGTAGGCTGCGTCCATGCCGGACATGTTGTTCATGTGACTTACCGCCGAGCAGATCGCAAAGTTGGTGAGCGGCAGGTTTTGCGCGACCTTTTCGGCCAGCTCTAGGGCCTTGGCGTAGCTGCCGCCCTCTTCGACAATGTATTGGGCCAATCCCAGATCCACGGCCTCTTGGCCTTGGTAAACGCGACCGGTCAGGATCATATCGATCATGCGATACTTGCCGATCATGTCCGACACGCGGATCGTTGCGCCACCACCAGTAAAGATCCCGCGCTGTCCCTCTGGCAGAGCGAAATAAGTGCCGGGATCAATGACGCGCACATGGGCCGCGCTGGCCAGTTCCAGACCGCCGCCCACAACGGCCCCCTTAAGCGCGGCGATGATGGGCACTCCGCCATACTCCATCTTGTTGAACGCTTCGTGCCAGCGCAGGCACACGTGCATGAAGTCATCGGGGCTGCGGTCTGCCTTCCAGTGTTCGACCAGATCAAGGCCTGCGCAGAAGTGATCACCTGCTCCTTGGAGCAGGACTGCCTTGACGCCCGCCATGCGCGCGCCACTAAAGAACCGGATCAGTTCTTCAATCGTGATCACGTCCAATGCGTTGCGCTTTTCAGGACGGTTTAGGGTCACGACGTACAAACCATTGTCCCGCGCGGTAATATCGAGGCGTTCGTAGGTGTCGGGGTTCACGACGTCATTCATGGGTCGGGTCCTTTCGCGGGGTTACTCGGGGAATGCTGCGGTCAGCAGGCTGTCAGCGCCCTGTAGGATGCGCGTCTTTTCTGCAGTGCAGTCAGGCAAGATGTGTCGGGCATAGAACAGCGCAGTGGCGATTTTTTGCGTCAGGAAGGGACTGTCCTGTCCATTTTCCTGCAGGTTCTGCGCGATGAGCGCGCTTTGCGCCAATTGCCATCCTGCCGCGAAATTGCCGGTGAGCATGAGGAACGGGACAGAGCCTGCAAAGGCTGCGTCGATATTCTGTTTGCTGTTTTCCAGCAGCCAATCGAGCGCGTCCTCAAAGGCGGCGCGCGCCAGCCCAAGACCTTGGCCGATGGCCTGAGCTGTTCTGTCCCCGCGTGCCAGTTTCGCCTCAGTTTCGGCGATTTGCGCGACAAACCGGCGCGCTGTTGCGCCGCCATCGCGCATTACTTTGCGGCCCAACAGGTCGTTTGCCTGAATGGCCGTCGTGCCCTCGTAAATCGGAAGGATGCGCGCGTCACGATAGTGTTGGGCTGCGCCGGTTTCCTCGATAAAGCCCATGCCACCGTGGATTTGCACACCCAGCGACGTGACCTCGACCGCTCGCTCGGTGCAGAAGCCTTTGACCAGCGGCACCATGAACTCGGCCAGAGCAATCGTTTCTGCATCCTGCTGGTGATGTCCTAAATCCAAAAGCCCTGCGGTCGCCGTAGCCATGGCGCGACCGCCTTCGGTCAGGCTGCGCATCCGCAAGAGCATCCGGCGCACATCGGGGTGGTCGATGATTGGCACGGCGTCTTTGACCGATCCGTTTACGGGGCGGCTCTGTACGCGGTCCCGCGCATAGGCCAAGGCGCGTTGATAGGCCCGCTCAGAGACCGCGACCCCTTGCACGCCTACAGTGAACCGCGCGGCGTTCATCATGATGAACATGTACTCCAGCCCAGAGTTCTCCTGACCAATCAGGAAGCCTGTCGCATCTGCGTAGTCCAGCACCGCTGTCGGACTGGCACGGACCCCGAGTTTGTGTTCAATGCTGACGCAGTTCACCGTGTTTTCGGGGCCCAAGGTCCCGTCTGGCCCCACCAGTTTCTGCGGCACGACAAAGAGGCTCAGCCCCTTGGGGCCTGCAGGGGCATCAGGCGTGCGCGCCAGCACAAGGTGAATGATGTTTTCGGTCAGATCATGGGCGCCGTAGGTGATGTAAATCTTGGTGCCGGTGATTCCGTAGCTGGCATCCTCGCGCCGCACTGCCTTGGTTGCGACACGGCCCAAATCACTGCCCGCCTGAGGTTCAGTGAGGTTCATTGTCCCTGACCAACGCCCCGAAATGAGCGGGCCAAGATATGTCGATTTCTGCTCGTCCGAGCCGGTCAGCAACAACGCCTCGATCGCTCCATCGGTCAGCAAAGGACAGAGACCAAAGCTCATATCAGCGGCATTCAGCATCTCGACCGCAGCGGCGCCAGCGGCACGGGGCAGGCCAACACCACCGTAGTCCACAGGGTGCGGCAGCGCTTGCCAACCCATTTCAACGAACTGAGCATAGGCTTGCGCATGACCTTTGGGCAGGGTCACGCGGCCTTTGTCAAAATGCGCGCTCTGAGCGTCTCCGACGTACGAAAGCGGTGCAATTTGTTCTGCACAGAATTGGGCAAAACCCTCAAGCGCGGCGGCGACATCTGCCAAATCCGTGTCCGCCTGCGCGGGCAATTTTGACACCTTGTCCCAATGGGACAGGTGTTCGATGCAGAACATCAAATCCTGTACGGGCGGCTGATAGGACATCCCTCACTCCCCAGTGACTCCTATGGCTTCCCGTCAGTACCGCAGTTCATAGCTTGCCAATAAGCTCATCTCTTGCCAATTTATTATCCGATTACGCCAAACGAGGCAGCGATGACCGGTCACGATCCAATCTCTTTGACGACCGTTTCGGCGGGGTTCATTCAAGACTGGCTCGATGCGCTTGGGTCTCGGTGCCCACCGGAAATGTTGCGCTCTTTGCTGCATCGGTCGGGCTTGCAAAGCGGGCCGATGAACCCGCAGCAGCGCGTCACGCTAGAAGAGATCGCACGGCTTTATCAGCTTGCCGCGCCAGAGACTGGCGATGAAATGATGGGATTATGGTGCCGCCCGATCCGTCCCCGTGCCTTGCAACATCTGGTCACCGTCCAACGCGAAGCCAGCAGCCTTGTCTCTGCGCTCTATCGGTTTTCGACGTTCTGGAATTTGCTCTTGGATGATTTCCGGCTGGAATTGATGCACCGATCGGACGAAGTGGAATTGGCGCTGATCCCGTATTCAATCGAGACACAGCCGCAACGGTTTGGGCACATGCTGATCCTGAAACTGGCGCATGGATTGCTGTCGTGGCTCGCTGGGGCAGAAACCGACGTTAAAACAGTCAGATTTGCCTTTGCCCGTCCCGATTTTGCTGCCGACTACGCGGTTGTGTTTCCATGCCCTGTCGAATTCGACGCGCCGCACACGAGCATTCTCTTTGATCCAAACCAGTTCAAGCGACCAATCGCTCGAAATCCTGCCGAGGCATCGGTGTTCCTACAGCGTGCCCCCATTGACTGGATATTCACCAGTTCGCGATCCCACACGCACAGTCTGCGGGTGCGCGCGCATCTTTACGGGGCAGCATGGCAGACGTGCCAGCTGCCAGAGGTGGCTGCGGCCCTCGGGATGACCCCTCGGACCCTGAACCGCCGCTTGAAGGAAGAAGGCACATCCTTTCAAGAGATCAAGGACGCGCTGCGCCGCGACATCGCCATCCGCGCAATTCAGCAGGGCACAGAGAGTATTGAGCAAATCTCCTTTGACACGGGCTTTTCTGCCCCTGCGAATTTTCACCGTGCTTTTCGTAAATGGACTGGCCGGACGCCGGGGTCGTATCGCGCGTGACACCGCTAGGGAGGTGATTGCTGGCCAAGGGAAACTGTATTTACGGAGCATTTGCCGTTGAGCTTACACCCCGCGCTTGGCGCGACTGCGGCCATGATGATAGAGGCGGATGAAACGCCAAAAAAAGGACAGGCTGATGATCAAACCCACTTCTTCGTTCAAAGAAAACCTTCAGCAGTTGCCGTCGATTGATGGGGTCGAGAGCCTGCGCCTGCTCGATGATGCGGGCCGCGAAGTGGCCTCCATCGAAAACGCCCCTGGCAAGCAAGGTTCTTTGGCGGTGTACCAATATCTGCTTGAGGCGTTCGGCGTTTTGAACGCCGAAGCGGCCAAGCACGGACTCGAAGTTTTTGGTGAGCACACCGCGGATGCACAAAATCGACCCGGCGCTCACCCGAACATTGACCGCCTCTTCGAGATCGCAAATGGCGGTGCGACTTTGTCGATGACCCTCGTTCAGCGTTAAGCTTGTTCAATCGTCTGGGAGCGGGCGAAGTTGCGCGCTCTCAAGGCACATGGGAGGTGTTTTTGGATCTCCTTTGACTGAACGTATTCGGTGCCCTCAATTGTGGCGCATGCGGTATTGGTCGCTGCTAAACTCGTGGCGCCATTGAGCGTCGGAAAGCGCTCTATCGCCCGCCTGAAACGCGGGTGATTAAGTGTTTTTATTAAAAATAGTGCGACTGATTCTCAATGGATGATATGAGAAACTATTAACGGGCGCACTGTCCTAGCGCATCGTGATTATGGCCAAGCCAAGTAAAAGCGATGCAGCGATAAGTGCCCATGTGAAGCGCCTATTTTTAAGGGGTGTCGCGCGGAAACAGTACCCACACTCGGACGAGCCAAAGCGAAGATGATGGTTGCAATGTTTGCAATGAAACAAACGCAATACGCGACTGGACTGTGAATGTGTCGAAGACATTGTATTACCTTAAATCGCTAAACTTAGGCGGTAGTATACAATGCAAAGCCAACCCCTTCAATTTACAATAGGGGCAATGCAGAAATTTACTGCGAGCGCAGATCGAGTATCGAATTGATAATAAATTCTGAATTGAGAGTGCTTCTGATGGGATGATCTGATTTAAACTTAATAAATTCAAATTAGTAAATCTGATTGTGCAGGCGTTGCGCGGAAGAGATGATCTCACAATGATCTAATATCGGCGATCGGCATTAGTTTAGCCATGCTGAAAAGATGAGCCATCCTTCGAAGACCGAAACTAGTCGGTAGTGTCAATCAAATCGCGATCTGGCTAGAAGTGTCCGCTCACTTCGAAATTTCCTTCAATTGCAGCAGTCGGATTCGCGGGGCTTGGATGAAATCCCTGTATGCCTGTCAGGTGCGAAAACCTATGGGGGCGATCCATATTCGGCGCTGATAAACGCCATTTTGAACGCGGCGCTTGGCATTGGTCTGTGTCTGATCATAGGCTCAGATGTAAGGCCGCGATGCGGTGTTTAGGGTGAGGTCGATGATGATCGGGCCCTCGCAATGACTAAGACTGGAGCGGTTCGTGCTAACATTCGCCTTGGCTGTATTCTTTCTGATCATCACGCCTGGTCCGGGCGTGCTGTCGACAGCGGGGGTCGGGGCCAGCTTTGGCGCGCGCGCCGGGCTACGCTATTTGGTCGGGCTTTTTCTGGGGACGAACCTTGTGGCGCTTGCTGTGGTCAGTGGGTTGGCCGCGGTGTTGCTTGCTGATCCTCGATTGCGCATCGTGCTTTTTACCTTGTCCTTTGGGTATCTCGCTTATCTGGCATTTCGCATCGCCTTCGCCGGATCAAAACTCGCGTTTATCGAGCGCGCCAGCCCACCCGGTCTATCCGGCGGCATTCTACTGCAGATCATGAACCCCAAAGCCTATGCGGTGAACACAGCGCTCTACACGGGCTTTGGATTTTTGCCGGACAGCTATTGGGGCGAGGTGTTGGTGAAGTTCTTGATCATGAACGCCATTTGGGCGCCAATTCACCTGCTTTGGCTGTGGGCGGGGATCAAGGTGCACCAGTTGGATCTGTCGCCGCGCACCCACTCAATCATCAATAAAGCGATGGCATCGTCGATGCTGATCGTCGTGCTATTAGCTGGTCTGGAAATGGCGTGACTGGTCACGCATTAGTGCGCGTCGTGATTTTGTCCAGTCAGGCCTTCTCACAACTAAGTGTTGAAATTTAAGAAACTTTTCCGTCTGCAGGGCCGTGAAGGGGGTACGTGGTTTTATTAGAGGAGAAATTTACCATGGCCCATCTAGGATCATCTTATTCATCATATGGCACCTTTTTGAACGGTGCAGATGCCTTCTGGACTCTTGATCTGGCGGCGATGAACAACTCGGGCGTGACTGGTGATGTCTTGCTCGCAGTGAACACCGAGGATGATGGCACCCGCTACCTGAACGTCTCGATCAACGCTTCAGGACTGACGCCGGACGTTCAACACGCACAGCACATTCACGGCACCTTTGACGATGATGGCAACCCGACAGACGCGCGGATGCCCGTGGTGTCGGATGATGCCGATCAGGACGGCTTCATCGAAGTGTTCGAAGGCTTTGGCGCCTATGGCGACATTATCCTGACCTTAACGGACGGCGATGGGGTTCTGCCGACCACGCGCTCGGACGGCACACTGACCTACGTTCAATCTTTTGACCTTGGCGACGACTCTAACTTTGCCAGCCCTGTGAGCGGCAATGACTACACCGCCGAAGATCTGATGCCCTTGATAAACCGTGAAATCGTGATCCACGGTCAAAACGTTGGTGCAGGCTTCGGCGCCGGAACAGATGGTGAAATTGATGGTACGCAGGACGGCTTTGTCGGCATTCTGCCCGTGGCATCAGGCGAGATCGAGATGACCACCCAAGAGCAGGCTCTGGACATCCTGGAGGATCAGTTCGAGCGCGCGTCTGATTTTGAGCGTCTCGGCGCAGGGGATGACATTTATGATGCCGGCCTTGGCAACGACACCGTGTATGGCGGTACGGGCGCCGACCGTATTCGCGGCGGTGCGGATAACGATATGCTCTATGGCCGCAAAGACAATGACGTCTTGCGCGGTGACGATGGTGCAGACCGTTTGGTCGGCAATCAGGGTCAAGACCGCCTATTCGGCGATGACGGCGACGACCGCCTGAACGGCAACGCGGGCGCGGACGAGCTGAATGGTGGAACAGGCAATGACCGTCTGTTCGGCAACCAAGGTGGCGACGATCTGAACGGCGGCGCGGGTCGGGATGTTCTGAGCGGTCAAAAAGGGAACGATGTGCTCGTGGGCGGCAATGGCCGTGACGAGCTTCGTGGCGGTCAGGGTTGGGACGAATTCGTCTACACCGACATGCGCGAAGGCAACGACACGATCACCGACTTCGAAGATGGCATTGATCTGATCAGCCTTAGCAATCTGGGGATGGACTTCAATGATCTGGACATCTCTTCCGCCAACGGCGGCAGCGACGCGTTGGTCGAGTTCGGCAATACCTCGATCTTGCTGAACGGTGTCAGTGTCGACGATCTGGATCAGAGCGATTTTGTCTTCTGATTTCGGCTGAACACCGCGAAAAATGCCCTAAAGAGCAGGCCGAGGGATTGGCCTGCTCTTGCTGTCATAAACCGATCTTTACCGCCCGTTCATCGAGGCAATGAGTTGAGCGATTTGGGATTGACTGAACTGCTGATCGCCAATGGTGATCGTTTCTGCCGCTGATGCCGCGTGCGGGCGTTGTTTCAAGGTCAGTTGGGCCAGAATGCGTGACATCGTCTTGGCCGAGTCATTCATCTCGCGGGATGTGCCTGCCAATTGCTCGGATTGCGCAGAGGCCGATTGCCCCATTTTGGCAAGTTCGTTGACCGCCATCGCGATCTGGCTAACGCCCCGGGACTGCTGGACCGACGAGTTGGCGATGTCCGTTGTACTGCTTTCGAGCTTGGCGATGTTTTCGGCAATGGTGCCAAAAGCTTCGCGCGTTTCAACGGCTGAACTCACGCCGTCATTTACCAAACGCGTTGTGGTCTCGATCAGGTCAGAGGTCTCGCTGGCGGCCTTGGCAGATCGGCCCGCCAAACTGCGCACCTCTTGTGCGACCACCGCAAATCCGCGTCCGTGGCTGCCCGCGCGCGCCGCCTCAACCGCCGCGTTCAGGGCCAGCAAGTTGGTCTGAAATGCGATCTCATCAATGGCTTTGATGATCTTGCTGATGTCCTGAGAGGCGCTCGCAATCTCCTGCATTGAGCGGTGCATGCGCTCCACCCGCTCTCTGCCATCCTCTGAGATTTGGCGGGTTTCGGAGGCAAAGGCGCTCATCGATTGCGCGGATTTGGAATTGGCCGCTGTCAGATTGTCCGTCTCTTCGATAGAGGCAGAGATTTGGTCAATCGCTGCGGACTGTTCCTGCGCCAAAGCGGCCAGAGCATGCGCGGAGTCACTGACCGAGTCTGCCCCACTCGTTGTGATCGTCGTCTGATGTTTGATTTCGCCGAAACGACTGTTCAGGCCTTCGACCGCTTGGGCAAAGCTGGCCATGATCTCGCGGTAGGCACCTTCGAACGCGTCGGGCTGGATCTCCTGATCCAAGTCTCCATTCACGATGGCCGCCGACAGACGTTGGATTTCCGAGACGATGGCGGAAAACGCCCGTCTGATCTCTTCAATCGCATCGTTGATAAATGCGCGATCACCGGACAGAGGTGGGAAAGGCTGCTCGAAATCACCGCGAGAAAAGGCGTTCATGCAGGTGATAATCGACTTCTTGGTGTTGATGTGGTCCTGCACCATGCGGTTCACGCGGCGGCCCACCTGCGCATAGGTCTCGTCCAGATCGTCGTGGGCGATAAAATCGTTGATGAAGCCGTCGAGATGGCGTTCGGCCATTTCGCTGACGCGGCGGATCAGTTCATCCAGCTGCCATCGGTCCCGCAGAATCTCGGTCTGGTCCTGCCACTCCACAAGGATCAAGGACAGCTTGCCATCCGATCCGAATTTGGGTGACGCGCGAAACATCAGACTTTTGCCGCCAATCGTAAATTTGCCCACATGGGGTGATTTCAGCGTGTCCAATATCCGACGTTGGTGGACAGGGTTTTTGTGAAAAACGTCTATGGTTTTTCCCAGAACTTCTTTTGCGCGGAAGTCAGGCAGATCGCGGCGGATGTCGTCCTCAATCGCTGCAAACATCGCTAGCGCCGCATCGTTGACATACCGAATGACAAAATCTGCATCGGCGACCATCATAGGATTGCCAAGCAAGTTCATCGCGTCAGTGGCGAGCAGAGTGTTCAGTTCGTTGGTGGGCTCCAAGCCGGTATCAAGCGCCATAGTTTCATCCTCATGCAAATCCGCGGCTGCATTTATGGCGATTGGGTCGCGGGACAGCGCTTCAGAAGGCTAGGCGATATGGGGCATTGGGCGAGTAGTGGGTATGCTTTGGGATATGCGCGGTCATTTGCCAAACCTCAGTAAGGCGACTCTTTTTGCCATGCATACGCCGCCCGGAACTTGGAGTAGGCATCGTCGTATGCATGACGCAGATTCTGCATAGGCATGATCGGTTCCGCCAGTCGAGGTGGCGTCATAACCTGCGTGACTTCGGCGCTCTCGGCCGCAATCATTCCCAGACGCGCCGCCCCAAGCGCCGCGCCGAATTCGCCAGAGCTAGGGACGCGGATCGGAATATCCAATGCTGTCGCGATGACCGACAGCCAATAGACCGACCTTGTGCCGCCCCCAATCGCGATCAGTTCGTCAAAATGTGCGTTCGTGCTGAGCAAGGCTTCGAAACTGTCTCGAAGCCCGAATGCCACCCCTTCGAGAATGGCGCGCGTCATGTCACAGCGGCTGGTCGCAGCACCAAGTCCGGCAAAATTGCCACGGACGTTCGCATCGTTGTGGGGCGTTCGCTCTCCGGACAGGTAAGGCTGGAATTTCACTCCGCTTGGCGCTTGGATCGTCGGGCCAAGCTCGGTTGTCAGGTCTGCGGGTTTGCTGCCAGTGATGCGTGAAAACCAATTCAAACTATCCGTCGCTGATAGCATCACACCCATCTGGTACCAGCGTCCTGGAACAGCGTGGCAAAAGGTATGCAAGGCAGTTTCGGGGGCCGGTGCGTAGCCGTCGCGCGCGGCCAGTAGTACGCCAGATGTGCCTAGGGACACAAAGCCTTGGCCTTCGTTCATGGCTCCAATTCCACAGGCGGCAGCGGCATTGTCGCCTGCGCCGCCAGCGACGACGACGCGTGCTGACACGCCCCAGCGTTTGGCGAGTTCAGGGCGCAGTGTGCCAGCGGCTTCGGTGCCTTCGACAAGGCGAGGCATCTGGTCGAGGCGCATGTGCCCCGTTGTAAGCAATTCTCCGGACCATGTACGCTCACCCACATCCAGCCAAGATGTCCCCGCACTGTCCGACATGTCCGAGACATGTTCGCCAGTCAGATACAGGTTCAGATAGCCCGCAGGTAAAAGGACCTTGGCAATGCGGTCGTAAATCTCTGGCTCGTGCGTGCGGACCCATTCCAGTTTGGGCGCAGTGAAGCCTGGAAAAACGATGTTGCCCGACAGTCTACGCACATTGGGCGCCTGATCCAGCACGGTCGCTTCCGCATGAGACCGGCTGTCATTCCACAAAATGCAGGGACGCAGCACGGTGTCGTCCGCATCCAAAAGGGTCGCGCCATGCATTTGGCCGGCCACGCCAATGCCGCGTAGGGCGGAGAACTGGGGATGGGTGGCGCGCAGCTCCTCGACTGCCGAATCCAGCGCTGCAATCCAATCCGTCGGCGCTTGCTCGGACCATCCGGGGTGTGGATGTGAGAGCGGATAGTCGCGTTCCGTCGAGCCAATAGGCGCGCCTTGATCGTCGACCAGAAGCGCGCGCAGCCCCGATGTCCCTAAGTCCAGTCCCAGATAACTCATACGCGCGTCGCCCCGTTGCTCATCGATGATGTTAATGCGGAATTTGTCATACAAGCTAGTCCGTCAATCAAGCAATAAAGCGCTCAGGGTATCCGAGATCGTTTCGCAAACCTGCGCTGCACCCTTACTGAGAAGAAGTGCACGATGCTCGTCACGCATGGGGTCCAAGTGGGTGCCACCAACAAAGCCGATGGCCCTCATTCCGGCCGCGCGGGCCCCTTGGATGCCGTGGGGTGAGTCCTCCATCACCGCACATGCTTCGGGATCAACCCCCAATTCCTGTGCCGCAAGAAGAAAGAGATCAGGAGCGGGTTTTCCGTGTTCGACCTGATCGGCGCTAAAGGATGTGCCCTCGAAATACGACGCCAGTCCGGAAATCCGAAGCGTTTCGCCCATGCGGCGAATGGAGCCGCCTGTTGCAATTGCGACCGGAATTCCCCGATCCTTCAGCTCGTCCAGCATGGGGGTCACCCCTTCGATCTGGCGCAGGTCAGAGCGGTAGCGGGCAAACAGGCGTTCTTCGACCCGGTCCACGAAATCGTCTGCACATGTCTTGCCGGTTTGCTCTGCCACATGCTCGCAGATCACCCGCATCGAGACCCCTAAAAAGCGGTCTCGGATGTAGTCGTAGGTGACATCAGAGACGCCCATGTCCCTTATTTCTTTGGCAATCGCGTTGATCGAGAGGGTTTCGCTGTCCACAAGGCAACCGTCTAGGTCAAAGATCACGGCTTGGGGCATTGGCATTCCTTTGGTCATCGGGCGCTGAGGTGGCTGCCCGTCGTCACGTTATAGACGCTGTTCGGTTGCGCGGTCGAACAGGTGCACATTCGCAGGATCGATGGCAAAGCGGACCTCGGAGTTCGGGGCAGCTTTGAAACGGTCCTTCACCATGGCGTCGATGAAATCTGTACCATGCTTTGCGAAAACCTGTGTCTCTGAACCGGTTGGCTCTACGACGACAACGCGCAGCGGGACACCGTGATCCGCAATGGTGATGTGTTCTGGACGGATGCCGTAGGTAACTTTCGTACCATCCGGCGCATTTGTGTGGGGCAGGGGTAACATCAAGCCATTATCTGACCGGAATTGACGCACGCCGCCGTCGTTCACGATCTGACCGTGAACAAAGTTCATTGACGGCGACCCGATGAAGCCGGCGACAAAAATGTTTGCAGGGTTGTCATACAAATCTAGGGGTGCGCCGATCTGCTCGACTCTTCCGTCGCGCATAACCACAATTTTGTCGGCCATGGTCATGGCTTCGATCTGGTCGTGGGTCACGTAGACGATGGTGGTGCCAAGGCGCTGGTGCAGTTCCTTAATCTCGACCCGCATCGTGACGCGCAACTTCGCATCGAGGTTCGAAAGCGGTTCGTCGAACAGGAACACTTGTGGGTCGCGGACAATGGCCCGGCCCATGGCGACGCGCTGGCGCTGGCCGCCAGACAACTCCTTGGGATAGCGCTTCAGGTACTTGGTCAGGTCCAGAATATCCGCCGCGCCAGTGACTTTTTTGTCGATCTCGTCCTGCGGGCGTTTGGCCATTTTCAACGGAAAGCCGATGTTGTCGTAGACGGTTTTGTGGGGGTAGAGCGCGTAGCTCTGGAACACCATGGCGATGTCCCGCTCCTTGGGGGGGACGTCATTTACCACGCGGTCGCCGATGGAAATGGTGCCGTCGCTGATTTCTTCGAGACCTGCCAGCATCCGCAGCAAGGTGGACTTGCCGCACCCGGACGGGCCGACCAGAACCACAAACTCGCCATCATTGATGTCCACGTCCACGCCGTGCATGACCTGCACCGCGCCGTAGCGCTTGATCACGTTGTCGATTTTTACCTGAGCCATTGGGGTCGTTCCTTATTGCGGCAGTTCGATCTGCATCTTCACATCGGCCACGGGGGCGGACGCGGCGATATCGAAGGCGCGCACAGAGTCATTGAAGTCGAATTTGCGGGTGATCAGCGGTTTGACGTCGATGGCCCCGCTGGCCAGCATCCCCACACAGCGGGGGAAAACATGGGCGTAGCGAAAGATGTTCTCGACACGTGCTTCGCGGACCATCGCTGCGCCCGCGTCATAGGCGATGGGATCGGCCTGTCCGCCGATGAACACCACACAGCCGCCGGGGGCCAACGGCTGAAAGACGCCAGCGGCGGCTTTGGGGGCGCCCGTTGCCTCGAACACGATGTCCGCACCCCAGTTTTCGGTGGCGGCCATGACGGTGGCGGTCAGGTCATCCGTGCCCGCGTGGACGGGGGTGATTGCGGGGGACAGGCTGGCGGCGATCTCAAGTTTTTTCTCGGCCAGATCGGTGACAAAGACCCGCGCGCAGCCAGCGGCCAAGGCGGACAGCGCGGTGACCAGCCCGATGGGACCTGCGCCCATGACCACGGCTACATCACCCGGTTTGACCCGCGCTTTGGTTGCCGCATGGACGCCGACGGCGAGCGGTTCTACCATCGCGCCCTCGGCAAAGCTGACGTTGTCTGGCAGCTTGAAGGTGAAATCGGCCGGATGCACGCAAGTGGGGCGCAGGACACCGTGAACAGGGGGCGTGGCCCAGAACCGGACGGCGGGGTCGATGTTGTACATACCCAAACGTGCGGCCTTGGAGGTCGGGTCAGGGATGCCCGGCTCCATGCAGACGCGGTCGCCGATGGACAGGTTTGTGACCTCTGGGCCGACTTCGATCACCGTGCCTGCGGCCTCGTGGCCAAGGATCATGGGTTCAGTGACCTCGAACGGGCCGACCTTGCCATGGGTGTAGTAATGCACGTCCGACCCGCAGATGCCGACGGTGTGCAGCTTGATCCGAACATCGCGGGGGCCAAGAGTTTCTTCGGCCTTGGAGATTTCGGGAAAGTCGCGCAGGGACAGCTCCATCTTGCGCTCCATCACGAGTGACTTCATGAAATTAGCCTTTCGAAATGATCAGCACGGCCAAGGCCAGCGCGATTGCGTTTGAAATCCAGATGCTTAGACCGATAGGTTCCATGAACCGGAACCAGAGCAGCGAAAGCGCGACCCAGATCACCACCGAAATAAACAGGCGATCGAACCAGTTGGTCTCGATCGGCAGAAAGCCTGCCTTGGGCGAGGACACCGCGGGGGTGTCCTCTTCTTCGTGGTGGGCCGAGGATAGGGGCGTGTTGTCGTGATTGCTCATGGGTATCAGCCTTTCACTGCGCCAAAGGTCAGGCCCGCGACGATGTGCTTTTGCACAAGGCCAAAGACGATCAGGGCGGGGATAAGGGTAAAGACGGAAATGGTCGCCATGATGCCCCACTCGGTGCCGGTGGTCGTGACGTATTCCGACAGGCCAGTGGTCAGGGTGCGGGCGTTAAAGTTCGTCAGGGTCGCCGCCAACAGGTATTCGTTCCATGCAAAGACCCATGTCAGGATCAGCGTCACCGCAAGGCCGGGGCGGCACAGGGGGAAGACGATCTCTGTGATGACTTTCCAGCTGGAGGCGCCGTCCACATAGGCGGCTTCGTCCAGCTCCTTGGGAATGCCGTCCAGCGTCGGACGCAGGGTCCAGATCGCAAAGGGCAGGTTGAACGTGCAGTAGACCAAAATCATGCCGATCCGCGTGTCCAACAGTCGGAAATCACCCACCGCGTAGACCTGCGTCATCAGCAGAAACAGGGGCAGCAGGAAAACTGCAGGCGGCGCCATCCGGTTGGTGATTGTCCAGAAGAAAAGGCTTTCCTTACCGGCCATTTTGAACCGCGACAGGGCATAGCAGGCAAAGAACCCGAGAATGGTGCAGAGCAGCGCGTTGCCCGTGGAAATCACCAGCGAGTTTACCATGTAGCTGCGCAACAGGCGGTCGCCCCAGACCTTGGCGTAGTTGCCCCAATAGGGGTCCGACAGGATCACATCAGGGGTCGAGAACAGCTGTACCGCCGGTTTCACCGAGATGACGAACAGCCAGTAGATCGGGAACAGGGTCAGGAAGCTGACAAGGCTCCAGAAGACGATGGCAATGATCGGATTGTTCTTTTTCATCGCGCTCAGTCCTTCTTGTTACGGGGGGCTAGCATGGTGACATACAGCAGCCAGCACGCGACGATGGTGAGGTAGAGAACGATGACCGAGATCGTTGATCCGTAGCCGTAGTTCGTCTTGGGGAAGACCTCTTTGAAGATGTGCACGCCGACGAAACGGGTGGCCGATCCGGGGCCGCCGCCCGTCAGCATCCAAACCTCGTCCACGGTGCGCAGGGCGTCCATCAGGCGGATGAACACGGTGGCCACAACGGCAGGAGCGATCATCGGCACCGTGATGTGAAAGAAGATCTGGCGTTTGTTTGCGCCGTCGATCTGCGCTTGCTCGAACGGGTCAGGGGGCAGGGACACCAGCGCGGCAATCAGGGTCAGCGTGACCAGCGGTGTCCAGTGCCAGATGTCCATCACGATGATCGTGGTAAATGCAGCTATCGGGGACATTCCGATATTCACCGTGATCCCGAACCATTCATTCAAGTAGTGCGGAATGATCCCGATCGAGGGGGTCATCATCAGCTTCCAGACCGACCCCACGATGATGGGGGCCATGATCAGGGGTAGGGTGTGGATGGTGCGGAAAATCGCCTTGCCGGGGAATTCCTTCATAAAGGCTTGGGCCAGAATGTAGCCCACGATTAGCTCTGAAATCACGGCGAACAGGACAAACAGCACCGTCACGCCGACCGAATTCAGAAACTCGGTGTCAAAGACGATTTTGCGGAAGTTGTCCGCCCCGTTGAAGATCATGGTGGGGTCAGCGGCGAACGGGTTCCATTGATGGAACGAGACGTAAACCACGTAAATAAAGGGCAAAACGCCGAAGAAGAACAGAATGACCAGCGTCGGGGCCAGTAGGATCCATCCTAGTCTGTTGGATTGCATCGTCATGCTCCCTTTATGGTCGATGCGCGAAAACGGTCCGGTGCGCCGAGGCGCCGGAAAGAGGGCCGCCACCGATTAGGGGCAGCGGCGGCCCAAGGGCTAATGCGATTGGGAGGATCGCTTACTTCCGGTAGCCCAGTTCGGTCAGGGTGGTTTCGGCAATCTCGGCCATCTGGTCCAAGCCATCGCTGACGGTCAGATCACCGGTCAGGATGTTGTAGAAGGTCGGCGCCATCGCCTCGCGCAGCTGCGCGTGGAACGGATAGGCGGGTGCGCCAGCAAATAGGTAGCCTTTGTCCTTCAGCATGTCGTAGTAGCCGCCGAGCTCCTCGTTCATGTCCTGAACTTTTGGATCATCGTAGGTCGCGGTGTTGGTTACTCGGGGCGCTGCCACGGCCCAATCGGGCTGCACTTCGTTCTGGCCGATGTACTGCAGGAATAAGGCCGCCGCCTCTTTGTTCTTCGAGGTGGAGGGGAGACCGAACGCGCCGCCGTCGTAGTAGCCGATATAGCCTTCACCGTTTTCGACTTCTTCCATCACGCCCTCTGCCAGCGGCGGCAGAGCGACGCCCACTTTGCCAACGACAAGCGATTTGGTGTCATCTGCTGCGATCCAGCCTGCATTCTCGCCATAGACCAGACCTTGCGCTGCGCGGCCCGCGCCAAACGTGGTGCCCACTTCGGTCCAGGTCGACTGGTTCGATTCAGGCGGCGCATACTGGCGCAGATCCAGCCACCACTGCAGCGCCTCTTTGGCGGTGTCAGAGTTCATCTCGCCGCCATTCGCAACGCTGGCAGCATAGTTGTTGTCCGCGTCGATCCCCCAGTTGTAGATGCCAAAAGTCGGCGCGACGGTTTCGACGTATTCGTACCACGATGCCGCGTGACCCGTATGGCCCTGAACGGTCGCGCCCCACAACTTTAGGTCGTTTTCTTGTCCGTACTCGTAAAAGAATTTGGCGATCTCGGTGTATTCCGCATGGGTGGTTGCGGGAGCAAGGTCACGTCCCGCTTTTTCTTTGAACGCAGCCTGAATATCTGGGTCGCCGAACAGGTCCGTGCGATAGAGATAAATCTTGATAAAGGCTTCCATTGGGATGCCGTAGAGGTGCCCGTTTTCGCCTTTGAAGTAGTCCGCAAAGGTCGTGAAATTGGCTTCGTCATAGGTGGGCGCCTTGAGCGCCGGATTGTCCGCCAGAAGTTGGGTCGTGTCGGTTAGGAAGTCACGGGCCAGATACGAGTAGACGATGTCCTGCTCGATGTAGACCATGTCGTAAATACCTGTTCCGGCTTCCATATCCTTGATCGCCTTGTCGAACATCTGGTCCCACGACGTCGTCTCGATATCGACGCGGATGCCGGTTAGCTCTTCGAATTCGGGCGCCAGAACCTCGCGAATATAGAGCGACGGCGGCGACGATTCCGTCACACCGCGCAGAGTCACACCTTCGTATGGGGCAGCGGCCTCTTTCCAGAATGCGTCGTCGGCATTTGCCATACCGGCCGCAAAGGACAGCGCGAGCGCGGACGCGGCAAGCTTGAACACGGTTTTCATGATTTTCCTCCCTTGGAATACGGGCCTCCAGCGCGGCTCGACGCACCATCATGCGTTGAGTCGGTCTGCCTCCCCGCCTCAATGCATGCAATTGTAAAATGATTCATGCAAGTGTTTATTTTCCAAATGTTGGGATTGCCATACATATGTTTTTTGTGTCATCGTGAGCTTCGATGCAGTAAGCGGCAACGCACCGCATCAAGGAGGAACGTCGAACCATGGCACGCGAGCTGATCGAGGATAGCGAAGCCTTCATTACGGAGGTTTGCTGGCATTACTACGTGAACGAGATGACCCAAGCCGAAGTCGCTCGGCTGATGGATGTCACCCGCTTGCGCGTTAATCAGGCAATCCAGCGGGCGCGGTCCTTGGGGATGGTAAAAATCCAGATCGAGTCGCCGTTTAGCACGCGGGTCGATGCGCAAGAGACGCTGAAAAACGTGCTCGGCATTGACCGCGCGATTGTAGCCCCCGCCAATCGTGACAACTATGATTACCACCAACCTACAGGAGCGGCCCTAGCTGCGCTTCTGACTGAGCGTATGCGAGCAGGCGGTTGGTCTTCGTTTGGCGTGTCGTGGGGGCTGACGCTGGATGCGGCGATTGCTCGACTGCCCAAGCAGAACCATCCCGACCTAGAGGTCGTGTCCATCCTTGGGGGGACCGCGCAAGGGTCGTCGTTCAATTCCTTCGGGATTGCATCGGGGTTCGCGCGTGCTTTTGGGGCGCATTACTCGATCCTGACGGCGCCGATCTATTTGTCCGAGGGGCTGGACCGCGACCTGTTCCTATCCCAATTCGCCTTGCGGGAGCATTTTCAGAAGTTTGACACGTTGGACGCGGTGCTGCTGACCTGCTCGAACGTCTCGAACAAATCATTCCTTGTCAGCCATGGCCTGCCAAGCGAGCTGACGCCCGAGAGCCTGGTCGAGCAAGGCGCCATCGGCGATGTGCTGGGGCAGTTCTTGGACAAGGACGGAAACTCTGTCTCAAAAGAGGTCGATGACCGCGCCGTGGGGATGCTGTTGAAAACGGTTCAGCGTGTGCCAGAGAAAATCATGGCAGCCGCGGGTCCTCACAAAGTCGAAATCATTCGCGCCGCCTGCAAACGCGGGCTGGTGGATACTTTGGTCACGGATGACGTGACTGCAGAACTATTGATGTCTGCCGAAGCTTCGGAGGCACCACCGATCGCCAGTTAGCGGTCGTTTCGGGAGGAAAATTGAAATGAAACGCCTAGGGATACACTCCTTCGTCTGGACGGGAGGCCAGACGCAAGAGGGGCTGGAGAAGGCGCTGGAGAAATCGGCTGAGCATGGCTACCGATGTATCGAGTTCGCCTATCTGCGCCCTGAGTTGTTCGATCTGGACCGCTTGGCCCGCAAGAGCCAGGAGCTGGATGTGCAGATCGGCGTGACCATGGGGTTGCCTGTATCAGCGGACGTGTCGTCCGAAGACCCAGAGGTGGTTGCAGCAGGCAGGGCGATGTTGGCCGACGCGGTCCGCGCCGTGCGCGATGTGGGCGGCGATAAACTGGGGGGCATCCTGTATTCGGCGCATACCAAGTACAACCGTCAGCCCACCACAGATGGTTGGAAAAATTCGGTTCACGCGATTGCGGACACCGCCGAGATTGCCGAGGCTGCAGGCGTTGATTTGGTGCTCGAAGTGGTGAACCGCTTTGAAACCAATCTACTGAACACGACCGCGCAGGGGATGAAGTTCATCGCCGACACCGGAAACGACCACGTCCGCCTGCACATGGATACCTTCCACATGCAGATGGAGGAGGCCAATCTCGCCGCCGCGATCCGCTTGGCGGGGACAAGATCGGGTATTTTCACATCGGGGAGTCCAACCGTGGCTACCTCAGCGACGGCACCATTGACTGGGATCCTGTTTTCGATGCGCTTGTCGAGATCGGATACAACCGCGACGTGGTTTTCGAGAGCTTTTCCACCGCCATTGTAGACGAAGGGCTGTCACTTGCATGTGCCATCTGGCGCGATACTTGGACCGAAAATGACCCTCTGGCGGCCCATGCCAAGCAGTTCATCGAGATGAAATGGGCCGAGGCTGAACGACGACGCGCGACCAACATCCGCGCCTGATCCGCAAGGACCAACCGACATGACAAACGAAACCAACCTAGCGCCGGACGCGCTGGGACCGACCTTGTGCATCGGTGAGATCCTCGCCGAGATCGTGGCGACCACCGCTGGGGAGGGGTTCTTGGACCCTGTGCCACTCGTTGGGCCCTATCCGAGCGGGGCACCCGCGATATTCGTGGACCAGGCTGGCCGTCTCGGAGGAGCGGCCGCCATGGTGGGGTCCGTGGGCAACGACGATTTTGGCCGCGCGAACATCGCGCGGCTGAAAAGGGACGGCGTTGATGTGAGTGGGATCCGCACGGACCCCGTCTTGCCCACGGGAACCGCCTTTGTCCGATATCGGCCCAATGGCGCGCGGGATTTCGTGTTCAATATGTGGACCTCTGCGGCTGGGGCCTTGGCCTGGGATGATCGAGTTGAGGCTGTCTGCGCCCGCGCGGGTCATCTACACGTCATGGGCACCCTCTTGGGGCACCTGTCGATCTGGGACATGACAGAACGTGCAGCAGCGATGATCAAGGCGCGGGGCGGCACGATTTCACTCGACCCAAACCTGCGCAAAGAGCTGCGCGGGGATGGCGAAACCGGTCGCCGGTTCGCGCAGATGGTGGGGATGACGGACCTGCTGCTGCCCTCTGGGGATGAGCTCTATCTGGTCGCTGATCTGCCCGTCGAATTGGGCGAAGAAGCTGCGTTGGAGCGCCTATTCCAGTCAGGCGTCAAAGAGGTCGCGATCAAACGCGGCGCGGCCGGCTCCAGTTCCGCGCTGCGCAACGGGACGCGCACCCACGCGCCCGCGTTTGAGGTGACAGAGATCGACCCAACTGGCGCGGGCGACTGCTTTGGCGGGGCCTATGTGGCGTGTCGCCGCCTTGGGATGACGCCAAGCCAAGCGCTGACCTATGCCAATGCTGCAGGGGCGCGGAACGTCACCTTCCGCGGCCCGATGGAAGGCGCGGGCACGCGCGACGAACTCGACCAATTCATTTCAGAAACAAAGCGATTGACCCGATGCCCTTAGCCCTGACCGACCTCGCGCCGCGATATCATAGCGGCCAACCTGCTGGAATACCCTCGGTCTGCTCTGCGCACCCGCTTGTGCTCCGCGCCGCCTTGCAACACGGGCGGGATACGGGCGACACAGTTTTGATCGAAGCGACGTGCAACCAAGTTAACCACCTTGGCGGCTACACAGGCATGACCCCCACGGATTTTGCGCAGATGGTGCATGATCTGGCCGGTACAGAGGGATGCCCCAGCGATCTGATCATCCTTGGGGGTGATCATCTAGGACCGAACCCGTGGCGCCATCTGCCCGCCGAAGATGCGATGGCGCAAGCCGAACAGATGGTTGCGGCTTATGTCGCGGCGGGCTTTGGCAAGATACATCTAGACGCTTCAATGGGCTGCGCAGGTGAACCCGAAGCGCTGGATGATACCACCACAGCCAATCGCGCTGCGCGCTTGGCTCGCGTGGCCGAGGATACCGCGCAAGCGCGAAGCCTCCCGCCGCCCCACTACATCATCGGTACCGAAGTCCCACCTCCCGGCGGCGCAGATCACGAACTCACGACAGTATCTCCGACCGATCCCAATGCCGCCCGGGACACTCTGGCGGTGCATCAGCAAGTCTTCGTAGACCAAGGATTGGAAAGTGCCTTCGCCCGTGTACTGGGGCTGGTCGTCCAGCCCGGTGTGGAGTTCGGCAACAAGAACACGATCCTCTATCGACCAGAGGCTGCGACGGGTCTGACCCAAGTTTTGGGTGCGTGTCCCCAACTGATCTTCGAGGCGCATTCAACCGATTACCAAGGCACCACGCCTTTGGCTCAGCTGGTCCGTGACGGCTTTCCGATCCTGAAGGTTGGGCCGGAATTAACCTTTGTCCTACGAGAGGCGCTCTATGCGCTCGACCTGATCGCGAGTGATTTGCTGCCGGATTATGGCGTGCGGCCTTTGTTCAGCGCGATGGAGGCGTTGATGACCCGTGCCCCCGAGAATTGGGAGCGTCATTACCACGGGTCCGAGGCCGAGCAGCGCGTCCTACGCCATTATTCGCTGTCGGACCGCATTCGCTACTACTGGACGACGCTCGAGGCACAGACGGCGGTACAAACCCTATTGGATGCTCTGCGCGGCCAATCCGTCCCCCTGCCGCTGATGTGGCAGCACATGCCTGCTGCTGCCAGCTTCGCAAGCGCGCCCCTTGATCCTGAAACACTGCTGATCTGGCGGGTGCGCCAGAGCCTGCATTCTTATCACGCCGCCTGTGCAGGCGCAGCCAACCTCTAAAGGAATTTCCATGAACCAAGATTTCGAAGGCAAACGCATTATCGTGACTGGCGCGGGCAAAGGCATCGGCCGTGCCTGCGTACAAGAGCTGTCGCGCCGCGGCGCAACCGCCATCGCCATTGCGCGGACCCAAGCAGACTTGGACAGCCTGTCCGCTGAGACGGGCTGCGAAACGATCTCCGCCGACCTCATGGACAACGCTGCGGCCCGCACGGCTATGGGGCAGTTGGGGCTGTGTGATGGACTGATCAACTGCGCTGGTACCAATGTTTTGGAAACCGTGCTCGAGATGACCGATGACGGGTACGAAACCGTCATGGGGATCAATCTGCGGGCAGCCCTGATCTGCGCGCAGGAGTTCGCCCGCGCTCGGGTTCAAGCAGGAGGCGGCGGAGTGATCCTGAACGTCACTTCGATCGCAGGACATCGGGGCTTTGACAGTCACATGGCCTACGCCGCGTCCAAAGCAGGGCTAGAGGCTGCGACCCGCGTGATGGCCCGCGAACTCGGACCCCACGGCATCCGCGTCAACGCTGTGGCCCCAACAGTTACGTTGACCGAACTGGCCGCTGCTGCGTGGTCCGATCCTGCCGTGCGCGACCCGATGATGGCCCGTCACCCCATGGGCCGTTTTGCCGAGGTCGAGGATGTCGCGCGATCCATCCTGATGCTGATGGGACGCGACGCCCTCATGGTCACGGGCGCGGTCCTGCCGATCGATGGCGGCTTCTTGGCTGTCTAAATCCACTTCTATTTACGGAGAACTGAAATGGCTGAACGCCTGAACGGAAAAATCGCCGCTATCACCGGTGCGGCTTCTGGCATTGGTCTGGCCACGACCAAAGCTCTGCTGGCCGAAGGGGCCACTGTGGTCATGGTTGATCGTGACACAGCTGCGCTAGAAACATTGATCGCCGAGCTTGGGGACAAAGCGATTGCCCAAGTCACTGATCTGCTGGACGTGGACAGCTGCGATGCCATGATACCAGAAATTCTGGATAAAGTGCCGCATATCGACATCCTTTATCTGAATGCAGGGATGTATATCGGCGGGGATCTGGATGAAACCAATTCTGCCGCGATCGACCGAATGCTGAACCTGAACGTCAACGCGGTGATGAAGAATACCCTTGGCGTAATTCCCCATATGAAGGAGCGCGGCGTCGGGGATATCTGGGTGACGTGTTCTGTCGCTGGACACAGTGCCATTGCGTGGGAGCCTGTCTATTCCGGCTCCAAATGGGCGATCACCTGTTTTGTGCAGACGATGCGCCGCCAATTGCGCGAGCATGGCATCCGTGTCGGCCAAGTCTCGCCCGGGCCAGTCGTGTCGGCGCTTCTGGCCGATTGGCCAGAGGAAAACCTGCGCAAGGCCAAAGAGAGTGGCTCGCTCATCGACCCCGAAGAGGTCGCGGATGCGGTTGTTTACGCACTGACACGCGGCCGAAACGTCACGATCCGCGATATGATCGTTTTGCCCACCAACTTTGATATCTGAGAGGGTGCTATGCCCGACTTTACGGGAAAATCCGTTCTACTCACTGGCGCGGCGGGCGGGATCGGTACCGCGATGGCAGAAGCCTTTGCCCAAGCTGGCGCACGTTTGGCGCTGGTCGACCGCGAAGACTGCACGGAAATGGCGCGGACTTTAAAGGGCGATGGACATTCGAGCTGGGTCCTCGATCTGTCCGACCCTGACGCTATCGCGGAAGTCGTCCCGCGCGTCGGCACGGCGGTGGGTATCGACATTCTGATCAACAATGCAGGTCTCGGCGTGGTTGCCCCAGCCGAGGATCAAGCCATCGACTTGTGGGACAAAACCCAGGCGATCAATCTGCGCGCGCCATGGCTCATGGCCCGTGCGGCGTTGCCGTATCTTAGGGCCAGTGGTGCGGGCCGGATCGTCAACATGGCCAGTCAGGCTGCAGTGGTCGCCTTACCTGAGCACGCTGCCTACGGCAGCAGCAAGGCAGGCTTGGTTGCTTTGACCAAAGTGCTTGCCGTCGAGTGGGCGCAGTACGGGATCACGGTGAATGCCATTTCACCAACAGTTGTCGAAACGCCCATGGCCTTGGTCGGGTGGAGCGGTGAAAAAGGCGCGCAGGCCAAGCGGGATATCCCCGTGGGCCGGTTCGCACGCCCCTCGGAAATCGCTGCGGCGGCCCTGTATCTCTGTTCGGCTCAGGCGGGGATCATCACAGGGGAAAATCTGGTCGCCGACGGAGGGTATACGGTCCGCTAGTCGCATCGTCCTTAGCACGATGTCCTACGTTTGCAATCAACCGGTCGTGATCAATGCTCAAGGAACGCGCCTTGGGACGGGCACGTTGGGGCCGCAGACATTGAATTACGAAAGGACATCTCATGAAGGACTCCCATCGTCCCGACCGCGCTATGACCACAACCAATCCGGCCACGGAAGAGGTACTCGACACCTATCCGTTGATGTCCGATGACGAGATGATCTCGGCGCTAGAGGCATGCCACGCCGCCTTCGAAGAGTGGCGCCTGAAGTCCCACAAGGATCGCGGCGAGGTTCTGAAAGCGATTGGCAAGAAGCTGCGTGATCGTAAGGAAGAGTTCGCCAAGCTGATGACCCAAGAGATGGGTAAGCGCTTGCAGGACAGCCGCGACGAAATTGATCTGTGCGCTGCCATTTGTGACTGGACCGCAAAAGCAGGTCCCGAGGTTCTGGCCGATGAGACGCGCGATCTGCAAGACGGGCGCAAGGGTACGATCACCAAGGCCCCGATCGGCGTCGTTTACGGCATCCAACCGTGGAATTTTCCTGCCTATCAAGCGGTGCGCTACGCGATTGCGAACCTGATGGCGGGGAACGGTGTCCTGCTGAAGCACGCAGAGATTTGTACAGGTTCCGGCCTGATGCTGAAGGAAGTCTTCGAAGAAGCAGGTCTGCCCAAAAACCTGTTTACCGTCATGCTTATTGATCACGATCAGTCGGACGAACTGATCGGCCACAAGCTGGTTCGCGGTGTGACCATAACTGGCAGCGCCAAGTCCGGTAGCATTATCGCGGCCAAGGCTGGCGAGCACCTGAAGAAAACCGTGATGGAGCTAGGATCGAACGACGCCTATCTGGTGCTAGAGGACGCGGATATTGAGCTGGCAGTGAAAACCTGCGTTGCGGGCCGCATTTACAACAACGGTCAGACTTGCGTGAACGCCAAACGCTTTATCGTGGCGGACAAGGTTTATGAGGACTTTGTCGAAGGCTACGTCAAAGCGATGGGCGATGTAACTCTTGGCGATCCCACCGCAGAGGAGACTGACCTTGGTCCGATGGCGCGCAAGGATCTGCGCGAAACACTGCATGATCAGGTCAAGAAATCCGTGGACAAGGGGGCCAAGATTGCAGTCGGTGGCGAGATGCCCGAGCGCACCGGCTATTACTATCCCGCGACCGTGCTGACCGACGTAAAGCCCGGGCAACCAGCCTATGACGAAGAACTCTTTGGTCCTGTCGCGTCGGTCATTCGCGCGAAAGATGACGAAGACGCCATGCGTAGCGCCAACGACAGTCGCTTTGGTCTGGGTGGTGGCATTTTCAGCCGCGACGAAGAGCGCGCACTTGAGTTGGCCAAAACGCACTTCGATACAGGCATGGTGTTCATCAATCACTTCAACCTCGCCACACCTGAAATGCCGTTCGGCGGTGTGAAAGATAGCGGCTATGGCCGCGAGCATGGTGGGTTTGGCATGACCGAATTCATCAACGCCAAGGCCATCACGCTGCCGAGCTAAGACGTTTGAAAACGAAAAAGGCGGAGGCCATGATGCCTCCGCCTTTTTTTGTGCCAACCAAAAGGTGCGACCGCTCATGGCCGCGCCCATTTCAAGCGAATTCGCATTGATGTTCGGCGCGATAACCCGCTGACAAAGCAGCAACGAGGAATGCGTGCCGTGCCTCTTCTACGGGCGTCATGCACTCCATCGCGGCATCAATCTGGGCCAACGCCGCGTCACGATTGGAATCGTCGGTCGGCCACTTGCGGCGCAGCCAATAGCGCGCTTTTTCAATCGTGCTAAAATGTTCGATGCTGCCATCTTGGGGGGTGATCAGGGCCATTGGCTGACCCCATTGAATTTCCATCATATCTTTAACCTTAGTGTGTCGTCTCGGCGGAGCGGGCAAACCTGCCTTACGCGTCTAACGCCGTGCCCCTACCCATCGGGGGTGGGGACTGTTCTAAAAAATCTCGCTGCGCAGTGTTTTGATCCCAACGCCAAAGCATGGGACCCGGTACGCCAATGTAGGGGATCCGTTGCCCGATCAGACCTGTGGATCGACCGGGCAAGAGGATCATTCTGCTTTGCCGCCGTCACGGGCTTGCCGTGCGGCCTTGAGCCGCGCTGTCTTTTCCGCCCGCGCTTCGGCTTCCTCGTCGAGGATGCTCCAGGCGGCGGTCGACGTTTTGTCGAGGGCCGTCACCGGCCTGTCGCCTTTAGTGCGCAGAGTGCTGCCGGCGGTCCGGCCTTTTGCTCCGCGGGCCGGAACACCCGCGAGGAGGTCTCCCGGCACGTTACTCATGCCAGAGCGAGATTGCTGGCTGAAGCGCGGCCATCGCGACCGGTTTCGAGATCGTAAGTCACCTTTTGCCCGTCATCGAGGCGCGAGATGCCCGACCGTTCAACGGCGGAAATGTGGACAAAGACGTCTTTGCCGCCGTCGTCCGGCTGGATGAACCCAAAACCTTTGGTGGAATTGAACCATTTCACGGTGCCATTGGCCATATCCGTGGTCTCCTTGATCATGCTGCCCGCGGGACTGCGGCAGCCCGGCAAAGTCGATCCAAGTCGATCAACCGGGGCCACAAATAGCGGCAGCAGCGTGTCGAAGATAGATAACGTAAGCCCTCTGAAGGTGGGGGCACCGCGGGCTTCTGACAAGGGGCAGTCAATGAAGTTTTCATGACAGCGCTAAACGATAGCATTTTTCTGGGCAGGCGTAGTTGCTTTGATTAGCTCGTATTTCCTGCAATATCGGGTCAGCTTTGGCGATTAATCACCGCCCGAAAACCGAGTGCAGCGTATTTTTCAGCGCGCGTCTGTTTATAAAGCGTGCTCTTTTGATCTGCTGTTTCTCCGCGACGCTATAGACGTTGCGGGAATCCGAAAAAGAGGGCACCACGGGAAGTGGTTTATTTGAACCGCGTATACGATCGGCATTGGATCAGAAATTTGAAACAAGTACTTTCAGCGATTGTGTTGATTGCCGGTTTAGGCTCTCCGAGTTTCGCGCAAAGTGATGGGGGATCGCTTCGGTTTCCTAGTATTTTCGGGATTCCCAGTGCCTTGCCCGCGCCGGGGGGCAGCGGCTATGTCGGTTTGGTCCTTGTGCATCCCAGACGCGACACCGAGGACAGACGTGATCCGATCAATCAGGCGGATGGTGATCTGTTATTGGGGTACACCTTTGGCAACCCAGTGCGCGGCGTCAGCGCCCATGTCGGCGCGACAATCACATCGCTGATCGGGTTTGCCGAGGACGGCGCATTGCAGGCCAGCCTGTCCCGTGCCCTGCATGTCTCCGAGAGTTCGGCGACCTTTGCAGGGGTGTCAGCCACGAACGCGGCGGCATGGGGAGATGCCGCAGACAGCCCACCTGCCTATGCCGCTTATCTTTCACACCTGTTCACCGTGAATGGGGGGCGTGGTGAGATGCCGGTACAGTTGACCATCGGTTATGGCGATCATGCCGCGACAGCGGATGGGTCTGGGATCAATGACCAAGAGCCGTTTGTCGGGATCGGCGTTGGTGTTTCGCAATCTATAAACCTTAGCCTGTCCGGCACCACAAAAGAGCTATACGCTGGAATGGGCTTTGGATTCAGAGAACTGCCCCGCTGGAATTTTTCTCTAGGCGTGTTCGACGTGACGCAGGCCCAAGGCCACAGGCAGCTTGCCTTGACAATTGCTCGTGGGTTCTGAAACCTTTTAGGTAGATTTTCAAATGATTGGCTCATCGAAAGAGAGAACCATGTTTCATGCAAGAATTGCCGTCGCATCGGTTTTATTTTGCGCTGCGCCAATGGCTTATGCGGGCGAAAGGGCGATCGTCGGCTTCGATATTCAGTTCGCGGCCATGCCATTTGCCCCGGTGAATGATTACTCCAACGTCGCAGCCACACCGACCCCGATCATCCGGACGCTGCCTCCGCAGTCAGAGCCAGTGGTCGATGTTCGCCCGACCATCCGGCCGCGCGCCCCGCAGCAGCAGGCGCCCGTGGCCCAAGATGGTGGGTTTGTCAGGGGCTATCTGGACAGTCTGGAGCAGTAATCGGGCCTAGTCCCCGCAATCCTCTAGAACCTGTTGCAGGGAGGGTATGCGGTCCAGAGACCGCGCGATCCGATCTCGCCATTTTGGCCCGCGGGAGAGCGCGTCTTGGTAGGCCTCCCAAACGTCCATGGGCCGATCGTAGGCCATGCTCTCGATCAGCCACTTGGCTTGCTGGCGATCTTTGTAGGACTTGTCAGAGGTTGCGCCATCACGCCTGCGCTCTGCCACGATCAGTTTGTGAATGGCGAACCGCTCGGGGCGGGGGATCTGTACCAAAACGCCCTCGCGATAAAGGGCGGCCGCCGGAATTGGATCTGCGATCAGATAGTTCAAGTGATGCAAGGCGCGGGCTTTGACACCCAATGCGGGCAGTGCCTTGATCCCCTCGTTTTCTTCAAAGGAGGGGGTGAGAAACTCGACCAGCGTTCCTGATTTCGCTTGCCGCCACCGCCAGACACTGTTGGTGTCCAAAGCCTCGACCGGATCGAATTTCAGCGCTGTAAAGGTTTCGGCTAGTGACGGCTGCACTTCATCTTCGAGCACCAGAGAGAGCCGCTCGAACTGCGCGATGTCAATGTCTCCGGTGTTTTCCGCCCCGTCACGGGGCAAGGTCAGACCCAGTTCCCCTTCCATCAGGCGAAATGCATGTGTCCCGATCAGAGTGCCGCCCAAGCGAAAGGTTCCAACTTTGCTCATGTTGAACAGAAGGCTACCGGTTTCGCGATCCACGGGGGTTAGTCCTTCGGCGCGCAGCAGGCGAACAAGCCTTGCTCGTTCCCGCCGTCGGTCGGGGGCATGTTCCTGCAGTTCGCGCAGACGTTCAATCCGCTGGCGTGTTTCATCAGTGTCGGGGCCGATGTACCACCACTTCAGGTCCTGCCCGATACGTTCGGTCGTGTACCAGTGGATCTTGCCGCCGACTTCCTTTTGCCGGACGGTGCCGCGCAGATTGGCCACTTGATCGTCTTGCAAAAGACGGAGAAGGTCGTTGTACGCTGACCGCGCCACGCTCCGAAGTTCTGCCATAGGATGGCTCCCTGCCCGAATTACTACACACGAATAATTTTTGTATAGTAATGGCTTTGACTGGCAATGCAACGGGTGCGGGAGGGGGCGTTCGGGCCACGTGGCCGCGTCGCTACAAGCCGAACTGTGTGGCGGCCAGTTTCAGAGATTTCATGAGCAAATCAGTGCTCTCGCCGACAGTGGCGCGCTCTGGTAGCATCAGGCTTATGGCGCGGTCGGCGTCGGGTACGGAAAGGGGAATAACCTTGACCTCTTCTCTGTGCACGGCCTGACGGCGGGCGAAAAGATCGGGCAGGACCGCCACGCCCGCGCCCGTCGCGGCCATGAGCAGGATCGAATCCAGACTGGTCCCTTCGTAATCGTTCGAGACGATCCCGCCGTTCTGCCCCGCAATCCCGTAGACGATCCGCGCCAACCGGTGGCCTGTATCCAACGTTAGCAAGCGTTGGCCGTTCAGATGGTCCGATGTGATCTGCGCCGTTCCAGCCAAGGGATGGTCATGGGACACGGCGGCCCACAGCCGCTCTGTGAACAGAAAATGTTGCTGTGTGTTCGGGTGGTCTTCGGGGGTCGAGATAATGGCATCAAAGCGCCCGTTCCGGATTCCTTCATCCAAGCCCAAAGTATTCTCTTCGCGCACGGCCACGCGCAGGTCAGGTTGGCTCTGGTGCAGGCTGCGCACGACCTGGGGCAGCAAATATGGCCCGATTGAGGGCAGAACACCCAGACGCAGACGCCCGCCAAAGGGCAGGTTGCTGGTCATGGCGGCATTCAGCGCCTCGACTTCCGACAGAATGCGCCGTGCCCGCGAAACGAACTCCAAACCCTGAGAAGTCGTCGTCACACCGCTGCGGCCACGTTCGAACAAGCGCACGCCAAGCTCGGCTTCGACCGTGGCGATTTGGTTCGAGAGGCTGGGTTGGCTGACGTGCAGCACATCAGCGGCCAACCCGAAATTCCCGATTTGGTGAACCGTGACCACGTATTCCATCTGACGCAGGGTAGGGCGCATTTCATAGCCTCAAGATATGAAAATAAAGACCAGATTGTATTTATGCTATCGCAGAATTTCGGGCAAGAGGCGGCAACCCTCAGATCAGGAGACCGCATATGCCCCTTATTCTCGACAGCCTGGTTGGCAACCTTATGGTGCCGACAATTATGTTCTTTGCCCTTGGACTGCTGGCCGCAGTCGTCCGCAGTGACCTGTCCATCCCCGAAGGCGCGGCGAAGTTCATGTCGCTTTATCTTCTGCTCGCCATCGGATTCAAAGGCGGTCACAGTCTGGCGCAGCACGGGCTGCGCGCTGATCTGTTTCTGGCAATCGGGGCGGGGCTGATCCTGTCGTTCCTGATACCGTTTATCGCGTTCATGCTGCTGCGGGTGATGACGCGGCTGGATGCCATGAACGCGGCGGCGGTGGCAGGGCACTACGGGTCAATCTCGATCGTAACCTTTGTTGCGGCCTCAAGCCTCTTGGATCTGACAGGGATTGCCGCCGACGGTTACATGGTGGCGGTCGCCGCCGCGATGGAGGTGCCGGCGATCCTGTCCGCTTTGTGGATTGCCGCGCGGTTTGGCCGGTCCCAAGGGGACACGAAGTGCGTGCCCATGCGCGAGTTGTTCGCGAACGGCTCTATCGTTTTGCTGACAGGAGCCTTTGTGATTGGGGCAGTGACGCAGGACAAGGGCATGCAGATGATCGCGCCCTTTGTTGTCACGCCGTTCACGGGGATTTTGTGTCTGTTCCTGCTGGATATGGGGCTGTCGGCGGGCCGCAGCCTGCTCAAGAACAAGCACATGCTCAGCACGGGCCTCTTTGCCTTTGGGCTGGTGATGCCAGTGGTCGGGGCGGCGCTTGCTTGGGGCCTTGGGTCGGTGATCGGTCTGCAAACGGGCAGCTTGTTTCTGCTGATGGTTCTGGCGGCGTCGGCGTCATATATCGCGGTCCCTGCGGCGATGAAGATCGCGCTGCCCCAAGCCGAGGCGGGCGTTTACCTTACCTTGTCGCTTGGTGTGACCTTCCCCTTCAACATCACGCTGGGGCTGCCGCTGTACCTGTGGCTGGCGGGGCTAGGAGGCTGATCAAATCGCCGCAGGACTTGCCAATCGCACGCAGTGGCACAGCTTCAGGCCAAAAGACATCCCAAAGCCCAAGGAGACGCTGTGCCGACCCCTGCCGCACCTAACGAGACGCTGACAGTATATTTCGATGGCTCCTGCCCGCTCTGCACTGCCGAGATCAATCACTACAAGCGGCAAAAGGGGGCAGAGCGCTCGAACTTTGTCGACGTGTCCCAAGAGGGCACACATCCTGGGCCGGACCTAAGCCCGCGGGATGCCATGCGCCGTTTCCACGTACGACGGGCCGATGGCGCGCTGGTGTCTGGGGCACGCGGCTTTGTCGCGATCTGGCAGGTGCTGCCCCGCTGGCGGTGGGCGGCGCGGATCGGCAGTTTGCCCGGTGTCCCCACGGCGATGGAGGTTGGCTACCGTTTGTTTCTGCCCGTGCGGCCTTTGCTGTCGAAGATGGCAACGCGTCTTGGGGCACGGCCTGCGAATGAGTGCGGATGTGGGCGCTGACGCTTTTTTAGCAGAGTTCGGCTACAAGTCATTTCGTTAGCTCAAACTACAAAAATATCCACTCACAAAGAAAACTTTAATGTGATCGGGCGCCCACGTCTTTTCCTCGGTTGCCATCGTAAAAGAGGCACGAACCTTGGAGGAGACATTCTATGAAAACCGTTATTGCAGCAACCGCCTTCGCTCTGACATGCGCAAGCGCTGCCTTTGCCGCGTCCCATTCGGAAACCGGAAACCCGATGGTCGGCGGCGCGCCCATGTTCATGGACAAGAACATCGTCGAGAACGCTGTGAATTCTGCAGATCACACCACCCTCGTTGCCGCCGTTCAAGCTGCCGGTCTGGTGGACACCCTGCAAAGCGAAGGCCCCTTTACCGTCTTTGCCCCTGTAAACAGCGCATTCGAGGCGCTGCCTGAGGGCACGGTCGAGACCCTGCTGAAGCCTGAAAACAAAGACATGCTGGTGAAAATTCTGACGGCTCACGTCGTCGCAGGAAACTGGAGCGCCGAGGATATCACCTCTGCGGTGAAGATGTCGTCGGATGGCTTTTACCACTTTAACGCAGTCTCGGGCGATGCATTGTCCGCGCAGCTGACGCCCTCGGGGCGCGTGTTCATCTATGATGAAAGTGGTAACGCAGCAGAAGTCACGACCGCCGATGTCCGTCAGTCGAACGGCGTCATTCACGTGATCGACAAGGTTCTGCTGCCGAAATAAGGTGTAAGTCCGAGCAACAAAGGCCGCGGCAGACTGCACTGCTGCGGCCTTTTTATTGCGAGCGATGATGGGCGGAAGCCTCTGCAGCTGGCCCTAATCGTAACGTAGTGCCGTCGCTTTGCCTCGGAAAATGATGTAGGACAAAGCGGTGTATCCTGCGATTACGGGCAGAACGAAGAGCGCCCCAAAGAGGATGATGATCAAGCTCTCTGGTGCTGCGGCTGCCTCGTAGATCGTCAACTGCTCGGGTACCACGTAGGGGTAGAATGAATAGGCCAGCCCGACAAACGCCAGAACAAACAGTGCGACAGTCGCGGCAAAGGGAAACCACGCCCAATTGTCATTCTGCGTTGGCAGATGCCGTAGCGCCATGATCAGCAGCATAGACAGCGCGGCAAAGGCGATGGGCATCGGAGCCAGCAGCACGATCTCTGGGAAGGCGAACCATTTTTCAAAGATCCGCTCTGATGCCAGAGGCGAGGCGATCGACACGGCCCCTAGCCCCCCGAGGACGCCCCAGATGCCGCCCTTGGCCCACTTCACCGCCTTTTTCTGCAGGATGTCTTCGGTTTTGAAGATCAGCCAAGTCGCCCCAATAAAGCTGTATGCGACGGTTAGAAACACCGCCGTCAGCAGCGAGAATGCGATCGCGCCCCAACCCGTCCCCAGTCCTAGCACGTAGGATCCCAGCATGTACCCTTGGCTCAGGGATGCCATAGCCGATCCTCCAAAGAAAGCGTGGTCCCACATGCGTTTCTGACTGGCAGGCGCTTTGACGCGGAATTCGAACGCGACGCCCCGCAAGATCAGGCCGATCAGCATAACGGCGACTGGCAGATACAGTGTCGATAGGATCAATCCGTGCGCCGTCGGGAACGCTACCAGCAAGAGGCCAATCGCCAGCACCAGCCACGTCTCGTTTGCATCCCAGAATGGCCCGATCGAGGCAATCATGCGGTCGCGCTCGGCCTCTGTGGCAAGGGGGGACAGCAGTCCCACCCCCAGATCGAACCCGTCCAGCACGACATAAATCAGGATCGACAGTCCCATCAGCGCGGCAAAGGTTGCGGGCAGCCAAAGGTTCGGATCTCCGAATAGAGTCATCATGGTCTGCTCTCCTTATTCCGCGGGGGTCAGGACGGTGATCCCATCAGGACCGGTGCGTTCGGGCTTGCCTGATGCGTCGTCGCCCTTGGCCTTCTTGTTCGCCAAGTGGAAGAGCGCACCGATATAGGCCAGCGTCAGCACTACATAGATCGCGAGGTAGGCAATGAATGTCCCCAGCACCATAGAGGGGGCCACATCGGCGACGGCCGCTTCAGTCGGCAGGACACCTGTGACGAGCCACGGCTGGCGGCCAATCTCGGTCACGTACCACCCTGCCAAAGTCGCCAGCCATCCAGAGAAAGTCATCGCCAGTGCGCCCCACAGCATCGGTTTGGGCAGTCCGTCCAGCCCTCGGCGGGTGCTGAGGAACGATCCTGTTGCCTCGTCGCGGCGGCGTGCCATAAGGACCAGCGCGCCCCAGCTGAGCAGAAGCATGGCCATGCCGGTTCCGACCATTACGCGGAACCCGTAAAATATGGGCGCCACGCGCGGATGCAGGGGCGTGCCATCCTCGGCCACAAAGTCATTTAGGCCGGGTACGACGCCGTCCGCATGGTGGGTCAGGATCAGGCTGGCGCCATTCGGAACGGCAAGCTCAAACCGGTTTTCGCGTGCGTCCTGATCCGGCAGAGCGAAGAGGAGTAACGGCACGTTTGGACCTGTTTCCCAATTGCCCTCCATCGCGGCGACTTTGGCAGGCTGATGCTCCAACGTATTTAGACCGTGCATGTCACCTGCCAGAATTTGCAGGGGGATCAGGATGGCACCGGTCATCAGGCCAAAGCGCAGGGTGGTTCTCACTTCGGCACCTTGATCGCCGCGCAGCCAGCGGAAAGCAGACAGACCAGCGATCAGGAAGGCCACAGTCAGACCCGACGCCAGCAGCATGTGCACCAGACGGTAGGGCATTGACGGGTTAAAGATAATTGCCATCCAGTCCGTGGCATGGGCCACGCCCTCGCGCAGTTCGAACCCTGCAGGGGTGTGCATCCACGAATTCAACACGATGATCCAGAAGGCCGACATGGTGGTGCCGAACGCGACAAGGAACGTTGCCATTGTGTGCACCCAGCCGGGCACTTTGCGAAAGCCGAACAGCATGATGCCTAGGAACACTGCCTCGAGGAAGAAGGCGGTTAAAACCTCGTAGGCCAAGAGCGGACCTGCGATGTTGCCCACGCTTTCCATAAAGCCGGGCCAGTTGGTTCCAAACTGGAACGACATGGTTATGCCGGACACCACGCCCATGGCAAAGGATAGTGCAAACACTTTGACCCAGAAGCGATAGGCATCCATCCAGCGCTCTTCACCTGTCCGGTTAAACCGCAGTTTGAAGAACAGCAGCACCCAGCCAAGGGCGATGGTGATTGTCGGAAACAGAATGTGAAACGAGATGTTCGCCGCAAATTGCAGGCGAGACAGTAGCAAGGTGTCCATCATTTTCTCAGACCTCCACCGCGCAGGGCGAACGGCGGCTTTCGGTCAGGAGCTGTCACTTTAACCCGCGCCAACTGGGCCTGTGGTTGGGGTATCTTGGTCGCCCAAAGTCCTGATAAAAATTGTCCGATGATTTGTCGGATGAGCCGTGTTGCCATCCTACGCATTGCACACTCCATTGGTAGCTGTGTTGCTAAAGATGTGGTGCAAATGCACTTTAAATCCAGCTTGCGCGACCGCATGACGCGGATGCATCAAGGTCGTGAATAAAATGAAAAAAGGTGCGTGAAGCCGCTGCCTCACGCACCCGGTTTTTTACATGGTCGCTCTTATCAGAGCATCAGCGCCATCGCGGCAGGCACCAATACCATGCCCCCGCAAATCAGCAGCATTGAGACACCAAGTCCTTTGAACATAACCGCGCTCCTTATGTCGATTTTACAAGTTTCAAGTGAGGGGTGCCGCCGTCGGGACCGTCCTGATCCTCTGGTTCTTCGCCACCAAGAATGGCGTCCTTAAAGTCTTCGATCCGGCCATGGTGCAAGCGGCCGAAGTAGGTGGCTTGATAGACAAACACAAATCCCATCATCACCTCCTACACCGACCGCTCTTGAAGCCGCCCGGAGGAGCGGGCGCCCTGTAGCCGCGAGACGCAGCGCACCATCTCGTCTTTGATACGAAGCCTCTGACGCTTGAGGGTCTGAAGCGTAACCGAGCAGGGGACTGGTCGCTTCAACTCTCGAGCAATGAGTGCTTTCAAGGTGCCGTGTTTAGATCGCAGTTTTGCGAGACGTGCCTCTAGGGAGAACACTTTGAGACGCACATCATTCTTCATCTTGGACCTCCATATCTGTGACGAGCGCAGCCGCAGAACGCTGACTGCCCCCTAGACATGGCGTCGTCGAAACCCACATGAAGACAATGATATGATAAAGTAAGATAGGAAATTCCTATCGTTAGTGCTCAGAGGGTTCCATGACCGAGATTACGTTGCGCCAGCTACGCTATTTTGCCGTTTTGGCCCGTGTTCTGCAGTATCGCCGCGCCGCGCAACAATTGGAGATCAGTCAGCCATCCTTGAGTCTTCAGATCAATGCATTGGAAGAGGCGATTGGCGCGCAGTTGCTCGAAAGGAAACGTAGTGGATTGATTCTAACGCCAGCCGGCCGCGATGTGGCGCAAAAGGCCATTGGCATTCTGGCTGAAGTTGACGGTCTAATGCATCGTTCGACGTCGGGGGAAAGCGGTCTTGGAGGGACGCTGCGGCTCGGATCCTCGCCAACGATCGCACCCTACCTGATGCCGCGGGTCTTGCGACGGCTGCATGAGAAATACCCAGAGCTCAAACTGATCATCCGCGATGGCCCGTCGAAAGATCTGGTTGAGGATTTGTTGGCGGGCAAACACGATCTAATCCTGACCCAAGCGCCCGTTGGTCACGACGAGGTCAGCTTCCATCCCTTGTTCCGCGAGCCACTGCTGCTGGCGGTGGATACTGCCAGCCCCTTGGCGCGATCAAAGAACGCGCGCCTACAGGACTTATCATCTTTGACGTTCATCACGTTGGACCCCGCGTATACGCTGCATCGTCAGATCAAAGATGTGTGCGAGTTGGCCGGCGCCAAGTTGCGCATGGATTTTGAAGGCACCAGTTTGGATGCGCTGCGCCAGATGGTCTCTTTGGGAATGGGGGTCACGTTGGTGCCCGCGCTGTACTCACGATCCGAAGTCGAACGCGCTGATAGCGATGTGTGCACAATACCGCTGGCCCCGCCACGGTTACGACAGATCGGGTTGGCTTGGCGGAAATCGAGCGGTACGCCTGCTGCCTTTGTGGAAATGGCAGAGCACATCCGAGATGTTGCACGTTCTGAGTTCGGGGACTGCGTGAAGCTGTGACTAGAACTTAATGCGAAGAGATCGACATGAGTTGGGACTTTTACCCGAATTACCATTTTTTCCGGTTACGCCAGCCCAAAGCGCGCGTTTCACGAATGCGCATAATGTCACGTCTCGAATGGGGCGGTATACATCTTGAATGAGCGATTTGGCCATCAAGAATAGGGTTTGGCTTTGATGCGCTATGACAGACATAAAGTGCCAAGCGTATACCCTTTGGTGTCACTGGTCCGCGAAAGACAGCCAGAAAGGGTCAGGGAAGAAGCTTGCCGAAACTATTTATCGGTAACTTTCGTGAACATAATAGCCTAAAGCATAATAGCGCTACTGATACCTGCAGACCCAACGAGGACGACAATGGCCGACACCCGCTACGAATTGATTGCTCTGAATGATGCATTCGAAAGCGGATTCACCGACGCTCTTGGAAATGACTTCGTAGAAGCGTCGGATGACATCGTTTACTTTTGGCTGGACTCGCAGTGATACTCTGGGACTGCATTCGATAATCTGCCCTCCGGCGTATTTTACCGAAGCTTTACGTCAGACGGCAATCTGGTCACGGATGCTAAAATGCTGTCTGACACGGACGAAGTGTACAATCCCTTTGTCTTTTTTGACGATGGCGCAGTTTACATGTTGCATACGACCGATGTACCGATGGTGATGACTACATGTCGTTCACCAAGTTTGACGCGAGTGATTTGACGATATTGGCGCCGACGACGTTCCGCACGGACGAATTTGGCAGCTTCCTCACGTCGACAGGTATTGACGTGGACAAGGTGAACTCGGGCAGTATGCGCTCACATTTAATGGGGCTAAGGCGTTTGAACCGTCCCCCTCCGCATCGCTTAGTTTCAGTCAACGACCCGAGCTTCGCGATGTCATTCGGAATGCGTTGTGACGACTTACATCACGGATGTCTGACTAACCGCATTCAGTTGGAAAAAGCAGTTTAACGGAAGCCTTCACGTCATGCGCCCTGCGGGGCCGAATTCATTCGGAGGAAAAGAAAATGGCGACACACAAGGGAGGAGGAGATGTGTGTCGCCAGAATTTCCAAGAAGTCGCCAGGGAGGAGGAGAGGCAACTTCTATAAACTCAATATGACCTCCTCCGCGCAATGCGACAACTACAAATGCTGCAGTGCAGCTATGCACCTAGAACATGGCGGGTGACTGCACAAAAATTCATCAGGCGTCTGACTGAAGGTTGGTATTCTGTGGTTGTAACAAGCGAATGCCTGTTTGTGAGCGGCAATTGAAAAGGCGTACTTGAGGGACTGTCCGAGCGTTAAGAGTTCGACCAAGCACGATGCTTCGGAGCCTCCGGCGCTGTCGTAGTATGTGCAGTATGTGCGTTCAAACCAGACCGATAGAAAGAAAATTTGGCTGCCGTGTGAAGCTGGCATGCAAACATCGAATGCTGGAGCCTTCTTCAGAAGTAAAATTCTGCCCCAAGAAACCGGGCACGAAGGCTGAGCCGAGCCACTGCGATAATTTTCAAAACTCTTCGCATCAAACTCAAAAGTCGGAGATTCCATCTGCGCAGTAAGCCATGCGCACGGAAAGCTTTGGGATCGTCTTGCTGCCGAAGCGCAGAGCAAATGAGGTAGAGAAAAAGTCAAGCAACTTGGCTGCTTAAGGGTTTCGTTTGATGGCGCAGCAACGGACTGGCTCATATGTTGCCGCAAGAACGCCGATCAAGATTGGAACTCACCGGACCCTCCAGTACCCTGCTTTTCGTCCAAATTTTTCTATGCTTCAGATAATGCGAGGACTTTTGATGAGTCATATTATGCAAAAGCAACCAAAAATGCATAATATGGATCATCGCCAGTCATCGGTCGGCCATTTTGAGGGGTGTGTCATCGGTTGAATGGGGGGGCGGGCGCCTCGGCTCATCAACATAGTGGGGGTTGAGCTCTGCTTGCTGAAAACTAGAGCAATGCAGTGGGTGCTTTTCGGCTTCTCGCTCAGGGCTTGAAGAGGATCTGTAAGGTTGAAAGGCATAAAGGCGCGCAGATGCCCCAGAACAACCATCTGCTCAGCCCCTGGAAACGTTTTATCTCCAGGGGGGTGTTAAGAGTCCTATAAAGGTTGGCCTGTAAAGCGAAGCTATTGAAGCCGATCAAATAATTCCGCCGCCGGCGCCGCTGACTTTGGGGCGGACTTCGGCGACTTGGGCGCGGTAGCCGCTTGCGCGGTAGGTGGCCACGGGATCAATCGCGCCGCCCGTTTCCAGACGTGCCATGGCAAGGATCGGCTCTACATCCGTGCGGAAGGCGCGGCGCAATGTGGCGCTGGCCATAAGCGCGTCGTTGTCGTCCTGATAGCTCCCCAATGCACCGCGATCCACCAGCGACGCCTGCACGAACGCCCGCTGGATTTCAGAGGCAGAGATCATCAGGCTCTCGATCGGGTCGGTCACGTTGTGGCTCTGGTCGATCATATGCGACAGGTTCAGGCCGTCGGTACCTTCGGCGTCCACAAGTTCGTTGAACACAAGGAACAGGCGGTAGGGATCAATCGTGCCGCTATCCAGATCATCGTCCCCGTATTTGGAGTCGTTGAAGTGGAAGCCCCCCAGCTTGTCCTGACGGATCAGGCGGCTGACGATCATTTCGATGTTCACGTTGGGCGCGTGGTGGCCAAGGTCCACCAGACACTGTGCTTTGTCCCCGAGTTCCGATGCGATGATATAGCTGGTGCCCCAATCCTGCACGACGGTCGAATAGAAGGCCGGTTCATAGATTTTATGCTCCGAGAAGATGCGCCAGTCCTCGGGCAAGTGGCCATAGATCGCCTTCATCGACTCCATATAGCGGTCGAACTGGCGGCCCATGTGGGTCTGACCAGGGAAGTTCGATCCGTCGCCGATCCAGACGGTCAGCGCTTTGGACCCCAGCTTGTCACCGATCTCGATGCATTCGATGTTGTGCTCGACTGCTTGGCTGCGGGTGGCAGCATCGGTGTGGCTCAGCGAGCCGTATTTGTAGCTGTGCGCTTGATCTTCCTGATCCTGAAATGTGTTGGAGTTCATGGCGTCGAACGCCAGCCCGTGCTCTTCGGCCTTGGCCAGCATATCGGCAGGGTCGGCCTTGTCCCATGGAATGTGCAGGGATACGGTGGGGGTCGATTGGGTCAGGCCGTGGATGACGCCGCAATCGTCCAGCTTGTCAAAGATGTGGCGCGGCTCGCCGGAACCGGGGAAGCGGGCAAAGCGGGTGCCGCCGGTGCCCGTGCCCCAGCTGGGAACCGCAACCCCAAAGGATTTGGCGCGGTCCTTGATGGCGGCGATGTCGGCTCCGCGGCGGGCCAGATGCTCGCCAAGCGCGTCGTAATCGCTACGCAGGTCCGCTTCGCGTTTGGCGTTCTCGGCCTCGATCACAGATGAATTAATCATGAAAATTCCTCCCAGAAGTGGCCGCGCGCCGGATGGGGCACGCGGCGGGCGCGCTTAGCGGGTGAAGGCCTGCACGTTGCCAGCATCCACGTTAATGATGTTGCCGGTCGACTTTGCCGACTGTTCCGAGGCAAAGAAATAGGCTGCTTCGGCGATATCCTCGGGCAGCACGTTGCGCTTCAGCATACTGCGGTTGCGGTACATTTCCTCTAGGCCCTCTTTGTCGGTGCCGTAGGTGCTGGCACGCTGGTTCAGCCACTCGCCCTCCCAGATCTTCGAGCCGCGCAAAACCGCATCGGGGTTTACCACGTTGACGCGGATGCCAGCCTCGGCGCCCTCAAGCGCGAGACAGCGGGCCAGATGGATTTCCGACGCCTTGGCGGTGCAATAAGCGCTGGCATTCGGCGACGCCGCCAGCCCGTTTTTCGAGGCCACAAAGACCACCGAGCCACCGATCCCTTGGGTCCGCATGACCTTGAATGCCTCTCGGCTAACCAGGAAATAGCCCGTGGACAGGATCGACATGTTCTTGTTCCACAGGTCGAGGCTGGTCTCCTCGACCGGTGCGGATGAGGCGATGCCCGCGTTCGACACCAGAATATCTACGCCGCCGAACTCCACCGAGGTGTAGGCATAGGTGGCCTGAACCGCTGCCTCGTCGGTGACGTTCATTTGCACGGTGCGGACGACGTCTTTGCCGAAGGTCGCGGTCAGTCTGTCATAGGTGCTGGCCAGCGCGGTTTCGTCGATATCGGCGAGCATGACGCACGCGCCTTCGGACAGATAGCGTGCCGCCGTAGCTGCCCCAATACCACCCGCACCGCCGGTGACCAGTGCCACGCGGCCTGCCAGCGATTTCGGCTTGGGCATGCGCTGCAGCTTGGCCTCTTCCAGCAGCCAGTATTCGATGTCGAAGGCCTCTTGTTCGGGCAGGCCGCAGTATTCCGACACCGCCGAGGCACCGCGCATAACGTTGATCGCATTCACATAGAACTCGCCCGAGATGCGGGCCGTGGCGCGGTCCTTGGCAAAGGTGATCATGCCGACGCCGGGCACCAGATAGACCACCGCGTTGGGGTCGCGCAGTGCGGGCGAATTGTCATGTTTGCAGCGGTCGTAGTAGGCGGCATAACCGTCGCGATAGGCTGCCACTTGCGCGGGCAGGCCCTCTAGAACCGCGTCGATGTTGTTCTCTGCGGGGTCGAAATCAACCACCAGCGGGCAAATCTTGGTACGCAAGAAGTGGTCGGGGCAAGACGTTCCGAGGGCTGCCAAGGGGTGCATGTTCGCGGCATTCACGAACTCCAGCACCGCATCGCTGTCGTCAAAATTGCCCACCATGTGCTGCTGGCCAGAGACTATGCCGCGGATCGCGGGCATCAGGCGGGCGGCCACAGCGCGGCGTTCCTCCGCAGGCAAGCTTTCGTGCACGGGGCCACCGAACGCGGGTACATCGGCGGTCTTTTCTTCGAAGAAACCAATGGCTTTGTTGATGATTTCCAACGTCAGCTCATAGCAGGCCTTCGCATCGTCATCCCACGTGAACAACCCGTGGCTTTCCAGAACAACGCCCTTCGCATCAGGGTTCTCCAGACAGAACTTCTCTAGCCACAGACCCAGCTCGTAGCCGGGCTTTTTCCACGGCAGCCAACCGATATCGTCGCCAAAAATCTCCGCGGTCAGTTCGCGCGAATTCTTGGAGGCCGCAATGGCGATAATCGCATCGGGGTGCATGTGATCGACGTGCTTTTGCGGCACATAGGCGTGCAGCGGCGTGTCGATCGAGGCCGCGCGCGGGTTCAGATTGAAGGTGCAATGGGGCAGGTAACCGACCATCTCGTCTTCGAACTCGACCCCACGGTATTTGCCCTTCAGCGCCCGTAGCTTGTCCATATAGAGGGTCGCGAACCCGTCCATTTTGATCGAACCAACGTCACCGCCAGAGCCTTTGACCCACAGAACTTCGGCCTCCTCGCCGGTCAGTGGATCGGGCTGGATGACTTTTGCGCTGGTGTTGCCGCCCCCGTAATTGGTGATCCGCTTGTCAGAACCAAGCAAGTTCGAGCGATACAGCAGCTTTTCCGGTTCCGACATGGCGGCCGCTTTGGAATCGTCCCACAGCGATTGAAGCCGCGAAGAGGGCGTATTCATTGGTTTTTCCTCCCGAAGAATAGGGTAGTCTGATGCAAATTTTCGATATGAAGCTGCACAGGGTGCGTCGGAATGTCAATCATAAACGATCAGAAGCAATCATGATGCAGGTGCAGAATGATTGAAATGAAAGAAACTGATTGACTTTGACGGGAATCTCTTTCAGCTTTTAGGCCAACGGGAGGGCTTCGATGCACGAGAAAGAGCGCCATAGGATCATTTTGTCGGCCGTACAGGACCGCCCCGTCGTGACGGTGGTTGACCTGTGTGCGTTGACTGGCGCGTCCGAAGCTACCATTCGCAGGGACATTGCGGCCCTGCATGTCCAAAAGAAATTGCGCCGTGTGCGGGGTGGGGCAGAAAGCCTGAACCCTAATCAACTGCCCGGTCTTGCGGGGCGTCCGTTTTCGCTCAACCAATCGATCAATACCGCTCAAAAGCAAGCAATCGCGCGTGCGGCGGTCGATATGTGCGAAGATGGCGAGCCGATCATCATCAACGGGGGCACCACAACATTCCAGATGGTGCACCCGCTCGCCAGTCGCCGACTGCAGGTGTTCACCAATAGCTTTCCGATTGCCGAGCATCTGCTGAAGAACAGCAAATGCACGATCATGCTGTCGGGCGGCACCATTTACCGCGAGCAAAACATCATCCTGTCGCCCTTTGACAATGATGTGACCCGCAACTTCTACGCGCGACGCATGTTTATGGGTGCCCAAGGGGTTGGTCCGCTGGGGCTGATGGAGGCGGACCCGCTTCTTATTCAAGCGGAACAGAAACTTATTGGCCAAGCAGATGAGCTGGTTGTTCTGGTCGACAGTACGAAATTCGAAAACCGCTCCAGTCTGGTCCTGTGCGGGCTGAACCGGATCGACACGCTGATCACCGATGACGGGATCAGCGACAAGGCCGCCGCCATGTTGGAGGCAGCGGACGTGAAACTGATCGTGGCCAGCACTTCGGCCTCGAAACAAGAGAATACGGGCACCTAGAGGCGGAGAGGATGCCGCCAGTGCCCGCAGATTTCATTCAAGGGAGGATAGAATGAAAAAACTGACCGGACTTATGACCACCGTCGCCATGGCGACAGGTTTTTTCGCCAACGCCGCTGCCGCCGAAGATGTACGCATCGCGCTGGTGGTCAAGGCACTGGGGATCGGCTTCTTTGAAGCAGCAGCCAAGGGCGCAGAAGAAGCGGCCAGCGAGTTGGGCGACGTAGAGATCATCTACACCGGCCCCACCGACACCACCGCCGAAGGCCAGATCGAAGTGATCAACTCGCTGATCGCTCAGAACGTGGACGCGATTGCAGTGTCCGCCAACGACACCGACGCACTGGTGCCCACCCTGAAGAAAGCCATGCAGCGCGGCATTACCGTGATCAGCTGGGACTCGGGCGTGGCAGAGGATGGCCGTCAGGCGCACCTGAACCCCAGCTCGAACGCGCTGATTGGCAACATGATCGTCAAGCTGGCCGCCGATCACCTGCCCGATGGCGGTGACGTGGCGGTTCTGTCGGCGACCACCACTTCGACCAACCAGAACATCTGGATCGAAGAGATGACCAAGGTGCTGCCAAACTACCCGGGCATCAACGTGGTCGGCACCGTTTATGGCGATGACCTTGCAGACAAATCCTATCGCGAAGCGCAGGGCCTGATGCAGTCCTACCCCGACCTTGACGCGATCATTGCGCCGACCAGCGTGGGTATCGTGGCCGCGGCGCAGGCCGTGGCGGATGCAGGAAAAATTGGTGAGGTCAACGTGACCGGTCTGGGTCTGCCCTCTGAAATGGCGGGCGCAATCGAGAGCGGCGCGTCCAAGTCCTTTGCGATCTGGAACCCGATCGATCTGGGCTACTCGGCCACCATGATCGCCTACAATCTGGCGACCGAAAAGGCGACCGCGGAACCCGGCGCTTCGATCCCCATGGGCCGTATGGGTGAGCTGACTCTGGACGAGACCAACTCGGGCGCGATGGCAGATCCGTTTGTCTACGACAGCAGCAACATCGAAGACTTCAAATCGATCTTCTAAGGTCAGTGATATCGGGCGGCGTGGGACGACCCCGCGCCGCCTTCTTTATTCAAACAAATAGTTATGGGGCGGACCATGGCCCGAACCGGCTTGGCCGATCCGTCGCAGCCCGTGCTGCGGCTGGATGGCATCGTAAAACAGTTTCCCGGCGTGCGCGCCTTGGATGGGGTGCAATTGGCACTCTATCCTGGGCAGGTGACCGCGCTGATTGGCGAGAATGGCGCGGGTAAGTCGACCATCGTCAAAACCCTGACCGGCATTTACCAACCCGACGAAGGGAACATCCTGCTGGACGGGCAGCCCGTCCGCTTTCCCACCGCGCAGGCAGCAGGGGACGCGGGCATTACCGCGATCCATCAGGAAACCGTGCTGTTTGACGAACTGTCGGTGGCCGAGAATATCTTTATCGGGCACGCCCCCCGCACCCGCTTTGGCCTGATCGACAAAGCCGAGATGCGCCGCCGTGCCACTGAAATCTTGACCAGCATCGGGGCCAAGATTGACCCGGATGTGCGTCTGCGCGATCTGGGGATTGCCTCGAAGCACCTCGTTGCGATCTCCCGTGCTCTTTCGATTGACGCCCGCGTGGTGATCATGGATGAGCCCACCGCCGCTCTGTCCCACAAAGAAATCGAAGAGCTTTACGAGCTGGTCGACACCCTCAAAGCGCAGGGCAAAGCGATCCTCTTCATCAGCCACAAGTTCGACGAGATTTTCCGCATCGCCGACCGCTACACCGTCTTCCGCGACGGTCAGTTCGTGGGGGATGGCTTGATGGCCGACGTGACTGAAGGCGAGTTGGTGCAGATGATGGTCGGCCGCTCGGTCGATCAGATTTTTCCCAAACGTCGGGCGGTTCTTGGCAATCCCGTCTTGCAAGTCGTTGGCTATTCGCACCCGACCGAGTTTGATGGCATAGGCTTCACCCTGCGACGGGGCGAGATCCTTGGCTTTTACGGTTTGGTCGGCGCTGGCCGGTCCGAGTTCATGCAGTCCCTGATCGGGATCACCCGCCCCTCCAAGGGCGTGTGCAAAATGGGCGATGACATCAAAATTATCCGCTCCCCCGCCGAGGCGATTGAGGCCGGCATCGTCTATGTCCCAGAGGATCGCGGCAAACAGGGCGCCATCACCGCCATGCCGATCTTTCAGAACGTGACGCTGCCCTCCTTGGGCAAGACCTCGAACAATGGCTTCCTGCAGATGGCCGAAGAATTCAAATTGGCCCGCGAATATACCCAGCGGCTCGACCTGCGTGCGGCGTCCTTGGATGTGCCGGTGGGGTCCCTGTCCGGCGGAAACCAGCAGAAGGTCGTGATTGCGAAATGGCTCGCGACCCAGCCCAAGGTCATCATTCTGGACGAGCCGACCAAAGGAATCGACATCGGCTCCAAGGCCGCCGTGCATGACTTCATGTCCGAGCTCGCGGCCCAAGGGCTATCGGTGATCATGGTCAGCTCGGAAATCCCCGAGATCCTCGGCATGTCCGACCGCGTCATCGTGATGCGCGAAGGCCGCATCGTCGCCGAACTCGAGGGCGACGACCTGAGCCCCGAAACCCTTGTCCGCCACGCCGCAGGCATCACCTCGGAGGCCGCCGCATGAACGCCCTTCTGAAATCCCGCGAGAGCATTCTGGTGGGCGCGATCCTTGCGCTTCTAGTGCTGATCGCAACCCGTTTCGCAGGCTTTGTTGCGCCCGCCAATCTTGCCGCGGTGTTTAATGACACGAGCCCGCTGATCATTCTGGCACTGGGGCAGATGGTCGTGATCCTGACCCGCTGCATTGATCTGTCGGTCGCGGCGAACTTAGCGCTGACCGGCATGGTGTGCGCCATGCTGAACGTGGCTTATCCAGAATTGCCGATCTTCGTGATCCTGCTGCTGGCACTGGCACTTGGCGCCATCATGGGGGCCGTTAATGGCCTGCTGGTGTGGAAGCTGGACATCCCACCGATCGTCGTGACCCTTGGCACGATGACCATCTACCGCGGCATCATCTTTCTGATTTCAGACGGGAAATGGGTCAATGCCCACGAGATGAGCCCGGCCTTCACCGCCTTTCCCCGCGCCTCGCTGTTGGGCCTGCCGGTCCTGTCGTGGGTCGCCATCGCAGTGATCGTCGTCATGTCTGTTGTGATGGCCCGCACCACCCTTGGTCGCAGTTTCTATGCGGTGGGCGGTAACCCCCATGCGGCGGTCTACACGGGCATCAATGTTGGCAAATCGCAGTTTCTAGCGTTTGTCATCAGCGGCACACTGGCCGGTCTTGCCGGATACTTGTGGGTCGCCCGCTACGCCGTGGCCTACGTGGACATCGCCGGCGGGTTCGAGCTGGACGTTGTCGCCGCCTGCGTCATCGGCGGGATCAGCATCGCGGGGGGCATTGGCACCGTGGGGGGCGCTGTCCTTGGCGCGCTATTCCTTGGGGTCATCAAGAATGCCCTGCCGGTCGTCGATATCTCGCCCTTCTGGCAACTGGCGATCAGCGGCGCGGCCATCATCATCGCCGTCGTCTTTAACGCCCGCGCGGACCGCACCAAAGGCCGCGTTATCCTGAAATCCGCAGAGCACGCACAATGACCATGGTTGATCATATCAAAACACGGGTCATCCCCGACCGCCTGAGCACCCCGACCGAGCGCATTCTGAAAAGCTGGGAGGCGCTGCTGTTGCTGGTTGCTGTGGGGATTTTCATCCTGAACAGCTTTGCCTCGCCGTACTTCCTGAACGCATGGAACCTGAGCGACGCGACCTTCAACTTCACCGAAAAGGCAATGATTGCCTTTGCGATGGCGCTGTTGATCATCGCGGGCGAGATTGACCTATCGGTCGCCTCGATCATCGCGCTTGCTTCGACCGTGATGGGTCTGGTGATGCAGGCGGGCTTTGGAACGCCGGTGATCGTGCTGGCGGGGCTTATCACGGGGCTGCTGTGCGGCGTGTTCAACGGCGTCTTGGTCACGCGGTTCAACCTGCCATCTATCGTGGTGACCATCGGTACTATGAGCTTGTTCCGAGGTCTCAGCTACATCGTTCTCGGCGACGGAGCGTTCCGTGGCTATCCCAGCGATTTTGCGTGGTTCGGACAGGGATATGCCTTTTGGGTCATTTCGGTCGAGATGGTAATTTTCGCCCTGCTTGCGGTGATTTACGGCGTGGTCTTGCACAAAACCAACTTCGGCCGCGCGGTCTATGCGGTCGGTAACAACGCCACAGCTGCCATGTTCTCTGGCATCCGCGTGGGTCGGGTAAAACTGACGCTGTTCATGCTGACTGGGTTGATGAGCGGTCTGGCGGCTGTGTGCCTGACCTCGCGTCTTGGGTCCACGCGTCCCTCGATCGCCTCGGGGATGGAGCTGGAAGTGGTCACTATGGTGGTCCTTGGTGGTGTGAACATTCTTGGTGGTTCGGGCACCATTCCGGGTGTCGTGATTGCCGCGTTCGTGATGGGGCTGGTGACCTTTGGGCTTGGTCTGCTGAACGTTCCGGGGATCGTGATGTCGATCTTTATCGGTGCGCTCCTGATCGGCGTGATTGCTCTGCCGCGGCTGTTTGCCAAGCTGAAGGGGAGCAAATGATGGAAAAATACGCCTTCCGCATGACTCTGCACGAAGGGCAGCTAGACGAATACCGCCGCCGCCATGACGAGATTTGGCCCGAGCTGGTGACCTTGCTCAAGGAGGCAGGGGTAGAGGATTACTCGATCCACTATGACGCGGAAACGCGGGCTTTGTTCGGTGTGTTATGGCGGCCCGAGGATCACGGAATCGCCGATCTGCCGTCCCACCCCGTCATGCAGAAATGGTGGGCGCATATGGCGGACATCATGGAAACCCATCCGGATAACGAGCCGGTGGCCCTGCCCTTGGAAACGGTCTTTCACCTGCCATGAGCAACATCGCTGTCATTGACGTGGGCAAGACCAACGCCAAACTGGCGCTGGTGGACAGTGGGACCATGGCCGAAGTCGCCGTTGTCACCCGTCCGAACAATGTGCTTGCGGGGCCGCCCTATCCGCATTTTGACCTAGAGGGTCATTGGGCGTTCTTCGTGGATGCTTTGCGCGACTTTCATGGCAGTCACGGGGTCGATGCGATTTCGGTCACGACCCATGGGGCCTCAGCGGTGTTGTTGGACGGGCAGGGGGGCCTTGCATGCCCCATGCTGGAATACGAGCATACCGGTCCCGACGATCTGAGCGCCGAGTATGAAGCTATCCGGCCGGACTTTGCGGTCACTGGATCGCCGCGATTGCCGATGGGTCTGAACCTCGGGGCGCAGTTGCATTGGCTGTTGGAGACCCAAGACGGTCTGCGTCAGCGCTTGGCGCATGTGGTCACCTATCCGCAGTATTGGGGGTTCCGGCTGACCGGAGAACTGGCGACGGACGTGACCTCTCTGGGGTGTCACACAGATTTGTGGTGTCCGTATGCGCAGCAATTTTCCCCTTTGGTGAAAAGATTGGGGTTGGAAGAGAACATGGCCCCCGCGATGCGATCCAATTCGGTTCTGGGTCATGTGCGGGAGGATTTGGCCGCGCAGACCGGTTTTGAAAAACCGGTCCCCGTGACCTGCGGCATACATGATAGTAATGCCTCGCTTTTTTCTTATCTCGGACAGGCAGAACCCTTTGCGGTCGTCTCGACAGGTACATGGGTCGTGGCGATGGCGATTGGGTCCAAGCCGAAAGCTCTGGACCAAACCCGCGATGTGTTAGTCAACACCAATGCACTGGGGCAGGCGGTTCCCTCTGCGCGCTTCATGGGGGGGCGCGAGTACGAACTGATCCGGCCCGACGTCCACGAGGGCTCTGACAGTGACCGTGCGGAGGTTCTGAAAGGAATAATGCTGCTTCCTTCGGTAGAGCCGTCCTCTGGTCCTTTTCGGAACCGACAGATGGCGTGGCGCGGGTTAGAGCCGCAGGGCGGCACGCGTCTCGTGGCGCTGTCTTGGTATCTGGCTCTGATGACACGCGTTTGCCTAGATCTGGCAGGAGCTGACGGACCGGTGATCGTCGAAGGGCCTTTCGCCAGAAACACTGACTATCTTGATATGTTGCGCGTCGTTTCACCAAGTGGTGTCAAAGTCGCGACCAGTTTGACAGGGACGTCTCTGGGTGCCGCGATGCTGGCAGCACATAGACTGTCGCCGCAATTGCGTGATTACGAGATGCCTGCACTGGAACCGCAACTTCGGGCATATGCTGCACACTGGCGGGTAGCCGCAGGTACGACTGCATAGAGCTTAGGTGTGCAGGACGCACCCCGCCTTTGACGGGGATCTCGTTCGCGATCTTTTACCCGATAACCAGGGCACGGGTGGCGGTTCGTTATTTTACATTTGCGCCGACGCCACTGCACCTATCACTGTTGTCGCTATATGCCGCCTACACAGGTGTCATTATGTACGTGATCTTTGCTTTTTCTGATCCGTTCGCTGATCCGGGGATGCTGCCTCCGACGGCGTTTATCGAACTTTTGGACGGCGAAATCGGGACAGAATTTTTGACGAAATGACTCTAAACGGTTTTCTTGCCTTAGGGTCAGGATTCATAACCAGTAGATGACGAGGGCGGCGAGAGCGATGGCCGAAAGGAAAACCTTCGGGCACCGGTCATATCGGGTGGCCACGCGCCTCCAGTCCTTGAGCCTGCCGAACATGATCTCGATGCGATTACG